>JADZFZ010000143.1 GCA_020854145.1 Deltaproteobacteria bacterium | reverse complement strand
TTCGATGATCGACGAACGGTCAGCCCGGCAACGACCTCCGTCGCTGGGTCTCTTCTTTGGCTTTCGTCAGGGCGGATTGAATGTCCGACAATGCGCGATTGCCTTCGTCGGAGACGTGGACCTCGAGACGGGCGACGCGAATTGCCTTCATGTTGTAGGAGCCGATTGCGGCATTCAATCGCGTCAGCAGATCGGCGGACAATGCGTCGAGTCGATTCGCGGCGTCGCGGGGGGTGAGGCCGAGCGCTTGGAACGATTGCAGGGCGGTGGCGCCGATGCCGTTCTGCAGCCACTCGCGCGCGTCGGGCCAGACGCCTTCGACCTCGACCTCGCCGCTCAGGGTGACGTCTACGGACACTCCGACGGTGGGCTCGGCGAACGCATGGTGCGCCTTCCACGCGACGAGCTCGCTGGCCATGCTTCATGCTCCTCGATGCACGGGCCGAACCGCAAGGACGGCTTGACCGTCGCGTGCAGTTCGTGCCCACAGCCTGCGCGGCCGGATCACGTGGACGCAGTCGTGGTATGGGGGAGCCATGAAGGCGTTCGATCTGGACAGGATCGGTGGGCGGCGCGCGCTCTCGGCGCTCGTGGACGAGGTGTGTCGCGCCGGCGAAGAGGCGCTGTCCCTCTTCCGTGCCGGCGTGCTCATCGAGAAGAAGCCCGATCGCTCGCCGGTGACGAACGCCGACCAGCGCGTGGAAGCGCGATTGAGGGGATTTCTCGCGCGGACGTTTCCGGACCACGGGTTTCTCGGCGAGGAGAGCGGCGAGAGCGAGGGCAAGGCAGCGTTCCGCTGGATCGTCGATCCGATCGACGGGACGCGCGCGTTCATGCGCGGTCTGCCGTCGTGGTCGCTGCTGGTCGGGCTCGAGGCGGAAGGCGTCCCCGTGGTCGGGGTGTCCTTGTTGCCCGCGCTCGGAGCGCTCTTCGTGGGTGTGCGCGGAGACGGCGCCACGCGCGACGGAAGGCCGCTGCGGGTCTCTTCGATCGAGCGGCTCGAGGACGCGATGATCATGCACGGTGGTCTCGAGCAGTTCACCGAGCAGGGGCGCAGCCAGATGCTCATCGAGCTGGGCCGACGCGCGTACTCGGCGCGCGGGTTCGCCGACATGATGGGGCACGCGGCGGTGCTCGAAGGCAAAGCCGACGCCGTGGTCGATCCGCGCGTCAAGCCGTGGGACCTGTGCGCGGTGGCCGTTCTGCTGCGCGAAGCGGGCGGGCGGCTGACCGACTTCAACGGCAACGAGACCATCTACGGCGGCGACGCGCTCGCGACCAACGGACGGATCCACGACGAGCTGCTCGCGCTCGTGTCGTCCGACCGATGGAGCAAGATGCCGTGACTGAGGGCGTGTCGATACATCGGGACTCGCCAGGACGGGGGTTGTAGGGGGGCGCCCAGCCCTCCTACGAAAATCACGCAGAGAGTCGATGGGGACTCGCTCCCGCGTCGACCTCCCACCACTCGACGCACCGACCCAGCTCAGCACGCCGGCGCGGCTGTGCCGCTCGCGCCCTGCATTTACTGACTCCGGCTTGTTTGCTACGCCGCGCGCATGGGCACGAACGAAGAGACGATCGGCGCGCTTCGCGGTCACCTGCTGCCGAACTACCAGCCGGCTCCGGTGGTGCTGACGCGCGGACGAGGTTGCCGCGTCGAGGACGTCGAGGGCCGGAGCTACCTCGACATGTGCGCGGGGATCGCGGTCGTGTCGCTCGGGCACTCGCACCCGAAGCTCGTCGCAGCGATCGCCGAGCAGGCCGGGCGGCTGATGCACACGTCCAATCTCTACTGGAACGACAAGCAGCTCGCGCTCGGGGAGGAGCTGACCCGCAGAACGTTCGGCACGCGGGCGTTCTTCTGCAACAGCGGCGCGGAGGCGAACGAGGCGTTGCTCAAGCTCGCGCGCAAGTGGCATCACCTGCACGGTCGAGTCGAGCGGCGCGAGATCGTCTGCATGGACGGCAGCTTCCATGGCCGCACGATGGGCGCCGTCTCCATGACGGGGCAGCCGAAGTACCACGTCGGGATGGAGCCCCTCGTGCCCGGGATCCGGCACGTGCCCTTCGGCGACCTCGATGCGCTCCGCGCGGTCGTGGGACCGGCGACGGCCGCGGTGCTCGTCGAGCCGGTGCAAGGGGAAGGCGGCGTGACGGTTCCGCCGCCTGGTTACCTCGCGGGCATCCGTGCGCTGTGCGACGAGCGCGGTGCGCTGCTGTTCCTCGACGAGGTGCAGACGGGGATCGGTCGCACCGGGACGTTCCTCGCGCACGAGCAGCTCGACGTGACGCCCGACGCCGTGTCGCTGGCGAAGGGCATCGCGGGGGGCTTCCCCATGGGCGCGATGGTGTGCAGCGAGAAGCTCGCCGACGGTTTGCCCTTCGGCTCGCACGCGACGACGTTCGGCGGCAACCCGCTCGCCTGCGCCGCGGCGCTCGCGACGCTGCGGATCCTGGACGACGAGAAGATCCTCGAGAACGTGCGGACGGTCGGTGCCCATCTGGGCGCGCGGCTCGAGGAGCTCGCTTCGAAGCACGCGGACCTCTGCGAAGGCGCGCGTGGGCTCGGGCTGCTCCGTGGCGTGTCGCTCCGCGCACACGTGGACGCCCGCGCGATGTTGATGGCGGCTCAGGGCCAGGGCGTGCTGCTGTCGATCGCGGGAGGCCGCGTGCTGAGGTTCTCGCCGCCGCTCGTCGTCACGCGCGAAGAGATCGACGAAGGCGTGGCGCTCCTGGATCGGACGTTGTCGGCGCCGCCCGCGCACGCGATCAAGGACGCGGCGGAGTGAGCCGTCCGCGTCATTTCCTGACGCTCGAGGCGCTCGGCGCCGAAGGGATCGAACGGGTGCTCGCGCGTGCGGTGGAGCTCTCGCGCCTGCGTGGCAGCGCCGATCATCCGAAGCCGCTCGCGGGCAAGAGCGTCGCGCTCGTGATGGAGAAGGCGAGCACGCGAACACGCGTCTCGTTCGAGGTCGGCATCGTCGAGCTCGGCGGCCATCCGCTCGCGCTCGCGGGCAGAGACCTGCAGATCGGGCGCGGCGAGCCCATCGAGGACACGGCGAGGGTCTTGTCGCGCTACGTGCACGCCATCGTGCACCGGACGTTCGCGCACGCGACGCTCGAGAGGCTCGCGGCGTTCGCTGCGGTTCCCGTCGTCAACGCGCTGTCCGATTCGCACCACCCGTGTCAGCTGCTCGCGGATCTCGCGATCGTCCGGCGAGAGCACGGCTCGCTCGGCGGTGGCTTGCGGGTCGCGTGGATCGGCGACGGCAACAACGTGGCCGCGTCGTGGATCGAGGCGGCTGGGCTCCTCGGGCTCGAGCTCCGGCTCGCGTGCCCCGAAGGGCACGAACCGTCGCGCGAGCTGGTCGCGCGCGCTCGAGGATGGGGGCGCGGCAAGATCGAGGTCGTGCGGGATCCGGCCGAGGCCGCTCGTGGTGCGCACGTGGTGACGACCGACGTGTGGGCGAGCATGGGTCAGGAGGGCGAGGCAGACGCGCGGCGTCGCGTGTTCGCGGGCTACACGGTGGACGACGCGCTGATGGAGCAGGCGAGCGCCGACGCGATCTTCCTGCATTGTCTGCCGGCGCATCGTGGGGAGGAGGTCGCGGCCTCCGTCATCGACGGTCCTCGGTCGCGGGTGTGGGACGAGGCGGAAGAGCGCCTGCACACGCAGAAGGCCCTGCTCGAATGGGTGACCGGCTGAGCCGCCAGACCGTTCGCTGTCACGCGCTCGTGCTCGTCGTGCTCGTGCTCGCCTGTGGTGAGGTCGCGCGCGACTCGAGCGCTGGTGTCGGGCCGCGCGGAGGAACGCAGAGCCCGCCGAGCGCGGCGGTCCCCGGACCGGTAGCGCCGGACCGTGGGGGCGGACCGGACCAGCCTTCGCGGGTGGAAGCGTTCTACGACGTGCACGGCGACACGCTGAGCACGCCCGATCACGGCCACATCCCGCTCGGGCGCGGGCACGGCTCCGTGCAATCGAGAACGAGGATCCGCGTGTCGCCGCTTCGCCGGTGGGTGATCGTCGAGACCAACCGCGGCGCGTGCGGTGCGGGCTCGGATCACGTGGTGGACCTGGTCGAGCTCGACGCGCGGACCGTGCGTCGTATCTCCGAAGGAGCCGGCTGGGTTCTGGCCGTCTTCCAGGGCGAAGACGCACGAGTGGAGCCGCGTCGCTGCGACTGATAGCCTGATCGCGGTTGTCTGCGTGAGCACGCTGCCCGAACGGCTCGAAGCGTCTTGCATCCCGCGCATCCGAAACGGTGCGGACGTGCTCGGCGCCGACCTCCAGCCGAACGAAGCCTTCCTGCTGTTCCGCGTCGACGGCCGCGCGACCATCGCTCAGCTCGCGACGCTCGCCGGCATCGAGGAGGAAGAGGCGCGCGAGCTGATCGCGAGGCTCGCGTCGGTCGGGCTGCTCGAGGTCGAGCTCGCGAGCGGCGAGCGACCACGCGAGGCGCCGCCGAGCCCGCTTCCGACCGAGCCGGAGGGCCCGACGCCCCTCTCGCGCATCGTCGAGGAGGTGGGAGGCGCCTACGACCCTGGCGAGCTCTACGAAGACGTCCAGATCCCGATCCCGCGACGCAAGCAGATCCTGGACGCCTTCTACACCTTCGAGAAGCTCGACCACTACGAGGTCCTCGGCATCGACGACAGCGCGGACAAGAAGGCGGTCAAGTCCGCGTATTTCGCGCTGTCCAAGACGTTCCACACGGACACGCTCTACGGCAAGGAGCTCGGCACCTACAAACAGAAGATGGACGTGGTCTTCAAGCGGATCACGCAGGCCTACAACGTCCTGTCGAAGCCCGCGATGCGCGAGGAGTACGACGCGTACCTGCGCAGCGTGAAGGGCACGCGCGCCGCGCGGGCGGCGATCGACGCGGCGCTCGGCATCGGTGGGCCTCAGGCGCCGCCGATCTCCGCGACTCCGAAACCGGCGCCTGCCAAGCCATCTCCACCCCCCGTCCGCCCTGCCGCTCCGCCTCCAGCGGCAGCCCCTCCTTCGAGCGAGGAAGCCCGACGGCGGGCACGCGAGCTCTACGCACGCAAGCTGAGCAGCACGCGAAACGCGCCGACGCGTCCGCCACCGTCCGGCGCTCCGTCGATGCCGCCTGCCCAGGCGCCGACGCCTCCACCCCCCCGGGATGCGTCGCAGGTGGCGCGCGATCTCCAGCGCGCGTTGGTGTCGGTGTCGCAGCACACCGGTGGCGTGAGCCAGGCGCGACGGCTCGCGCAGGACGCGAAGCGCGCCGAGGAGAAGGGGGATCTCGTGACGGCGGCAAACGCGTTCCGGCTCGCGAAGGAGCTCGAGCCCGACGACCGCGAGGTCGACGCCGGGCTCCAGCGCGTGAGCGCCGCGCTGCGCGTGCAGATGTTGCCGGAGTTCGAGAAGCAGGCTGCCTACGAGGAGCGCAACGGAGACCACGCTGCCGCGGCCATCTCGTGGCAACGTGTGGCGGCGGGCAAGCCGGACGATCCGATCTCCCATGGCGCGGCCGCGCGGTGCCTGCGTCGGTCCGGAGGGGAGCTGAAGCTGCAGCAGCAGCTCGCGCGGCGTGCGTCCGAGCTGGCACCCAACGACGTCGAGCTGCGCGTGCTGCTCGGGCAGATCTATCTCGAGGCGGAGATGCCGCTCAACGCCAGGCGAGAGCTCGACGCGGCCGCGAAGCTGGACCCGAACGACGAAACCGTGAAAAAGTTACTCGCCGAGCTGAAGCAGAAGCTCCGCTGAAGCCAAGGATGGACGCACGAGCCTGCAGGGCGCGGCGCCGTCGAGGAGACGACTTCGGGCATGGAGAAGGTCATCGGGATCGACCTCGGGACGACGAACTCGTGTGTAGCGATCGTCGAAGGCGGCACACCCACCGTCATACCGAACCGCGGCGGCTACAAGACGACGCCTTCGATGGTGGCGATCACGGAGGCGGGCAAGCGCCTCGTCGGCCACATCGCCAAACGGCAGGCCGTCACGAACGCCGAGAACACCGTCTACGCGGCGAAGCGTCTCATCGGACGGAAGTGGAACACCACGCAGGTGCGCAGCGCGCTCGCCACGTGCCCGTATCGGATCGTGGAGGGTCCACACGACGACGTGCGCATCCAGCTCAGGGACAAGCTCTACAGCGTCTCCGAGATCTCCGCGATGGTGCTGCAGGAGATGAAGATCATCGCCGAGGACTACCTCGGTCACGAGGTCCGCAAGGCGGTCGTGACCGTGCCGGCGTACTTCAACGACGGGCAGCGCCAGGCGACCAAGGACGCGGGCGCCATCGCCGGGCTCGACGTCATCCGCATCATCAACGAGCCGACCGCGGCGGCGCTGGCCTACGGGTTCGGCCGAAACCTCGATCGCACCGTGGCCGTCTACGACCTGGGCGGCGGCACGTTCGACATCTCGATCCTCGAGATCGGATCCCACGGCGTCTTCAAGGTCATCTCGACCGCAGGCGACACCTTCCTCGGGGGCGAAGACTTCGACTCCAGGATCATCGACTGGCTCGTCAAAGGCTTCCAGCAAGAGCACGGGATCGACCTGCGCCAGGACCGCATGGCCCTGCAGCGTCTGAAGGACGCAGCAGAGAAGGCGAAGTGCGAGCTGTCGGCCGTGCGCGAGACCGAGATCAACCTGCCGTTCATCATCTCGTCGTCGCGCAACGAGGCGCTGCACCTGCAGCGCATGTTGTCGCGCGACGAGCTGGAGAGGCTCTGCAACGATCTCATCGAGCGCACCATCAAGATCTGCGAGTCGACGCTCGAGGACAGCGGCGTGTCGAAGGACGACATCGAGGACGTGATCCTCGTCGGCGGCATGACCCGCGTGCCCAAGGTGCAGCACATGGTGGCCGGGTTCTTCGGTCGCGAGCCGTGCAAAGGGGTCCACCCGGACGAGGTCGTGGCGCTCGGCGCGGCGATCCAGGGCTCCGCGCTGCTCGACGAGCAGCAGGAGATGGTGCTGCTCGACGTGACGCCTCACACGTTGGGCATCATGGTGGTCGGCGGCTTCTTCGAGCCCCTCATCCCGCAGAACACCACGGTGCCGACGTCGAGCTCGAAGACGTTCACCACGGTGCGCGACAACCAGACGGCCGTGAAGATCCTCGTGCTCCAGGGCGAGTCACAACGGGCCGAGCAGAACGAGCTGCTCGGTGAGTTCATCCTCACGGACCTCAGGCGCGCCGCCAAAGGCCAGGTCGAGATCGACGTGACGTTCGAGATCAACGCCGACGGCATCGTCAGCGTCCAGGCGAAGGATCTCGAGACCGGGCGGCAGCAGTCCATCACCGTGACGGCGTCGAGCGGCCTGACCCAGGACGAGATCACCTCCATGATCGACGAGGCCAAGACGCACGCGGTCGATCGCCGCGCGACCGAGGCGTTCGAAGGAACGCGACAGGAAGCCGAGAAGCTGATGGGCGACATCGAGCGCCTGTTCCCGCAGGTCGAGCAGATCGTGAGCGGCTCGGACTTCGGGCGCGATGCGATCGAGAAGGCGCGGGGAGTGCTGGATCGCGCTCGCTCGCTCATCGAGCGTAAGGACGTCGAAGGTCTCAAGGAGCAGCTCGAGGCGCTCGGGCGCACGCAGCGCATGTTCAAGGGTGTGATCGCGAAGACTGGGTGATCCCGTGTCGGAACCCCCTCGTCATCGGAAGTCGTCGAGCGCGCCGGGCCCCCGGCTGCCGGGGCAGCGTCCGCCGGAGGGGAGCTCGCGCCGCAGCAGCCGTCGCAAGCGGTCCGGCTCGCTGCACGATGACGATTCCGGTCGCATCACGCTCACGTTCCGCGCGCCGTCGTTGCACGTGCCCGATCTCGACGCTCCCGTCTTGCCGTTGCCTCCGCCGCCCGAGCCCGCGGTCCGGATCGAGACGCCGCTCGCCGACCTCGATGCGCCGACCGAACGCGTGGAGCGAGGAGAGGCGCCTGGAGAGCCGGCGCTGGCACTCGAGCTCGATGGGGAGTCGTTCGCGAGCGCGCCGCCGTTGGAGGTCTCCGACGGATGGGCGCAGGCTCGGCCCGCACCACCGCGTGGGGCCCGGCGTCCCGCCTCCTATCCGCCCAAACGCGCGTCGCAGCAGGACATGGCGCTCGACCCCGCATCGAGCCGCCGCGGCGCCGATGCGTTGCAGCTGGTGGAGCGCGTCGAGCCTCTGCCGTCGATCGACATCGAGCCGCCGAATCTCGTGACCGAGATGGAAGAGCGTTTCGCGCTGGGGGATTTCACGGGGTCGCTCGCGACCGCCGAGCTCATCCTCGGCGCGGACCCCGGGCACGAGCTCGCGCGCCGCTATGTCGAGACGTGCAAGGAGACGCTGGAGCGTCTGTATTGCGCGCGGATCGGCGACATGCGCAGCGTGCCTTCGGTGGCCGTGCCGACCGTGGAGCTCCGGTGGCTCGGCCTCGACCATCGCGCGGGCTTCCTGCTGTCGCTCATCGATGGGCACACGCGCGTCGACGAGCTGCTCGACGTGTCCGGCATGTCGCGGCTCGAAGCGACGCGGATCCTCGCCGGCCTCATCGAAGCGGGCGTGGTCCGCATGAGCGAGCCGGGCTGAACGTGACCGCGCACGGCTCCGATCGTCCCCGCAGCGCGCTGGGCGCCTGGGCGTATCCGTTCGTGCTCCTCACGGGCGGCGTGACGTCCCTGTTCGGCCTCTCTTACCTGTTCGATCGCGCTCTCAATCCCGGAGGGCCGGGTCTCGTCAGGCTCCTGTTCCACCCGGACCCGGCCTCGGGCCTCCAGACGTTGTCGAACCTCGGCGAGGTCGGTGCCGCGGTTCTCGGCGTCGCCATCACGGTCGTCTCGATCGTCGTCGAGCTCGCGTCCAACCGCTACACGCACCGCATCACCGAGCTCTTCATCAAGGACCCGGTGAACTTCCTCGTCTCGGGGCTCTTCGTCGTCTCCGCGCTCATGGGGATCCTGCAATCGCTCCTCTACGAGTCGAGCTTCACCCCGTACGTCGGGACCACCGTGAGCGTGGTTCTGATGACCCTGAGCCTTCTCGCGCTGCTGCCGTACTTCGCCTACGTGTTCCACTTCGTCAGCCCGCTCAACATCGTCGATCGCATGCGTCGGCACACGCTCTCGGTCGTGCGCGAGCCCATGCAGCGCGGGATCGCGTCGTCGCAGATCGAAGCAGTCCGCGGCGTGGAGCAGCTCGCCGACGTCGCCGTCAACGCGATGGAGAACCGCGACAAGGGCATCTCGATGGCGAGCGTCGAGGCGCTGCGGATGCTGGGGGTCGACTATCAGCTCATCGCGCACACGCTGCCCAAGGAATGGTTCGAGGTCCGATCGTTCCTCGCACACAACCCCGACTTCGTCTCGATGACGCCCGAGTCGCTCGAGGACATCTCGCATCGACGGGTGTGGGTCGAGATGAAGATCCTTCGCCAGTACCAGATGATCTACAACGCCGCGCTCAATCGGATGAGGGACATCAACTACCTCGTCGCGATCAACACGCGGTTGCTCGGCGAGAGCGCCCACACCGAGCGCGACGACGAGGTGCACCACGTGGTGGTGAAGTTCTTCAACACCTACCTGCGCGCGACCGTCAACGCGCACGACGTGCGCACGGCGTACAACGTCCTCAACCAGTACAGGCTCCTTGCCGAGGGCGAGCTCCGCCGTGGCCGCGGGGATCGCGCGGTCGTCATCGCAAACCACTTCGTCTACTACGGTCAGCTCGCGTTCGGGGCGAAGCTCCCGTTCATCCTGGAGACCGTCGCTTACGATCTGTGCGCGCTCAACGAGCTCGCGTACGAGGTCGGCTCGTCCTCGCGCGGACCGCTGCTGCGGGCCTTCCTCCAGGTCGACAAGGAGGGCGAGCACGAGGTGCAGGAGGCGGCGCTGCGGGGCGTGCGCAAGGCGCAGGTGAAGCTCGCGACGTACTACCTCATGCGCGGCGACGAACGCGCTGCGCGCGAAGTGTTCGAGGACATGCGCGGCGAACGGCCCGAACGGCTCGGGTCGATTCGCGACGAGATGCTCGGCGTCGAGTCGAAGGACTTCTGGGAGGTCATCGATCGAGGCGAGAACTTCGACTACCTGTCCCCCGAGCAGAAGCGCTACCTGCTCGCGTTCTTCGACTGGTTTCCGGACCTCGCACCGCCGCGCGCGTCGGTCGTCCTTCCGGCCGAGGCGTCGATGGAGACGACGCGGAGCGATCCCGGGCCGCAGAGCGCGAGCAGCTGAATCGATCAGCGCTCTCGGGTGCGACGCACGCGCCGCCAGACGATCAGGAGCAACGCGAGCACGAGCGCGCCTCCGTGCACGGGCAACGCGCGATGGGTCCGGCACCCACAGCCGCCGTCGCCGGAGTCGCCATCGTCGCTCCGCGGTGGGACAGGCCCGGTGCCCGGCAGATAGGCGCCGAGGCTGCGACAGTAGGCCGCGTCGCTCGCGGCCCAGCCCTCCCGGTACGGGAAGCTCCGCCCCTCGATCTCCCATCGCTGGGGCGCGTTCTCCGCGTAGTAGCGGTCGCTGCACTCGGTCACGCGCGTCGCGAGGTACACGTTGGAGACGGGCGCCGCATCCGGATCGGGCACGAACACGGGATCGAGCGTCATGTCTGCGGCGCTCATCGTCGTGAAGAGCCGCGTCAGCCGCCCGTGTCGGAGCACGAGCGCCTGAGCGTCCGCACGCGGACGCGTGATCGTGGAATCGATCGCGGCGACGAGCCCTGCCGGATCGAACGACACGGGTGCGCCGCAGCCGTAACCGCCTCGCGCGAGACAGTTGTAGTACGTGCGTGCGTCTCTCCCGGCGGGAGGCACCAGATGGCGCGACAGCAGATCGAAGAGCACGGCGTCGCCCATGTAGCCGCGCGCCAGAAGCCGATCCACGAGATCCACGGGATCCGTGATGGTCGCGAGATCGGTCACCGACGGCAGCTCGATGGACACCGCGGGCGTCGGTCCCGCGTAGTCGGTCGCGAAAGCTTTCCCGCCCGCCGCGTCGACGGCCTGCGTCACGGTGGAGGCCCAGGTTCGTGACCCGTTCCAGAACGCCGGGTTCACCGTGTCGATGTCGACGAACGAGAAGTTCTGCGAGCGAACGAGCTCGCTGCCCAGGAAGAACGCGGTGATCGGCAGGTTCGGCAACGTCGCGATGGACGTCAGCCGGATGGGCAGGCACGCCTCGGTCGTCTGCATGCGCATGACGATCGGACGAAGGACGGACGAATCGCGACGCGTGGACAGACGAAGCGCGACGAACACGTTGCCAGCCGCGGCGTAGGGCTCGAGCAGCGGGAGCGAGGCCGCGGGCACGTCGTAGTCGTGCTCCTGCAGCCAATCGATGACCTCCATCGCGCTCGTCGAGCCGAGGACGACCGTGTCGTACGGCCCGACCGAAGCCTCGGAGAAGACGCGCACCCCGTCGTCCGGGAGCCCGAGGTCGGCCGTGGATGCGTCGTCGGCCCGAGCCGCGGGCCGAGCGTCGACGTAGCCGCCACTCCACGGCATGGGCGATTCGTCGTAGCCGCATCCACCCCCACCGCCGCCGTCGTACGCAGGCGCGCCGCCCGCGTAGACGCACTGCGGGTGCGGGCGACACGTGCCCTCGGTGCGCTCGTCCCAGTCGAACATCGGCACCGTCGCTCGGTCCAGCGCATCGAAGAGCGCCTCGGTCCCGAGCGTGACCTCCGGCGGCGCCACCACCGGGACGATCCACGCGAAGTCGTCGTCGTCGCCCGCGTACGCGATCTCGACGGCCATCGTCAGCGTCCCATCGCTCTCGAGGCCGTAGACGATGCGCTCGCCGGCCTGGTCGACCGGCGAGGACGAGCAGAAGAATCCCCCACACGCGCGTGCCACTCGCGGAGCCGCACCCACCGCGAGCGCGGCGGTCACCACCATCCATGCCCGACGCATCGAGCCCTCCTTCCGAGCTCGTCCCTCGCGCGTGTGCTGCACGCCGTGTTCCCGCTGCGCTCCAGCTGCGCCCGGCGCGGGCGCACTCGCGTGCGTGCGACATCGGTGTCGGGCCCTCCGCGGAGAGCTCGTCGCGCAACGCGCTCCTTCCGCTGGCGCGGCGTCAGCCCTCGCCCGTCACGCGACGCCGGGCGCGTCGTCGCACGAGGACGAGCGAGAGCAAGAGCGTCCCCATCGCGAGGAGCAGCGCCGGCGCTCCGGCCGTGCGGCCTCCCACGGTTCCGACCGCGCAGTCGATGCCGGTGATCCGACCGCGATCGCGTCCGTTGAAGGTCCACGTGGCGGCCTTG
>JADZFZ010000142.1 GCA_020854145.1 Deltaproteobacteria bacterium | reverse complement strand
TCAGACGCGCGAAGGTCGGCCGATGTCCTCACCCAGATAGGCGGCGCGGATTCGAGGATCCTCGCGGAGCTCGGCGCAGGGGCCCGACAGGACGATCTCTCCCGTGACGAGCACGTAGCCGCGGTCGGCGGTCTGCAGCGCGAGGCGCGTGTTCTGCTCCACGAGGAGGATCGTCAGGCCCTCGCGCGCGATCTTCACGATCGACTCGAAGATCTGCGAGACCAGCTTCGGCGCCAGGCCGAGGCTCGGCTCGTCGAGGAGGAGCAGCTTCGGCTCGGCCATCAGAGCACGGGCGATTGCGAGCATCTGCTGCTCGCCTCCCGACAACGTTCCGCCGAGCTGCTTGATGCGCTCCCCGAGACGCGGGAACAGCGCCACGACGCGATCGAGGTTCCGGCGCATCGCCGCCGGGGCGCGATTCAGGTAGGCGCCGAGATCGAGATTCTCGCGGACGCTGAGATTCGGGAAGATGGCGCGGCCTTCCGGCACGAGCGACACACCCAGCCCGACGACTCGGTGTGTCGGCAGGTTGCCGACGTCGAAGCCGAGCACCTCGATGGCGCCGCTCTTGGCGGGCACGAGGCGGACGATCGACTTGAGCGTGCTCGTCTTTCCGGCGCCATTGCTGCCGATGAGCGTGACGATCTCGCCGGTCGACACGGTCAACGAGATCCCTTTGACGGCCTTGATGCCGCCATACGCGACCTCGAGACGGTCGATGCGAAGGGCTTCGCGCTTCCCGGAAGCGGGGGGGCTCGTGGCGTCGCTCACGAGGACGACTCCGGCGACGACGTGGCGGCGGCGTGCACGGCACGCAGGTCGGCGATCGCGGCTTCGGGAGTCTCTTCGCCGAGATAAGCCGCGAGCACCTTGGGATCGGCCTTGACGACGGATGGAGGTCCCTCGGCGATCGTCTCGCCGTGATCGACGACGTGGATGCGCTCGCAGACGCTCATCACGACCGACATGTTGTGCTCCACCAGCACGATGGTCAGAGAGAGCTCGTCGCGGAGGAACCGAATCTGGTCCTCGAGCTTGTCGGCTTCGCTGCTGTTCATGCCGGCAGCGGGCTCGTCGAGCAACAAGACCTTCGGTTCGAGCATCAATGCACGTGCAATCTCGAGCCTTCGCTGCGAGCCATAGGGAAGGCTGCTGGCTTCCTCGTCGGCGAGCTCGCGCAGTCCCATGATCTCGAGCAGCTCGTCGGCCTTGTCGGTGAAGGCGCGCTCGTCGGCGTCGAACCTGCCATTGCGCAGGACCGCGTCGAGCATGTTGGCACGGTGGATCTTGTGACCCGCCACGATGACGTTCTCGCGTACCGTCATGGCCCTGAACAACCGGATGTTCTGGAAAGTGCGAGCGATCCCGCGTGCGGCGACGCGCGCAGGGCTCCAGCCGCTGATGTCGGTGCCGTCGAAGACGACCTTGCCGCCATCGGGTTGGTAGACCCCCGTCACGACGTTGAAGATGGTCGTCTTGCCGGCGCCGTTCGGGCCGATGAGGCCGAAGATCTGCTTGGGCGCGACCTCGAACGACACTCCGCCGATGGCGCGCAGACCGCCGAAGATCTTCTCGACCCGCTCGAGCCGAATGATGCTCATGGCTTCTCGTCGCCTGCAGCCCGGGCGGGCTTCGCTGCCTTCTTCGGGAAGAGCCGCGAGAACGAGAGCTCCCGTTTCCCGAGCACGCCCTGTGGACGCACGAGCATGATGATGACGAGAAGGAGGGAGTAGAGAACGAGGCGATACTCGCTCAGGTCGCGCATCAGCTCGAGCGTCACACCCACGAAGATGCCGCCGATCACGGCTCCAGTGATGGAGCCGAGACCACCGACGATGATCATCACGATCATGTCGATGCTGCGGTCGAACTTGAAGTCGTCCGGACGGACGCTGCCTTGGAGGTGCGCGAACAGGCCTCCTGCGATGCCCGCGGCGGCCGCGCTGAGCGTGAAGGCGACGACCTTCAGGCGGGTCGTGGGGGTCCCCATCGCCTCTGCGGCGATCTCGTCCTCGCTGATCGCCTCGAGCGAGCGGCCGGTCTGCGAGAACGTGACGTTGCGAATCACGACGATGACGATGACGACCCAGAGGAAGACCCAGAAGACGTTGGTATACGGGGAGAGGCCAGTAGGATTGTCGCCGGAGAACCCGGTCGCTCCGCCGAGGAACTCCGCGTTGGTCAGGAGCAGTCGAATGATCTCCCCGAACCCGAGGGTCACGATGGCGAGGTAGTCGCCTTTCAGTCGCAGGCTGGGCACGCCGACGACGACCCCGGTCGCCGCGGCCAGCGCTGCCCCGGCGATCAGACCTACGTTGAAGACCACGGCATCGGGAAGGAATCCCGTACCCAGGACACCGGCGACCTCCGGAGCGAGCTGCGTGCACACGTACGCAGTCGTGTAGGCCCCGACGGCCATGAACCCTGCATGGCCGATGGAGAACTGTCCCGTCGTGCCGTTGATGAGGTTCAAGCCCACTGCCAGGATGATGTTCATCCCGCAGAGCATCGCGATGCGCACGACGTACTCGATGACGTGCTCGTGCAGCACGTAGCTCAGCCCCCAGAGCGCGCCGACGATGGCGGCGGCGACGGCGGCACGTAGCAGCCACTTCACGGCGTCACACCTTCTCCGGTCGCACGACGCCGAGCAGCCCTTCCGGCTTGAAGAGGAGGATACCGATGAGGATCACGAAGGTGATCGCATCGCGGTAGTCGGGAGAGAGGTAGCCGGCGGTGAGCTGCTCCGCGACTCCGATGAGGAGGCCGCCCACGGCTGCCCCGGGAATGTTGCCGATCCCGCCGAGCACGGCGGCCACGAACGCCTTGAGCCCCGTGAGCACCCCCATCGTCGGCTTGATGGTCAGCTGGTCGAGGCCGAAGAGGATGCCGCCCGCGGCGGCGAGCGCCGACCCGATGGCGAAGGTGGAGCTGATGACGCGATTGGTGTTGACGCCCATCAGGCGCGCGGCGTCCAGATTGACCGAGAGCGCGCGCATCGCCTTGCCAGTCCAGGTCTTCTGCACGAGCAAGTGCAGTCCGGCCATCAGCGCGATGGCAACCACGAGGATCGCGATCTTGATGTTCGTCACCACCACGCCGCCGAGCTCGTAACGAACCTCGCGAATGATCGCGGGGTACCGGCGCGGGTTCGGCGTGAAGATGAGCGTCGCGAGGTTCTGCAGGAACAAGCTGACCCCGATGGCCGTGATCAGCGGCGCGAGGCGCGGCGCGTTGCGGAGCGGCCGATAGGCCAGGAGCTCGATCGTGACTCCCAGCAACGCGGCGCCCGCCATCGCGGCGATGAGCACGACGAACGCGTAGTAGAGAGGGAACGTCTGCCCGATGGACTCGTAGTGCTCGATCCCGAGCCCGACTGCGGTGAAGAACCCGAAGTACGAGCCCATCATGAACACCTCGCTGTGGGCGAAGTTGATGAGCTTCAGCACGCCGTACACCATCGTGTAACCGAGCGCGATGAGCGCGTAGATCGAGCCCAGAGAGAGCCCGTTGATGAGCTGCTGGACGAGCTCGGTCACCTAGTCGTCTGGCCTTTCTGCGGCGCGCGTGAATCGACTCGATCGATCCGATGAATCTCCACCCCGCGACGGGGTTGGAGATCATCGAGCTTGCATGACTCGTTTGTTCGCGCCCCTCAGGGCTGTACCGTGGTCTCGTAGACGGCTCGTCCGCCGCGGATCCGGAGCACGACGGCGCTCTTGTCGGCGTCGCGCTGCGCATTGATGGTGATCCGGCCGGTCACGCCCTCGAAGTTGCGCGTCGCCGTCAGCCCTTCGCGAATCGTCGCGGGCGTGACGGATTGCGCGCGTCGCATCGCTTCGAAGAGGACCATCGCCGCGTCGTATCCGAGGGCGCCGAGGCCCGTGGGCTCGCTGCCGAATCGTCTCTGGAACGCAGAGATGAATCGACGTGCGCGGTCGCTCGCGGCGTCGGGCGCGAAATGGTTCGAGTAGAAGGAGCCCTCGAGCGCTGCCCCGCCGATGCGGAAGAGGTCCGGTGCGTCCCAGCCGTCGCCGCCGAGCAGAGGCACGTTGATGCCGAGGCGCTGCTTGGTGACGGCGATGGCGCCGACCTCGCCGTAGTAGCCGGGGACGAAGATCGCTTCGGCCCCCGAGTCGCGAATGGCGGTGAGCTGCGCGCTGAAGTCGGTGTCGCCGGCGCTGTAGGACTGCTCCGCGACGACCTGGCCGCCGCGCTGCGTGAAAGCCCGCCGGAAGTTCTCCGCGAGACCGATCGAGTAGTCGCTGCGGACGTCCTTGATGATCGCGACCTTCGTGAGGCGGAGGTTCTCGCGCGCGAACTTCGCCATCACGGTGCCCTGGAACGGGTCGATGAAGCAGACGCGAAAGACGTTGTTGCCGATCGCGGTGACCGCCGGGTTCGTGGACGACGGCGACACCATGGGGATCCCGCGCCGTTGCGCGACGCGACCGCCTGCGAGCGACAACGTGGATGCGACCTCTCCGATGATCGCGCTGACGTGCTCGACGTCGATGAGGCGCGTGACCGCGTTGGCAGCTTCGGTGGCGTCGCCGCGTGTGTCGAGCGTGACGAGCTTCACGCGACGGCCCTTGATGCCACCCTGCGCGTTGACCTCCTCGACCGCGAGGCGCACGGCTTTGTCCGTGTCCTGACCGAAGTGCGCCGTGTCGCCTGTCATGGATGCGTAGTGGCCGATGACGATCTCGCCGGTCTGGTTGCCGCCGCCGGAGCCGCCCGGGCCGTTCTGCGATCCGCCGCCGTTCTTGCAGCCGAACGTGAACGCGAGCGACGCGACGAGCGAGACGATGGCAGCTGCGACGACGACGGTCTTGCGACGCATGAGTGAGGCCCTCCCTGTCGATGAGATGCGCGATCCGCCGGTAGGGGCCGGCGAAGCGGCCGGACCCTAGCACAGCGCCCGGGGGATCAGTTCCTCACGGCCCGCAGGGCGAGAAGGCGGCGAGCGGGAAGGGCGGGTCCGTCCCGCGCACGAGCGCAGCGACCGCGGCAGCGGTGATGGGCGCGAGCAGGATCCCGCCGCGGAAATGGCCGGACGCGACCCACAGGCGCTCGATCGGAGTCGGGCCGA
Organism: Deltaproteobacteria bacterium; assembly: GCA_020854145.1. Taxonomy (GTDB): domain Bacteria; phylum Myxococcota_A; class Polyangia; order Polyangiales; family JADZFZ01; genus JADZFZ01. Next base: position 11,937 of record JADZFZ010000142.1, on the reverse strand, counting down.
TGACCGGGACGTAGTCTGCGGAAGCGGGCCTGAGCCCCGCCCACGCGCGACGCCACGATGCCAGCTTGAGCTCCGGCACCAGAGCGAGCGCCCGGCTCAGGACGCCGTGCAGACCTTCGGCCGTGGTCCGATCGTGGAAGCCGATGTCTTCCAGCGTCGAGCCGAGCACGATGCGTCCGTCGTCTCTCGGGACGACGTAGCCGCCGGCTCCGAAGACGATGGAGCGCGTCGGCGGAGGCGAGAGCTCGAGCTCGATCATCTGCCCGCGGATGGGGCGGATGCGTCGCACGGTCTCGGGGATCCCCTCGAGGAGCGACGTCCAGGCGCCCGCGCACGAGACGACGTGGTCCGCGGACAAGCTCGTGCCGTCGTCGAGGGTCACGCCCCGTGCGCGGCCGGCCTCCGCGTCGACGCGCACGACCGCGTGGCCGACGTGCGTGCGCACGCCGGCTGCGACCAGGGCGCGCTCCACCGCGGCCAACAGCACGACCGGATCGGTCAAGCCGTCGTCCGGGAACGCGATGGCGGCGCGACACGAGTGACGCAAGGCAGGCTCGCGCTCCGTCAGCGCACGCCAATCGAGGAGCTCGACCCGGTGCCCCGCGTCGCGCTGCCAGGCGAGCGACTCGTACGCTCGCAGCGCCTCGGTCGATGCGGTCTGCTCGTCGTCGGTCGCCCACGCCCGCATGGTCCCCGGCCACGTCAATGGGACCGGCAGGCCGGTGAGCTCGCGGAGCTCGTCGACGAGCGCGGGATAGAGCGCGCGCGACGCCAGGCCCAATCGGGCTGCGGGCGAGTCGGCGTGCGGCTCCACCTGGGCTCCGAGGATCCCGGCGGCCGCCGACGAGGCGCCCGCTCCGATGGCGGTGCGCTCGATCAGCGCCACGCTTGCTCCGGTCTTCGCGAGGGCCCATGCCGAGAGGCAGCCGACGAGGCCGCCGCCCACTATCACGACGTCGTGAGTCACGAGATCACTCCGGTAGGGTCAGCCCGAGACGTGCGAAGACCGATCCCGCATTGCCGTCCTCGTCCACCACGGTCAGCGAGATGGTCGTGGCGAATCGACCCGTGAATCGCACGCGGAGCGTCTCGCCGTGAATCGTGCCCTCTTCGATGGCGGCGCCGTCGTCGTCCCACGACCACGTGAACCCGCGGCGCGCATCCGGATCGTCCAGGTCGTCGCGGCTCGCGCTCCCGTCCAGGGTGACGGCCGTCGGCACGCCGAACGCGATGAAACCAGGGTCGAGCCGGATGCGCGCGACGGGCGGGCGAGGCTCGGGCGACGCACACGCGCACAGGGCGAGCCCGGCAAGCGCGCCGAGCGAGACGAGGCGGCCGCGTCGCGGCGAGAGGCGACGCGCGTCGGTGGGTCGCGGCGCGAGGCGGCGGCAGGTCCCCGTCTCGCCGCTCGGGAGAGGGCCAGGGTGAGAGGAGCCCGTCATGCCTCGTGCTCGACTGCGAGGATGGTGTCCCGGAGGGACTTGCGGGGCTCCCAGCCGAGCACCTGACGCGCGCGCGAATCGTCCACCATGCAGACGTACTTGACGTGATCGAGCTCGGGCGCGGGGAAGGAGGTCAGGCGCCACCGGAACAGCCGTCCGAGCACGGAGCCCGCAATCGGGTGGGGCACGCGAAGCGGCTTGCGCCCGAGCATCGCGAGCAGACGCGAGAGCGGCACCTCGCCGGGGCCCGCGAGATTGAAGATTCCCCGCACGCCGGGCCGGAGCGCGGCACGCACGGCCTCGACGACGTCGCTCTCGTGGATCACCTGCACCATCGGGTCGAATCCGAGCAATGTCCACGGGCGCGGCAGACGCAGGTAATTGCTGGGAGCGTTGTGCACCCCGCCCAGGATGTGGACCGGCCGGAGAATGACGGTCTCGGTCTCGGGATGTCGCCAGAAGAACGATTGCGCCAGCTGGTCGAGGCTCACCAGATCGCGAATGCCCGAGAAGTCCTGCGCGCCCGACAATGGCGCCTCCTCGGTGAGGAATTGCGCATTCTCCGGTTGCGGCCCGTACACGTTCGCGCTCGAGAGCACGACGAGCTTGGGCACCGAGTATTGCGTCATGTACTCGAGCAGCTTCTGGAACCCGATGACGTTCCACGTGTGGTGCTCGCGCTCGGAGGCCCGCGGGTCGTGCATGACCCCCAGGTGGACCACGGCGGCGACGTTGCTCGCGCGAAAGACGTCGCGCGTCTTCTTGCGTCGCACGTCGAACTGATGGTGGACGATGTCCTTGGGCCGCCCGGGGAACGGGCGTCGATCGATGCCGACCACGGGGCCTTCGCGGTGAAGCCGGCGTGCGAGCAGCCGGCCGAGACGACCGCAGATCCCGGTGATGAGCACGGCGGGCTCGGCCGTGGGCTCGGTCGTGGCCACGGCCCTCGCGCGTTGCCCGGCGTCGTCGACCACCGAGGAGATCGACGGCAATGGATCGGGCGACAGAACCTCGGGCGCGGTGAGGTCTGCCAGCTCGGGGAGCGGCGACGGAACGCGGAATCGTGCGCCCGGGCGCTTCGGTCGTTCGGACGCGACGCTCACCAGAACAGCCCCTTTCGCTCTTTCAATCCGCGATTGAGCATCGATTGAATCGTGGCCTTGACCACCCAGACCTTCTCCTCGATGACCGCGTCGTCGTCGTCGGGGTCGCCGCTGAACGTCATCGGCTCGCCGAAATAGAGGCGATAACGGACGGGCAGCGGGAGCTGCAGGCCGGGAATGAACCATTGCGGGATCACGGGCGCAGTCGGAGCGCCGATGACCTTCGCGACCGTCTTGGCATCGTGCAGGTTGATGTACTGCTCCTCCGCGCCGACGAGCGCGACGGGGACGATCGGACAGTGCGTCGCGAGCGCGAGACGCATGAAGCCCAGCCCGAAGTCGGCGAGCTGGTATCGCTGGTCGAAGGTCTTCGAGATGCCCCGCGTGCCCTCGGGAAAGACCAGGATCGCCTCCTCCATCTCGAGAAGGCGCTCGCAGTTCTCCGGTACGCCGACGATCTGCCCGCAACGCTGGAAGAGCTGCGAGAAGAACGGGAGCGTCTGGACCCATCTCTCCACCATCGACCGGACCATCCGCGGCGGCTCCGCGTCGAGGACCATCGAGGCGCCGATCGCGAAGCCGTCGAAGGGCAGCTGGCCGGAGTGATTGGCGATGAGCATCACACGGCCCTGAGGCACGCGATGGATGTCGTGCACCTCCGTGCGGAAGTACATACGATGGAGGAACGTCGCGAACAGCAGCGCATATCGCGCGACGTTGGGGTCGAAGCCGAAGCGGTCGACGCCGAACTCGTTGCCGTGGAACGAGATGCGCGCGAGCCGGCCGCGCAGATCCTCGCCGAGCAGCCGTTCGCCGAGCGCCATGATCTGCTCGCCGACCGGCGACAGGGCGTACCCGTGCCCGGCGGTCGGGACCGCGGGGGGTGTGCTCGCCATCGCGCGTGCCTCGCTCATCGCGGCGAGGATATACCGCGTTCGGCGCGTCGGGCCCGAGGATCGAGGTCAGCGATAGGGGGACGCCGGCGCCTCCGAGTCCAGCAGACAGGGTGCCACCACGTCCCAGGGCAGGGCCGCACGAAACGCGTCCGCGAGCTCCCGAGCAGACTCGTCCCATCGACCGAGCAACCGCTCGTCGGTCCGCGGCTCGCCTCGAGTCTCGAACCAGGTCGCGAGGACCGGCGGCGCGGCCTCCTCTTGCTCGAGCTCGGACACGGTCTTCCACGCTGCGGCGAGCTCGGGCAGCTCCCTGAGCGCGTCGCAGAGCGGATCGAGCGCGTCGTCCGCGCTGCGGTGACGTGCCAACAGCTCGCGCAGCGCGCCCGTCTCCTCGCGGAGGCCGGGTCGCGACGTCACGGCCTCGTCGAGCGTGCGGACGAGCGCGTCGAGCACGACCGAGCGCGCCATCCCTCGCGCTGCGAGCCAGCGCACCATCCAGTCGAGACGAGGGCACGCGTGCCATGCGGAGTGGACGTCCGGCTGCCCGTGGGCGAAGCCGACCAAGTCGGGATCGAGGCCCATCGCTTCGAGCCGTTCCGGCAGCGTCGGGGGAGCCTCGTCTTCGCGGTTCGTGATCCGTTTCCAGAAGCTCATGAGGGCCTCCCGTGGGACTCGGGCGTGTTCTCGGCCGAGGAGTCGGCCAGTTCACCTGGGTCCGCGTCGAGGTCGACCGGGAACGTCGAGGTCGCACGCGCAGCCCAGCGGATCGCACCGAGCGTACGTCGGGCGGTCTCCTCCCACCGGAAACGCTTGGCGCGCAGCCGAGCGCGCGCCTGCAGGGCGGCCCGAAGCTCGGGGTCGGCGAGGACTCTGCCCATGCCGTCGGCGATGGACTCGGGCTCGTCGACGTCCACGAGCAACGCCGCGTCGCCGACGTGCTCCGGCATCGAAGGCTCGGAGGAGCAGACGATGGCGCAGCCGAGATGGAGCTGCTCGAGCAACGAGGTCGGACAGTTCTCGAGCCACGACGCAGCCGCCACGAGCTCCGCCTCCACCTCGAGCGCGGCCAGCTCGTGGGCATCTCGGGACCCGAGGAACCGGACCGCGCGCTCGAGGCCGAGCCGAGCGACCTCGTCGTGGACCTCGGCGGCGTAGGCCTCGTCGGGCCACGCGCCCGCGAGCGCGAGGCGCAGCTCCGTCGCGCCGTGGGCACGGCGGTCGCCGAGGATGTGCGGCCGATCGCGCACGATGGAGAAGGCACGCACGAGCTCGACGAGATTCTTGTACCGATACCCGTGCGCCACGGAGAGCACGAACGGCGATTCGAGACCGAGCTGCTGTCGCAATCGGGCGCGCTCGGCGGGCGGCGGAGGCGCCGGAACCTCGGCGCCGTGATGGATGACCGGGAATCGCTCGGCGGCAACCCCGGAGACTCGGCTCAACGAGTCCCTGCCGTGCTTCGAGATGCAGGTCGTCAATCGCGCGTGGCGCGCACCGAAGACGTGCATCCAGCGCAGGGCGGTCAATCGTGCGACCTGCGCCGGGGGCTGGGTCCTCAGGAATCGCTCGCTGTAGGGCGCGACGTTGTGCGGGATCCAGACGAGCCGCTCCATCAGTGGAGGCGAGTAGAGGCCGAGAGGCCCGTAGACGACGTCGGCGCCGACCTCGCGCGCCACGCGGGGCGCGATCTCGATCTCGGTGTTCATCCGGTCACGGTATCGGGTGCAATCGGCGTGGAAGAGCTCGAACCCGTCGAGCGCCGCGGCGAGCGCGCTCGTCAGGCTCGGCGGCCCGAGGAAGGACCAATCGACGTCCGGCTCGGCGGCGAATCGGGGCAACAATCGGCGCAGGTGCGTCACCGCGCCGCCGAGGCTGGCGAGAGGCGCGCACACCAGGACGGACAATCGGCTATTCGCGTGCGACGACAATCACGTACTCGCCTGATTGCTCGACGCCTCCGCTGACGAACGTATCGGCGACGACGTGATGGGTGCCCGCTCCGAGGTCGAGCGTGACGCGCTGGTTGTCGCGCCCGAGGCATCCGGCGGCCGCGCCAGAGGAATCGAGGACGTGCACGTCGATGTCGGCTCCGGCGGCCGAGAAGATGGCGGCAGTGACGCGCGCGGGAGCGTCCAACGAGAAACGGTATCGCAGCTCGGGGCCCGCCTCGTCCGCATCCGAGCACGAGTAGCCGGAGAGGTCGCGATGGGAGGAGCCGCGCGTGTCGTGGAGCGTCGCGAAGGGCAGCTCTTCGATCTCGAACGGCAGCGCGGCCGAGCCGTCTCCGCGCAATCTGGGTGCGTCCGCGTCGGGGGCAGGATCGGCTTCGAGCGCGCGTCGAACGCGGTCGAGCTGCTCGAGCACGAGGAGATTGCGGACGTTGACGCCTGCCTGGAGCCCTTCGTCGGTGAGCAGGCATCCGCCGCCGCTCGATTGGGGGTGCACGCCGTCGCCCGCCAGCCCGTGAGCGGGCAATGGGAGGAGCTCGCGGTGGTAATCGACGAACGGCACGCCGCGTCCCTGTGCCAGCGCACGGACCGCGAGGTTGAGCAGAGGAACGCGAGCGTCGGCATCGGAGCTGTCGTCGCGTGGCGGGATCGAGCTCGTGAGCGGGATCGTGCCCACCGCCAGGGCGCGATCGACGATCGTGAGCATGTCGCGCGTGAAAGACTCCAGATTGCGGAATCCGACGTCGTTGGTGCCGAACATGAGGACCATGAATCGCGGCTCGACGGCAGCGAGCTCGCGGTCGAGCGGCGAAGGGGTCCCCGCGAGCGCGGCGCTCGCGCTCCAGCCGACGGTCGCGGCGAGGCTCGTGCGGTCGAACGGTGTGGTGCCTGCGGCATCGCCCGCGCGGAAGAAGTCGAGCGTCGGCTGCAAGACGTCCCGGCCGCCGAGATCGACGCGCGTACCGGCGAAACAATGGAGAAAGGTCGTGCCGACGGTGATGGAGTCGCCGACCTTGGCGAAGACGTCGTCCATCCGTGCCGGGTGCCGCGTGGCGACGTCGCGCAAGCCCGCGGCGAGGTCTTCGGTGATCGGCGAGTGCCGGCGACCCGCCGGATAGAGGACGGGACCGGACGGCGGCGGAGGCGGTGGAGGCGGCGGGAGGGCGGCGTCACGCTCGGTGTCGGCGTCGGGGACGTCTACGGGCTCGGCATCGGCGCCGGAGTCGCGCGGTGGGCCGTCGGGTCCGGCGTCGGGGGTCGGGCCCATCTCGTCGGGAGTCGAGGAATCCGGCAACGCCGTTCGCGCGTCGTCCGAGAGCGCGGAATCGGGGTCGGTGGAATCGAGCGTGCCGGGGCAGCCCGTCGCGAGCAACGCGAGGATCGGCACGTACGCGTACGGCGTCGGAGCTCGCACGGGCCCGGAGCTTACGCCGGATGATGGCCCGCAGCGAGCCGTGCTCGGTCAGCGAGGGGGGGTCGCGACGGGAGGACGAATCGCGCTCGACATGTCGATGCGCTGCACCTCGCGGATGCTCCGACGGTCCACGCGGCCCTCGACCATCTCGTAGCCGAGCAATGCGAACACGCGGTCGCGGTAGAAGATGGGACGGGAGTTGCCATACCAGTCGACGCACGATGCGACACAATGGTCGCGGACCGACTCGCTGGCTCGACTGCCGAGCGCTCCCAAGAGGCGGAATCGCAGATCGTCGACACGCAGGAACAGGACACCCGCAGAGCCGGTGAAGAGCTGCTCCCAGCCGGGGCGCCCTCCCTGCGAGCGCACCGGGAGGCCCAGCATCCCGTCCTCCTCGCCGTCGGGTCGGAAGAAGAACCCATGGCTGCGGGTCTCGCCCTGCGATGCGTTGCGCTCGACGTAGCTGCCGGCGATCGTCGGGCCCGGATCGAGACGAATGGAGGTGAAGTGCAGGTCTCTTCCGTCGGTGCCGACGACGACGGCGTCTTCGTCCATCGGCTCGATACGGTCGGTGCCTCCGGGCAGCTCCATGGGCTCGGTGTTTCGCCCGAGCACGGAGTGGACGTAGATGCGGCGATCGCTCGGCTGGGGTGGGCCCCAGCCGGTTCCGGTTCCGTACAGCACGTGATTGCCGACGAACCGGTTCTGGAAGACGTAGCCCAGCCCGGGTCGGGGCAGATCGCGATAGTCCTCCCGTCGCGCGTTGGCGACGCCCGCGGTGATGCTCGCGACCGAGACGCGAAGGAGACCGACGTCGCCGGAGGTGATCTCGGAGCCCCACATCATGTCTCCGCCGCCGGCCGCGCGGAGCAGGACGTTGAGCATCCCGTCGCGTTCCTGGAAGGAGAACTGATCCGTGGGGACGCCCCAGGCGCGGAGGGCGCCCGGCTCGCTGCCATCGAGCGGAAGCCTATAGAGAACGGAGGTCGGCTGCGGACCGTTCCACTGCACGCGAAAGGCGGGATCGTCGTCCGGCTCCTCTCGGACCTGTCGGCGCCGTTCGTCGGAGACCCAGACGTAGACGGCCGAGGACGAGACGTAGAACGTCCGTCCGTCGGGACCGAGGATCCCACGCGCCTGGCACGTGGGCTGTGGTGTCGAGAGATCACAGGAGACGACCGTGTGGAGAACGGGAGCCTCGGTACGCTGGATGGGCCGATAGACCTGGGTTGCGCGAACGATGCTGTGCCAGCCGTCTTGCACGGTGGCGCCGTTCTGGAATCGACGCATGCTCGGGAGCGACGGGTTGTAGGTCACGCCCTGTGGCGTGTACTGCCGGTCGAGCATGTAATAGGGCATGTAGAAGAGGAGCGTGCTCCCGAGCAGGCGAGAGGCGTAGTTGCGCGCAGAGTAGTAGTCGTTGGACTTCAGGTAATAGGTGTTGCGGTGCGTGATCCGCCCGGCGTCGTCGATGTGGAATAGGCCTATCTCGGTGCCTTCTCCATGGTAGCTGAAGCCGACGACCACGATGGTGTCGTCGTGGATGAGCATCTCGTCGTACCAGCTCGCGGGGCGCGCGCCTTCGGGATAGGCATTGACGGCGTCGATGGGCGTCAGGCGCCCACCCGCGATGCCGATGGAGAAGAGCCTACCTCGACGGAGCACGATGAGCTGATCGCCGTGGGCTTTGACGATGTCGCCTTCGTCGATGCCCTGCTCCTGCGTGCTGGTGATGGACTCGGCCTGCTGTTGGGCGCGACCGCTGGTCGTCGAGCGCGACTCGGAGCGAGCGCGTGAGCGCCGCGCAGCCGGAGCGGTCGGGGAGGGAGACGGGGCTTCTGCGGCCGGCGCTGCCATGTCGCCCGAGACCGTGCCGTCGTCGAAGTCGATGGTGCCTCCGCCGGGGACGCCGCCGTCGGCCATGTCCTGTTTGCCCGCGTTCGGGTTGGAGCCGTACATCTGCCGGCGCTGCGCCTCTCCCATGCGGCGCAGGTAGGACATCAGCTCCTCTTCGGAGGTGAACGCGACGAGGTGCTCGCGGGTCGCCTGCGAGATGACCTGATGCGTGGTGGGTTGGTGGCGGCCGCAAGTGTAGAACGCGAGCGCGCCTGCCGCGGTGGCGAGGAGCGCGCAGGGCCCCAACGCCCGAGCGACGGCGCCCCGAGGTAGGGAGTCTGCGCGGCGAGGTGTGGAGGGCATGGTTCGGCGCGACATGGGCGATGAGACGTCCGATGGCAGGAAATGGTTGGGTGGGACGTCGCGTAACCAGAACGCGCGAATGGGCCTGGACTTACGGCCGTTCCACGGATTGGAACTGCTCGGCTAGAAGGCGTGTGATCTCGACGGGTTGTACACGTCGATCCTGTCCCCAGGTCAGCGGATGATGGCGAGGTCGACGGGGCGGAAGGGGCGGATGAGCATGCCGTCGAGATAGGGGTAACAGGGGCTGGCGCCGTCGGAGGGGACGCGGACGAGGTGGACCGCGTTGCCTTCGGTGTGATTGCAGAGGGCGATGAGCGAGGTGGGGTCGGTCGGGTCGTAGGTCGCGTCGACGAAGCTGCTGCAGGGTGCCCCGCAGGCGAACGCGGTGATGGGGGCGGCGGGATCGTCGTAGGGGACTTGCGCGACGAACCGGCTCCAGGTGTAGACGACGCGCCTGCCTTCGCGGTCCACGTCGAGCGAGAGCAGGGAGCCGAACGACTCTTCGCCATCGGCGGCGCGGGGGATCTGGAGAACCTCCGTGCCGCGATCGAGCATCGTCGTGCCGTCGGACAAGGTGTGGGCCTCGACAGCGCCATAGTCACCGGCGCCCAGGAAACCGAAGCCGTCGGGATGGGCGGCGATGTGCCCGACGTCGTCGCTCCAGCTGACGTCGATCATCGTGCGCTGGAAACCGGTCGGCGAGACGAGGTGCAGGAGATCCGCCTCCCCCATGTACGTGCCGAGCACGAGGAGGTTCCATCCGGACTCGGTGGCGACCTCGACGATGCGGGAGGGGTAGTAGCCGAGATTGGCCTCGGGCTGGAAGCGCCACAGAGGAAACCCGTCCGCGTCCAGACCGAGGACGGCGCCGCTCGTGCCGACGAGCTCGGCACCGCCCGGGACGCTCGCGACGGAGAGCAGCTCGTTGCCGAAGGCGGGGTGCTCCTGGGCGACCTCGGTCTCGCGACACGGAGAGAGGTCGGGGAGGTTCAGACGATAGACGCGGCCGACGCTGTCGTAGTCGCTGTTGGCCGCGGCGACGAGCACGTGCGGGAGCGTGCACGGCGTGCCGAGCGGAGGCGGCAGCGGTTGACCCGGCGGGGCGGGGGGGCCCACGGGCGGGACGCCCGAGTCGGGTGGCGGAGGAGGCGCCTCGACGATGCGGAAATAGCCGAGGTCGGGCGGGCAACCGGCGAGGGCCGCGACGAATGGGAGCAAGAGACGGGATCGTGAGCCCGGCACGACGCGCGAAGCATCCGCGTGCCGCCGCGATCTGGCAAGCCGATCAGTGCCTGGCAGGAGACACCCATCCGTTGGCCCCGAGCTCCGTCGAGGGGCGCAATCGCGTGCCTCGACGAGCTCGGCACGAGCGGACTCTCGTCGTCGCCGATCAGTCCGCGGGTGCGGCGGCCGCGACGGGCGCCGGGCTCGGTCGAGGGGCGTCGTCGTCGGGCTCGTCGTCGTCGGGGCTCGCGCTCGGTTGCTCGGTCGCGGCGCGCTCGTCCGGCTTGGCCTCGGCTCCGGGGGCGGGACGGCGGCTCTGGTTGCGGGTGCGTCGGGCTCGGGCCTCGACCCAGCCGCGGTCCGGCCAGCGCCCGTAATCGGGGCGTTCGCCAGGGCCGGAGCGGTCGACCCAGTACCCACGCGTGTCGCGCACGTCGAGGTGCACGAAGACGCTGTTCGGGTAGTAGCCGACGCCGGCACGGTCGAAGGTACGTAAGAAGTCGCGAAGGTTCTCCCTCGAGACGCCGGCCAATCGGAAGTCGATGGCGCGCGCGTGATGGTGGCGTGAGGACTCGCGGGCGCGCGGGCGCCATCCGCTGACGATCTCGATGGCGCGTCCCGGGAATCGCTCGACGACGCGCTGGAGCATGATCGCGAGCCGCGGGTGGAGGCGGCGGATCCGAGGCGCGACGTAGTCGGGGTCGGGTGTCGATGGGCCGGGAGCGCTGGCACCGCGCGCACGTGGCGGTCGACGCGCGGCCGTGACGAGCGCCCGCTCGTAAGCTGCGACGACCGCGTCGCTCGGTGCGGAGACGTCGGAGGGACGTCCGAGGATCGAGAGGGCGCGCAGCCCTTCGGCGTGCACGCGTCCATTGCACCGCGTGAGCGAGACACGCGTCGGCTCGTGGGCGCCCGCGTGCACGCGAACGAGCAGGACGGGCGGGCTCAGGCAGGGAGGTCTCGCGCGTCGGGCGATGCGTGCGGCGCGTTGCTCGCGTTCGCGTTCCTCGCGCGCCCTGCGCTCGGCGACTCGCCGGTCGCGCTCTTCACGTTCGCGCTCCTCGCGCGCCCTGCGCTCGGCGACTCGCCGGTCACGCTCTTCGCGTTCGCGCTCCTCGCGCGCGCGGCGAGCGGCCACCCGCCGCGCGAGCTCCTCGCGGTCTCTCCGCTCTCGCTCGCGGACGCGTGCGCGCCGTTGTTCGGGGGTCGGGGCCGCCGGACGCCGAGCTGCCCCGACGGCGGGGCGTGCGGCTGCAGGGCGAGCCGCGGCGCGAGGTCGAGCGGGCTCGGGCCGTGTCGCGGATCGTCGGGGGGCGACCGGTGTCGCAGGGGCGACCGCGAGCCGGGCTCGTCGCTCGGGCGCGCGTGCGGCGGGTCGCGTCGTCGGCGCTGCCGCGGACCTCTGGCGCGCGAACGCCGCACCGGGCAGGAAGACCAGCGCGGTCGAGACCGCGAGGTACGAAGCGCGAACGAGAAGCGGCATCGGGCCTCCGGTCCTACGGGTAACCGGGTAATCCGATGTAGGTCAAATTCCGTGTTGGCAGGCGGGGCTGGGCTCGCCCCCGCGGGCCAGCACAGAATTCGAGCGAGCTCGCTGGGCGCAGTGTGACGTCCCCGTGGGCACCGACCCCATGGACGCTCTGCGTGATTTTCGCAGGGGGGCTGGGCGCCCCCCTGCAACCCCCGTCCTTTCGACTCCCGATT
>JADZFZ010000141.1 GCA_020854145.1 Deltaproteobacteria bacterium | reverse complement strand
GAATCGCGGACGCTGGCGCACGACCATGACGGCGTGGCGGGCGCCGTAGAGCGCGGGCCGGATGAGCTCGCTCATCCCCGCGTCCACGATGACGAAGCGGCGTGGCGGTGTTCCCTTGGCCACGGGCGGCTGCTCTTTCACGAAGAGGACGCGCGTGAGCAGGATGCCGGCCTCACCCACGATGGCGCGGCCCGGCTCGACCAGGACCGTGACGTCGTCGCGAGACAATCCCGCGGCACGAAACCCGGAATCGACGGCGTCGGCGAATTGCGCCGGCGCGTCGGGCGTCTGGGGCGTGTCGCCGTAGTCGATCGGCAATCCGCCGCCGACGTCGAGGTCCTCGATCGGGAATCCCGAGGCGCGCAGCTCGAGGGCGAGCTTGGCCAATCGCTCGGCCGCGACGCCCACGGGGCGCGCCCGGTGGAGCTGCGACCCGACGTGACACGCGAGGCCTCGCAGGACGATCTCGGGCGTCGCGGCGATTCGTGGCAGGAGCCGGCGCACGGTGCGGACGTCGAGGCCGAACTTGGTGTCCGTCTCGCCGGTCGCGATGTACTTGTGCGCGCCACCCTCGACCTCGGGATTGATGCGCAGCGCGATCGGGAATCGCAATCCGCGGCGGCGCGCAATCGCCGCCAGGATCTCGATCTCGTCGACGACCTCGACGTGTAATGCGCGGATTCGCGACTCCACGGCGAGCTCGATCTCGTCGGCGCGTTTGCCCGCACCGCTGAACACGATGCGCTCGGGCGGGATCCCGGCGCGCAGGCACCGCGCGAGCTCTCCGCCCGACACGATGTCGGCACCTCCGCCCTGGCGACCGAGACGCGCCAGGATTGCGAGCGCGCCATTGGCCTTGACGGCGTACGCGATCAGCCGTCGTTGCGGGCCGAACGCGCGATCGATCGCCGCGTAGGACTCGTCGAGCGAGCGCGCGGAGTACACCCAGGTCGGCGTGCCGTGCGCGGCCGCGATCGACTCGAGCGACACACCGTCGGCGGCGAGCTCACCGGCACGGTAGTCGAGCCACCTCGAGGGCGGCACGCGACGCGATCGGCCGGTCTTCACGCCCGACCCTGCCCGTCGGCGGCTCCGATTCCCGGTCGACGCGCATCCAGCCGCGCCTCGGCCGCATCGAGCGCGGCGAGCACGCGCGCACGTGCGGGCGCGCCGAGGAGGTCGCGACGCTCGACGGCGACCGCCGGGTCGAGGGCGACGTAGATCGAATCGTCGAACGACGCGTGCTCGCGTCGAAATACGTCGAGCGGCAGGGAAACCAAGTCGCTGCCTCGCTCGAGCGCGATCCGGACCAGGCGTCCTGCCACCGCGTGGGCCTCGCGGAAGGGCACGCCGCGGGTGACCAGCCAATCGGCCACCTCGGTGGCGGTGACGAATCCCTCGCGCAGCGCGGCCGCCATCCGGTCGGCCCGGAATCGCACGGTCGCCATCATCCCGGTCATGACCGCGAGCGAGCTCTCCACGGTGTCGAACGCATCGAAGAGCGGCGGCTTGTCTTCCTGCAGATCGCGATTGTAGGCGAGGGGCAATCCCTTCTGCAGGACCAGCAGTGTCACGAGGTCGCCCACGACGCGTGCGCTCTTGCCTCGAATCAGCTCGGCAATGTCGGGATTCTTCTTCTGCGGCATCATCGAAGAGCCCGTCGCGAACGCGTCCGACATCTCGACGAAGCCGAACTCCTGGCTCGACCAGAGCACGAGCTCCTCGCCGAATCGAGAGAGGTGAATCGCGCAGGTGGCCAGCGCCGCCGCGGACTCGACGAGGAAATCGCGATCCGCCGTGGCATCCAGGCTGTTGGCGGCGGGCCGATCGAAGCCGAGCTCGCGCGCCGTCATCTCGCGATCGAGCGGGAACGTGGTGCCTGCGAGCGCGCCCGAGCCGAGCGGCGACTCGTTCATGCGGCGCGCGGCGTCCCGCAATCGCGCCGCGTCGCGATCGAGCATCTCGACCCACGCGTGCAGGTGGTGCGCGAGGCGGATCGGCTGCGCGCGCTGCAGATGCGTGTAGCCGGGAAGAAGGGTGTCCACGTGCTCGCGCGCGCGCTCGACGAGCACCGATTCGAGCGCGTCGATACGCCGTGCGGTGCGCAGACAGCTCTCGCGCGCGAAGAGGCGCAGATCGGTCGCCACCTGATCGTTGCGGCTGCGCCCCGTGTGCAGCCGCGCGCCCGCGTCGCCGACCTTCGCCGTCAGCGCGGCCTCGATGTTCATGTGCACGTCTTCGCGCGCCGCGTCCCATTCGAAGGTGCCCGCCTCGATCTCGGCGCGGATCTCGGCCAAGCCGCGCTCGATGTCCGCGAGATCCGCGGCGCTGATCACCGCACGCGACGCGAGCATCCGGGCGTGCGCGAGAGAGCCGGCGATGTCCTCGAGGGCGAGGCGTTTGTCGGTATCGACGCTGGCGCTGAATCGCGCCGCCGTCGCATCGAGGTCGGCGTCGAATCGGCCGCCCCAGGCTTTGTCCGAGCTCATGGCGCGCCGTGCGTACCGGTCGGACGGCATCCACGCAACGAACGATTGCAGGCCCGGGTCACTCGCCGGTGAAGGGGTTGCGCGGAGAGAGCTTCGTGTGGACGAGCGCGCCGAGCGCGATGGTGCCGACGACGACGGCGACCGTGAGCTTGAGCGGGATGTCGCCGAGCAGCAGGAGGAAGAAACCGAAGTAGCCGAGCCAGAGGACGAAGACCGTGCCGATCGAGGCGAGCGCGGCGATGCGCTTCTGCCGGTGATAGGGCGCGAGACGCTGCGCCTCGCGGGCGAAGGCGGCCTTGAGCTCGTTCTGCTCGTAGTCGGGGCTCTGGGTCATGGCGTGTGTAGGCGCGAGCTTAGCGCGCGCTCATCGGACGAAGGCGAGGTCGACCGGCGGCAGCTCGAGGGGCACCGAGGTCGGCGACGAGGCGGACGCGCCGTCCATCGGGACCAGGACGACGCGGGGCGAGCTCCGCGTGCGGTCGCCGATCCAGAGACGACCGTCGGGGCCCGCGCGCACGAACTTGAGGTCGAAGCCGGAGCTCGTGTGAAGCGGCTCTCCCGGCGCGCCGCCGGAGGCGAGGTCGAGCTCGACGACGCGCGTGAGGTCGGTGTCGCCGACCACGGCGAAGACACGCCGGCCGTCGAGGTCGGTCGTCCAATCGACGAGGTCGCCGCCGAGCTCGGACTCGGTGAGCAGGGGATCCGAGACGGTGAAGCTCTCGGTGTCGATCCGCTGGATGGACCCGTCGCTGTCGGGCGCCTCGAAGAGCGATCGATAGAGGCCGCTCGTCGCGACGAGCAGGTCTTCGGGGTCGTCGGGCGCTGCGATCATCGGCGTGGCGGGGTTGCCGTGCGCGAGCTCGATCGTCGCGACCACCGAGTCGGTGGCGGGATCGAGGACGACGACGAGGCCCGGTCCCGCCGGGGGCAGCTCGCGACGCGTGCGGTCGAGGCGCTGCAGAGCGACGAAGACGCGCCCGCGCGAGAGCGCCATCCAGCCCATCTCGGGAATGCCGTCCGCATCGGCGTAGGGCGCGAGGTCGATCGCGCCGACGAGCGCGCCCGCCGTCGGATCGACGACGGCCAACGTCGGCTGCTCCCATCGCGTGACGTAGAGGCGCCCGTCGGGCAAGAGCAGCGCGTCCCACGGGTTCGCGTCCTGGCGCACCCCGTCGGCGCCGGGCGCGTCGGCAACCGACGTCTGCGACACGAGCGGCAGCCCGGGCCGCGACGCGTCGAGCACGGTCAGCGTGTCGTAGCGATAGCGATCGAGGACGAAGACGCGGTCGCCGCTCGCACGAACGACCGGGTCGCTCGAGGTCCGCCCGCAGGAGGTCGCGACGGCGCCGGGGTCGTCCACCGGGACGAACGCATAGGCGCCCACGCCGCCCGTGTACGTGCTGGCGGCCACGACGGCGAACGGACGCACCGTGCTCGCCCCGGCGCACGCCGCGGCCGACCCATCGCCGTCCTCCGCGCAGGCCGTCCACGCGCTCGATGCGAGCACAAAAAACGCAAACACGTCGAAACGCGGGGAATGGAGCACGGAAGGTCTCGGAGTCGCGGTCGGTACGAGGTGTCGCGCGCGTGAGGTCGCGGTGCGAGCCAACACGCGAGAGCCCTCACACGTATCGACACGACCTCTAGCCCGGGCCCTCTCCTAATGATTGCCGCCCCTCAAACGCACCGTGGTAGCGTTTCGCGCCCCATGGTGGACCCCACCGCCGCCGAGCTGATCGCGCGGCTGCAGCGTAATCCTCAGGACGCGGCAGCCTTCGCAGCTTTGCGGAACCACTACGCCGCCATCGGCGACTACGTCTCGCTCGCGAACCTGCTCGAAGGCTACGCGGCGCGCGTGGGATCACCCGAGCAAGCGGCGGAGGTCTTCTTCGAGGCGGGCGAGCTCTGGCTCGGCCAGCTCGGCAACCGGCCGCGCGCCGCGCAGGCGTACGGACGCGCGCTCGAACGCTACGGCGCGCACCCGGCGGCGGGCGCGCGGCTCGAGCAGCTCTATCGCGACGCGAACGACACGCGCGCCATCGTGCAGCTGCTCGAGAAGCGCGCCGAAGCGCTCGCGAAGCTCGATCCGTCGGGAGCGAGCAACCGCCAGATCGCCGCGATCCATCACCAGCTCGGCGAGATGTGGGAGCACCAGTTCCAGCGTGCCGACCGCGCCATCTCGCACTACCGCAAAGCGTTCGAGCTCGACCCGTCGCTGGTCGTCGCGGTGTACGCGGCGCGCGAGATCTACCGGAACGCAGGCAACTTCAAGGCAGCCGCGGTCCTCTACGACCTCGAAGCCAACGCCGAGCCCGACCCGAAGCG
>JADZFZ010000140.1 GCA_020854145.1 Deltaproteobacteria bacterium | reverse complement strand
CGCTGGGACTCCGACGGACCGTTCGTGCGCCTGCCTCCGAGCGCGCGCGTGACGAGCCGCGACGAGACCGCGCACGTGTACGTGGTCGAGCTGCCGCGCAGCGGACCGACCACCATCGCGCTCCACGTCGCGCCGCTCGCGACGCGCCATCTGGTGACCCTGAGCGAAGCGCAGCGGAGCCTGTCCGGCGCGATCGAGCTCGCCGTGATCGACCCACCGCCGACCGCGACGGAGTCGGCGGTGGCGAGCGTCGAGGACCACGTCTCGGGCATCTCGTGGGTCGCCGTGCCGGCCGCCCTCGGCGTGCTCGGTGTGCTGGGCGCGCTCGGCCTCGTGCTCACGCGCAAGCGCCGCCGTCCCGAAGCGCTGCTCGAGCGTCGCGTGAAGGAAGCGCTCGCGCGGCTCGAGCGCGAGGCGGTCGGAGCGGGACCCGCGTTCGAGGAGGTGATCGGCACGTGCCGTCGCCTCGCGGGCAAGAGCGGCGAGATCCGCAAGCACGTGGAAGAGATCGATCGCGCCATCGAGCGCACCGCGTGGGCGAAGCAATCGCCGGGCGCGCAGTCCCAGCGCGACGCGCTTCGCAAGGAGAAGGCGGCCGCTCTGGCGCAGCTGCGGACGCTCGCCGAACGCATCGAGGAGACCGCGACCGCCTTGGCTGCGCATCGCGCGGGACGCACGGGCGCCAAGGGCATCGAGGACTTGCTCGGCCATCTGCGGCACGACCTCGAGACGGCCGTCAGCGCCGAGGACGAGGCGCGCGCCATCTGAGAGAAATACGCGCACCGTGCCCGGCGTAGAGCCTCGCGACATCTGGAGATCCGCCGGAGGGGGCCTGTTAGAGTCCGGCCCCTGACGGCGGGAACCGAATGATCCGACGAAAGCTCTCCCTCGACTCCACCTCCGGTCCTTCGCGTGCGGCCTCCGACGCGCGCATCGAGCCGAGCCACGAGGTGCTCGAGCTGTTCTTCGACACGGGCGTCGTCTTCCACGAGGTTGCGCTTCCGACTCCGCTGCCCGACCTCATCAGCGGCTTCAAGGTCGTTCCGGGCGGCGACGAGCGGACGGGGCACAGCGTGCGTCGGGCGGTCGCGGGCGAAGAGCCCGACGTGGAGATCAGCGCGCTCGAGCACCTGCCCGAGCTCGCGGGGCGGTGGCTGCCCCTGCCCTATCAGCTGTCGTGCCTGCACTGTGTGCAGGTCTACCTGCAGCCCGGTGATCGCGCGGGCAGCGCACGTGCGCTCCTCGCGATCGACACGCAGTCGCGCGCGGACAACGGCGGGCGACACCTCGATCCGGGCATCGACGGCGGGCGCCCCTTCGCGCCGCTCGAGCGCACCGAGCTCGGCGCGTTCCTGGACCATGCGGTCACGCGCACGTTCATCCGCGAGCTCGGCCGCAAGGGCATCGAGCGCGCGCCCTTCAAGCTCGCCGCGCTGCTCGAGACGCTCGCGCCGCTGATGCCGCGTATCCGGTTCGCTAGCCTGGCCGACCACCCCGCCGTCCCCGTCTCGCTCGTGCTCGATCTCGGCAACTCGCGCTCGAGCGCGGTGCTCGTCGAGGCGCACGTGAACGGCGTGACCTCCGTGCCGCTCGCGATGCGCGACGGGTCCAACCCGTTCCGCGTCGAAGAGGACACCTTCGGCTCGCGCATCACCTTCCTGCCGAACCCGTTCGACGACACGCAGCTCGACGTGGCGGTCGGCGGCAGCTTCGCGATGCCGTCGCTCGCACGCCTCGGACGCGAGGCGCTCGACCGCGCGCTCGAGACTCCGCACCGGTACGCGTGCTCGCTCTCGACGCCGAAGCGGTACCTCTGGGACGGCGAGCCCACCGACGAGCGCTGGTACTTCGCGCGCAAGCAGAGCGACGAGCACAGGCCCGTGAGCGGCCGTCTGCTCAAGCACCTGCACGACCACGGCGACGGCCTCGCGCTCCGCGACGACGGGCCCGCGACTCCCGCCGATCCGCGCTACGCGCCGCGCGCGATGATGCTCTTCGCGCTCGTCGAGATCCTGCAGCAGGCCTACGCGCAGATCAGCTCGATGCCGTATCGCACGTTCCAGGGGCGCGAAGGCATGCCGCGCATCCTGCGGCACCTGGTGCTCACGTACCCGTCGGCCATCCGGCCCGAGGAGCTCGGCGTCTACGAGACGCTCGTGCGCAACGCGGTCCTGCTCGCGTGCCACTACCTCGGGATCCGCCCGGAAGACAGGCCGAACTGGAACGCGCAGACGGGCAACTTCGATCGGTTCCTGGTGGTCGACGAAGCGCTCGCGGCGCAGATGGTCTACGTCTACCAGGAGATCGTCCACTCGTACGGCGGCTCGATGGAGGAGCTCGTCAAGGTCTACGGCCAGGACGGCAAGTCGCTCCGCATCGCGTCGGTCGACATCGGCGGCGGCACGAGCGACGTGATGATCGCCGAGTACCGCGATCTGCTGCCCGGCAGCGGGACCGCGTTGCACGTCACCGAGCTGTTCCAGGACGGCATCTCGATCGCGGGCGACGACGTCTGCAAGGCCATCGTCGAGGACGTCGTGCTCGAGCAGGTGCTCGCGCAGCTCCCGAGCGCGCGCTCGCGGCAACGCCTCGTGCAGCTCCTCATCGAGGGCGACGCCGGGCTCGGCGTCGAGTGGCGCACGTTGCGCGCGAAGCTGGTGCCCTACTTCTGGCTGCCGCTCGCGCGGTGCTGGTGGGCGCTGGCGGAGGGGTACGAGATCCCCGAGCACGCGCCCGAGAAGCACTACGCGGTGGCGGACGTGTTCCGCATCTTCGCGTTGCCGCCGCCGTCGCCGACGCTGCTCGCGGAGGTCGACACGTTCCTCGGCAGGCACGTGCCGGGATGGCCGGGGCTCTTCAACCTCTTCTTCCGGTTCGACGCCAGCGAGGTCGACGGATCCGTGGAGCGCGTGCTGCGCGAGCCGCTCCGCAAGTACGCCGACATCCTCGCGCAGTTCGACGTCGACCTGCTCGTGCTCGCGGGCCGCACGTCGAAGCTCAAGCCGGTGCGGCGCCTCTTCGTCTCGGAGATGCCGGTGTCGCCGCCGCGCATCAAGGACATGGCCGACTACCGCGTGAGCGAGTGGTACCCGAGCAAGTGGCGCGAGAACGGACGCATCAAGGATCCCAAGTCGACCGTGGCCGCGGGCGCGTCGGTGCTGCACCTCGCGCGACGCAACGTGTTGCCCGGCTTGTTGCTCGAGCGGCTCGACGAGGTGCAGCAGCAGCCCATCTACGGGCTCTACCAGGAGAGCGAGCCGCACATCCCGCGCGTCAACGAGCTCTTCCGCGAGGGCAAGACGAGCCCCGCGTTTCTCTACACGCGCGGCATGACGATCGGCTTCCGCAACGTCGACTCGCAGGAGATGGAGGGCTCTCCGCTGTTCGAGGTCTTGCCCGCGAATGCGAAGGTCGAGCAGGCGCTGCTCGAGGACCGCGTGAAGATCAAGCTCGCGTTGCACGACGGCGGACAGGTCGAGATCGCCGAGGTCGCGTCGCAGCGCGACACCCACCACTTCGCACCGACGGACTTCCGCTTGCGCCTGCGCACGGCGGCCACGCACCGCTACTGGCTCGACACGGGCGTGCTCTCGAGCCGCTATCGCCTGTTCGAAGCCGAGCGCGAGGAGAAGCGCGCGTGAGCGGCGGGCCGCTCGCGCCGAGAGTGCTCGAGGCGCTGGTCGAGTCCCTCGACCGAGAGCGTTTCGAGCGCGCCCTCGTGGGCATCGTGCCTGCGAAGGACAAGACCGCCTCGTCCGCGGGCGAGAAGGTCGGAGCCACCGGGGCGGTGAGGGGCGACGCCGCATCCGGCCCGACGCCCGCCGCCGCGCAGGTGCTGTCGAAGATCCTCCTCGCTGACGTGCTCGACGAGACGATCCTCGCGGCGCGTCCCGGCGATCCGAGCTTCCCGCTCCGCATGCTGCTCGGCGAGCTCGGCGAGGCGATCGACGACGACGTCGCGTTCGCGCTCGCGAGCGGCCTGAGCTTCTACTTCCGCGTCGAGATGGACGACGAGGCGACGATGCGCCTCGGCATCGAGGTGAGCCGGCTCTACTACCGGTTCGCGGCGGAGCGCCCGCTGGAGAAGGATCTCGTGCGCGAGGCCTCTCCGCTGCTCGCGCGTCTGATGAGCGCGCAGGTGCAACGGCTGCGCTTCGAGAGCGTCGACGCCGCGGGGGTCTTCGATTCCGGTCTGCACGAGCGCGTGCAGACCAGCGACGCGACGCGCGCGGCGATCCGCGCTCCCAAGTCGTTCCTCTGCCGCGTGGTCTCGAACGGCATGGTACGCGCCAAGGCGTTGGTGCAGACGTGACCACGACTGCGCCTGTTTTCAGGCTGATCCCGCGGGGGGCACCATGACCGCGAGCGACGAGCACGAGAGCTGGTTGCCGAATCTCGTCGGCGGAGTCTCCATCTGGAAGCTCGCGCCCGACCTGAACGAGGAGCAGTTCTTCGACGGGCGGCTTCTGGTCCCGGACACGGAGGGCTCCGACAGCTTGCCCGTGCGCGTGACCTGGGATCTGACCGGTCTCGTGCCGCTCGCCGACGCGCGACGCGATCATCCCGAGCGCGTGCAGAAGGCAGTCGACGAGTTCCTCGTCTGCCTCGCGCGCACGGCGGCCGTCTTCGAGAAGGGCGGCAGCGGGTACGACAAGTACAAGCAGGCGTTCACGGTGCCCGCGCTCGATGCGGACGGCGGCGCGCACTACTTCTTCGATCCGAAGCGCGCCCGCCTCTGCGTGATCAACTGGGGCGCGTCGCCACGCAAGATCCGGCACGCGAAGGAGTACCTCTTCGGCTATCAGGACTTCGGCCTCCTCATCGCGAAGGAGGAAGAGGCCGCGCGCGCGGCGGGTCGCACATCGGGCGTTCGCGCGGGGACCGGCGAGGGTGCGGCTGCGGCCGCCGTCGCAGGGGCAGCCGCTGCAGACGCCGCCCAGGCGACGACCGCGGCGGCGAGCGACGCCGGCGCTGCGAAGACCGACGAGCAGAAGAAGCGCGAAGAGGAAGAGAAGAAGAAGAAGGAAGAAGAGGAGAAGCGGAAGCAGAAGCAGAAGAGCCTCTGGTGGGTCTGGCTGCTCGTCCTCCTCGGCGTGGCCGCGCTGATCGCGCTCCTGGTGCTGTGGCAGCGGTGCAACGCGCCGGCGACGCTCGATCGCGATGGCGGCGTGGACGCGAGCGCGGAAGAGGGCGGCGTCGATGCCGGCGAGCAGCCCATCTACGGGCGCTCCACCGATGACGCCGGTCCGAGCGCGAGCGACATGGGGCATCGCGACGGCGAGGTGCTCGGCGTGGACGCAGGCGCGACCGACGCCGACGTGATGGACGCCAGCTCCCTCGACGGCGAGGTCGACGCGAGCGCGACGGACGGCGACGTCGTGGACGCGAGCGACGAGGACGACGACGACGACGCGGCCACACGAGGAGACGGCGGTCGCCGTCGGGATGCCGGTCGATCGCGCGACGCGGGCCGACGCGGCGGAAGTGGCGGCGGCGGCTCCGGCGGTGGCGGCTCCGGCGGCGGCGGCTCCGGCGGCGGCGGCTCCGGCGGCGGCGGCGGCGGCGGTCCGCCGATCGGCGAGGACGGTCAGCCCATCTACGGCGAGAGCCGCGATCCCGAAGGCGACGTCATCTACTGGATCCCCGGCCCCGAAGGCGCGGCCATCAGCCTTCCGCACCGCGAGCACTACCATCCCGACGCCGTGCAGTGGCGCATCGTCGGGGGCACCTCGCGCGTCTACGACTACTCGGGCACCGGCCCGACCTTCCACGTGTACCTGCGCCCCGGCGAGACCTTCGACGGTGTGCGCGTCCAGTGGCGCGACGGCGCCGGAGGCTGGCACGATCACTGACACTCGCGAGCCCGTTCGTGCTGAGCTTGTCGAAGCACGCGGTCGCGCCCCGCGACTACGCTCGGGGCGAACGGTGGATGTTGGATCAAACGGGGCACTGACGACCGATGAGCATCGACACCGCATTGCAGACGATGGACGAAGCGATCGCGCTCGCGGCGCGACCGCTGCCGAGCGGCGAGGTTCCTCCCGAGGCGCACGCGCTTCGTGATCTCGGCTTTCGCCTGAAAAAGCTGCGAAAAGCGTGGGGCCGTCCCCAGAGCCTCGGCTTCTTCGGTCCGTCGCAGGCCGGCAAATCGTTCCTGGTGGGCGCGCTCCTCGGACACGAGCTCGGCACGCTGAAGGTCAAGACACGCACGGGCGAGGCCGACTTCCTTCGCGAGATCAACCCGGCCAAGGGCGTCGAGTCGACCGGCGT
>JADZFZ010000139.1 GCA_020854145.1 Deltaproteobacteria bacterium | reverse complement strand
TGGGCACGTCCACGCCGGGCTCGATCGCCACGTACGTGTAGCTGTGCGTCTCGACCGCGCTCGCGGGGTCCAGCATCGCGGTCGCCGACTCCTCGAGCGTGAAGGCGTATTGCCCGACACCGATCGAGCCCGTGGCAGTGGCCGACCGGCTCGTGCGGCCGAATCGATGCCGTACGGTGGTGGCCACGAGCAGATCGCGCGACGTGGTGGGAACGTCGCGCTGGTCGGCCGCCGCGCAGATCCCGAACGAGGCCGACGAAGCGCAGCCCGTCGTGCCGACGACGATCGAGTGCCAGAAGGACAGATGCGCTCCGAGCCACGGCGCGAACGGCAGATAGCCCGTGATCTCGAGCCCGCCTTCGAGGTAACCGAGGGGTGGCGTCCGGTGCGTGCGCACGTTCGACTCGCCGCTGACCCGCACGTCGAGCGAGCGGTGCGAGTCGGCGACCGCGAGCGCGACGGTCAGCCAATCCTGTGGTCGCGCAGGCTCGTGCGACGCCGCGCGGGACTCGACTCGTGCGCTCCGGCGGCCGCGCCGTCGTCGTCGTCGTCGCCCGTCGGGGCAGCCGTCGTCGTCGCGGACTCCATCGCGATCTTCGGCGAAATCAGGGCATTCGTCATCGCTGTCGGGAATGCCGTCGGCGTCGTCGTCCGGGTCCGGGCAGCCGTCGAGATCCTCGTGC
This sequence comes from Deltaproteobacteria bacterium, assembly GCA_020854145.1. Classification (GTDB taxonomy): domain Bacteria; phylum Myxococcota_A; class Polyangia; order Polyangiales; family JADZFZ01; genus JADZFZ01. The sequence goes on along the minus strand of JADZFZ010000139.1, from coordinate 21,498 downwards.
TGGTCGAGATCCTCGGGCTGGTCGTCGCACGCGTCGATCGTGTCGACGACCTCGTCGTGGTCGGCGTCTCGAGCGCACCAGACGTCGTCGGCTGGGCAAGCCCTCTGCGCGCGGGCCTGCGTCGGTGCGAGCGCGGCGAGCGCGGTCGCGCCCGCGATCACGAGGCTCGCCCTGCCGACAGCCGTCATCCCCCTCCGACGAGGAGGCTAGACCGTCGTGCGCGGACGGTTCAACGCGCGTGAATGGCGCCCACGAGACGGCCCGAGCGCTTGCCGTCTCGACGGAAGGAGAAGAAGCGCTCGCCCTCGGTCCAGGTGCAGCCTCCGACGTCGTCGATGGACGTGTCGCGGAGGCCCGCGACGCGGAGCTGCGCGATCACCGCACGCATCAGGTCGACCCGCGGTTTGGTGCCATCCTCCTGGACGATCAGGTGCTCGGCCTCGGGCACCGCGGCGCGGATCTCCTCGGCGACCTCGGGACCGACCTCGAACGCGCCCACGCGGATGTGTGGACCGATGGCGGCCAAGATCGCGTCCGGGCGAGCGCCGAGGGCGCGCATGGCGCCGATGGCGCTCGCGACGACGCCCCGCACCACGCCGCGCCAGCCCGCGTGCACGGCTGCCACGACGCGCCGATCCGGGTCGGCCAAAAGCACCGGCACGCAATCGGCGACGCGGACACCGACGGCGGCATCGCTGTCGGCGGTCGCGACGATCGCGTCGGCTTCCTCGTCGGCGACGAGCGCGGGGTCGTCGCCCGAGACGACGACGAGCGTTCGCGCCCCGTGGACCTGGCTGACGCCGAAGAGCGTCTTGCCCGCGAAGCCCGCGGCTTGCGCGAACCTGCGGCGATTCTCGGCCACGTGCTCGGGATCGTCCCCGACGGAGCGCGCGAGGTTGCAGGTGTCGAACGGCGACCGCGAAACGCCGCCGTTGCGGGTCGAGAACGCGTGCGCGAAGCCGGCTTCGTCGAGCAGACGCGATCGCAGGACGGTCGCCACGGCAGCACGCGGTTGGGTGCGACGCCTACTGCGCGACGACCTGATCGCCGCCAGCCTGGGATTGCTCGACGACGACGGGGCCGCTGCGTCCGCTGCCGGATTGGGCGGCCGGCGCCGGGCTCGGCGAGGGCGGAGGTGCGGCTGCCGATGGTTGCACGACGACGGTCTGGGGTGGCGGTGCGCCGCCGCCCATCATCTGCAGCCGCGCGAGGCCTTGCTCGAGCTCGTACTGCTGCGTCCCGCGCATGACGCTCGGGTCGCCCGAGGCGATCATCCGGGCCTGCATCAGCCAGTACTGGGCGCCGGCGCCATCGCCGATCTGCAGGTGGGTCAAGCCCCGATACAGCGCGTAGTCGAACTGCTTCTGCGGAGAGAGGTTGGCGAACTCGTGCTCGACCGCGAGGAACTCGGACATCGCAGTCTGGTAGTCGCCCCGGTTGTAGGCGTTGACGCCGCGCGCGACGTTTCGGCCCGCGCCGCACGCGAGCGCCACGGCGGCTACCGACACTGCGACCAGGACCCGGAGTATCCGCGGAGCTCGACCCCTCATGAGCCGACGATAGCCGAAGCGTTCGCGCTCGGCACGCATCCGTTGGGAGGCGACGGCAGCCGACGAAGGCAGGTAGGCGACCGCCTTCGTTTCGGGTATGACGAGCGGCCATGACCTACTCCGGGGCGCAACAGGCGAAGGCCGCGCGGGAGATTCTCAGCAACGCGCTCTCGGCGCTGCAGGCGACGGCGAACATCCCGCCCGACGTGCTCGCCGTCACCACGCACGTCGCAGGCTCGCTCGGGGCGTTGTTCGACGCAGAGCGTTCGTCCTCCGAGATCGACGGCAAAGCGTGTGCGCGCCGTGCGCTGGAAGGCCTCGGTCAGACGCTCGCGTTGTTGCAGGACGTCCGGTCGCAGCACGAGGCCATCGGCAAGACGACCGAGCTCATCGCCAAGGCGATGACGGTGGTCTTCCCCCTCACGCAGAAGCCTTCGCTCCGCCCTCCTCCGCCTCCGGGTGCACCGCCCCGACCTGCGCCTTCCGCGAGCACCTCGGGGCAACGACCCCCTGCGGCCGCCACGATGCTCAACGCGCCGCCGCAGCGCCCGTCCCAGGAGCCGGCCGCTCCCGTGGACGTGCCACCTCCGCCGGCGTTCTTGTTCGGCGGCGCGGCTCCGATGCAGGGCGCCCAGCCTGCGGCTGCGCCGCCGCATCCTCCCCAGGCGGCTCCGTCGCCACCACGTCCGCCTCCACCGCAGGCGGCGCCGCACTACGCGCCTCCGGTTCCTCAGGCCGCGCCCTACCCGCAGCCCGTGCCCGCCGCGTTCGCGAGCCCGGCACCGCAGCCGGCAGCCGCGCCCTCGCACGCGTCGGTTCCCTTCGGCGGTGCGGTCGCTCCGCAAGCCACGCCGTACGCGGCGCAGCCGGTCCTGCGGCCTGCTTCGACGTCCGGCTCGGCAGGCTACGGGCCGCAGGTCGGTGGCGGATCGCCCCAGGCGCAGCCGCAGCAGAGGCCCTCGATCACGGGGGCGTCCATCGTCGAAGCGAACATCGGCGCGACGACCGAGAGCAACTTCTACGTCGGCTTCTCCGGCGAGATCAGCGAGGGCGGCATCTTCCTCGCGACCTACGACGTGCGGCCGGTGGGTCAGCTCGTCGAGGTCCACCTCACGTTGCCCGGTGGCTTCGAGGAGCGCGTGCAAGGCAACGTCCGGTGGGTACGCGAGCCGCACGACGTCGGCAGCGACACGACGCCGGGCATGGGCATCGGTTTCGTCTCGCTCACGGCGCAACAACGCGAGCTCATCCTGCGGTTCGTTCGGAAGCGCGCGCCGATGTTCTACGACGAGTGAGCGGAAGCCACGATGCACGGACCCACCGGCGCCTCGCTGCCGACGACCGACGCGATGGTGCGAGTCGCGCGCGCCGCTCGTGGCGAGATCGCGAACGCGCTGCGCATCCTGCAGGGACAGAGCGAGCCCCGAACGGCGACCATCGAGAACATCGCCAAGCGGATGACGCAGGCCGTCGGCGCGCTCTACGCCATCGAGCTCGCCCCCGCCGACGCGCAGGCGATCCATCACTCGGTCGGCGAAGCGGTCCGCGCGCTCGGCCTCGCCAACAATCGCTTGCGCGAGATCCTCGACTCCGGCGGTGCGCGCGAAGAGGCGGCCGCCGCGGTGGCGCGCGTGCTGGCGTCGCTCTATCCGATCGCCGAGGCGGCGGCGTCGATTCCCCACGGACACGAGAGCGGCGAGTGGGAGCCGCCTCCGATCCCGCTGTCGACACGACGGATCGTGCGCGTGGGCGAGGACGCGAGCGACCGGCGGGGCAGCGAGCGGGTGTCGCTCGAGACGACCATCGGGATGCACAGCGAGAGCTACTTCTATGCGGGCCGCGCGCAGGACCTCTCGGACGGCGGGATCTTCGTCGCCACCTACGCGACGTTGCCCGTCGGCACCGAGGTCACCGTGTCGTTCCTGCTGCCCGACGGCCGGCCCATCCTCGCGACCGGGATCGTGCGCTGGACGCGGGAAGCGCGCGAGACGAGCGGACCGGGAGTGGGCGTCGCGTTCGACGGCCTCGCGCGCGAGACCCTCGAGGCGATTCGGGGCTACGTCGCGGGTCGGTAGCTCTCGGCTCGCCCCGGGGAGACGTGTCCCGAGAGGCGAGTCTCACGGGACCGTCATCACGACCTTGCCGAAGACCGTTCGCGACTCGAGCAGTCGATGCGCCTCCGCCGCGTCCTCGAGCGAGAGCACGCGGCCCACGACGGGGCGCAGCTTGCCCGCCGCCACGAGCGGCAGGATCGCGAAGAGGTCGGCTTTGCTGCCCATCGTGGACCCGAGCACCTGGATCTGCCGGAAGAAGACGTGCCGCAAGTCGATGGTGGGTGTCGCGCCCGACGTGGCGCCGCAGGTGACGAGCCGTCCACCCGAACGCGTCGCGAGCACGCTTCGGGTGAACACGTCGCCACCGACGTGCTCGAAGACGACGTCGGCTCCGCGCCCTCCGGTGATGCGCTTCGTCGCCGCGACGAGGTCGTCGCTCGACGAATCGAGCGTCTCGTCGGCGCCGAGCTCGCGGGCTCGCGCGAGCTTCTCGGCCGAGCTCGCCGTCGCGATCACGCGCGCGCCCGCGAGCTTCGCGACCTGGATCGCCGCCGAGCCCACTCCGGAAGCGGCAGCCTGAACAAGCACCCATTCGCCGGGCTCGACGCGGGCGCGCCGGATCAACATCCGCCATGCGGTCAGGAACACGAGCGGAACGGCAGCCGCTTGCTCGAAAGGAAGGTCGCCGGGGTAGGGCAACACGTTGACGGCGGGCAACACGACGTGCTCGGCGTAGCCGCCCGCGCGGTGCTCGCCGAGGATGCGATAGCGCCGGCAGAGCGGGTCGTCGCCCGCGAGGCACTTCTCGCACGCGCCGCAAGAGACGCCCGGGTTGACCACACAACGCGCGCCCACCTCGACGCCCGAGACGCCCGCGCCGACGGCCGAGACGGTGCCGGCGATGTCGCAGCCGAGCACGTGCGGCAGCGGCACCTTGAACGCCGGTCCGCCGCGCCGGACCCAAAGATCCATGTGGTTCATCGCCACGGCGCGCACGCGCACGCGCACCTCCCCGGGCCCCGGCTCGGGAAGCGGCAGCTCGCCCCACGAGAGGCACTCGGGGCCGCCGTGCGCGACGAGCAACATCGCCCGCATCGACGCGGAGGCGCTCGCGTCGGGCGTCGTCGTCATGCGAGCACCTCGGGGCCTGCATCCTGGCTCGTGCCCGGAGGCGGCGCGACGGCGCGGCTCAACGCGAGCACCTGCACGAGCAGCGCGCGATAGATTGCGTCCACCTCGTCGAGGTCGATTCCCTCGGCCGGCGCCTCGAGCTCCTTGCTCGCGCTCTGCTCGAGGACGGCCTCCACGTGGCGGTGGATCAGCTCGAGGATCGCCGGCTGCTCCATCGCGAGCACGTCGTCCGAGTCCACCACCTCGCTCGGGTGCTCGGCGCGCATCTCCTCGTCGGCGGCGAGGGCGGCCTCTTCGGCCTCGAGCAGCGCGTCGCTGACCCGCCCGAGGCGCGTCGGGAACGCTTCGCGGAACGACATGAAGACGGCGAGGCCGAGGTAATAGCCGAGCCCGAGCGCGTGCTCGTCGTATCGGGAGCCGAGCGTCTCCTCGAGGTAACGCGCAACGACGGGCTGCTCGCGGTCGAGCGTCCGATAGGCGCGATCGAGCACCGCCCGCTCTTCGTTCCCGGCGCTCTCGAGCTCCGACTCGACCGTCGCTACCGCGCCCCGTGACACCACCGCGTAGGTAGGGACGGGACGGATGGCCGCCCGCTGCACGAACATGCCCTCCCGCTACTACTGTCGAAGGCGTTCGTCCAGTCTCGATCCGTGCACGTCGCGCGCGGCGTCCCGAGCGTCACGCCGTTTCGACCACCAGGTCTTCGAAGCGCTCCTTGAGATCGTCGATCGACAGCACCTCGATCGACAGATCCTGGTACTCGCTCGCTGCCATGCCGAGCGCCTCGGCGAGCTTGCGCATGTACGCGTCCTCGTCGAGGTCGAGCTCTTCGTCGGCGTCGTGCACGCCGGCCACCAGCTCGAGCAGCTCGCGCTTCTTCATCGGCGGGTCGGAGGCGAAGTCCTTGGCGGCCGCGGCGAGGTCGAACTTCGCGGCGTCGAACTTCTCGATCTGCGTGCTGACGGCCGGGGGCAGATCCGTCTCCATGAGCTTCGCGAGCATGGCGCGGATGGAGGCCTCCTCTTTGCCCGAGAGGTTCTGGTCTGCGTAGGCAGCGCCGAGCAACAGATCGGCGATCACCCGGATTTTCTCGACGTTGACGGCCATGTTCGCTCCTGTGAAAGGCAGGCGCAGGGTAGCCGAAAACGCTCGCGGGCGACGCGGCGAGTTGCGTCGCGTTCTGCGGAGAAGGACGCGGCGTCACCCCGCGGTGGGGCGGAGTCGGCCGCGGTGATAGGCTGCGCGGAGCGGAGATGCGGCTGCGATGAGCCTTTCGGCGAAGGTCGCCATCGCGCTGGCGTTGTCGGTCGCGGTGGTCGGAGGCGCGTCGCTGGCGCTCGCGCTCACCGAGCACTCGCGCAGTCGACGCGAGGAGTTCCGCGCCACGACCGTGGAAGCGCTTCAGCTGCTCGCGCTCGCCGTTGCCCCGTCGGTGCCCGACCCGAGGTTCCACCATCGCGCTCAGGCGGTGCTCGACAACATCGCGAACTACCCGGAGCGATTTCCGGATCTGGTGGCGCTCGAGGTCGTCGACAGCAGCGGCACCGTCGTGGCCGACATCGATCCCCGCCGCTACAACCTACGCTGGTCGAACGCGCAGACGCGTCGCGATCTGGCGCGATTGGATCCCACGACGAAGGAGCTCGACCACGGCCAGCTGCTCGTCGTCGTTCCCGTCCGGCTCGCCTCGCCGCTCGGGGTCCTGCGCGCGCGGGTCTCCGAGCGTCGCCTCGAGCAGGTGCTCGCCAAACAGCGGATCGAGCTCGCCGCGCTCGTCGGCGGGACCGGCCTCGTCCTCGGTCTCGCGCTCTACGTGGTCCTGCAGCGCATGGTCGGTCGGCGCATCGGTCGGCTCGGGGTGACCGCGAGCTCGCTCCGACGCGGTCGGATGGACGTGCGGGCGCCGATCGAAGGGAGAGACGAGATCACCGAGGTGTCCGAGGCGTTCAATCGCATGGCGGAGTCGCTCCAGGCCTACACGAGCGATCTCGAGAGGGCCGTGGCCGATCGGACTGCTGCGCTGTCCGAGGCGAATCGCCGTCTCGCGCAGCTGGCGACCACCGACCCGCTCACGGGTCTCGCGAATCGTCGCGCGTTCGACGAGCGGGCCTCGCGGGATCTCGAGCTCGCGCGCCGTCGCGATCGCGCGTTCGCCGTCGTCGTCCTCGACGTCGATCGGTTCAAGTCCATCAACGATCGTTTCGGTCACCCCGCGGGCGACGTGGTGCTGAAGGAGATCTCCACCGCTCTGGCCGAGGGCGCGAGAGGCACCGACATCATCGCGCGCGTCGGCGGCGAGGAGTTCGCCGTGGCGATGCCCGACACGCCGGCGCACGAGGCCGCGCATGCCGCCGAGCGCATGCGCGACACCATCGAGCGTACCGTTCGAGCAGGCGCGTCGCCCTCTCTCCACGTGGTCACGGCCAGCTTCGGAGTCGCCGCTTACCCCGATCACGGCGAGACGCTGTCCGATCTCGTCGCCGCCGCCGATCGCGCCCTCTACACGGCCAAACAATCCGGGCGTAACGTCGTCGTCACTGCGGGGACGGGATCACCGTGATCGGCGCGTCGAGGTCCCATCGTCCCCGGTCGAACGGTTCCGTCACGTCCGCGGGTCGCGCCGCGGCTCTGGGCCTCGTCGTCGCGATGGCCTCCGTCGTCGGCTGCAACGACTCGCATGCCGCGCGCTCACCGCATCGTGATCCGATCGACCAGCTACCGGTGTCGGGCCCCGATCTGGCGAAGCTGCGGATCGGGATCTCGCCGGGGACGGGGATGGAGTCGTCGGCCGTACGCGCGATGCCGTTGCGCGACCATCTGGAGAGCGCTCTGCGCCACCCGGTGGAGCTCGTCGCGGCGCCGTCGTACGACGAGCTGATCGGCTTCCTCGAGCGCGGCTCGATCGACGTGGCGATCCTGTCTCCGCTCACGTACGTGCGCGCGCGGCGCAGGCTGCAGGTCGTGCCGCTCGCCGCGGCATCGAGCGACGGCTCTCCCACGTACAGCGGCTACCTCGTCGTACGCAACAGCTCTTCGCTCAACACGCTGGCCGATCTGCGACAGACGACGATCGCGTGGGTCGATTCGACGAGCACCTCCGGCTATCTCTATCCGCGCGCGCTGCTCCGCTACCACGGCCACGACCCCGACCGATTCTTCGGCAGGGTCGTCTTCGCCGGGGATCACTGGTCCGCCATCCGGATGGTCGCCAGGGGCGAGGCGGACGTGGGCGCCGTGGCGTCGTCGTTCGTCGATCCGGGGCGCACACAGCGAATCGCCGAGGCGGACGAGCTGCGAGTCGTCGCGAAGACGGCTCGAATCCCGTACGACTGCGTCGTCGTTCTCGACAGGGTTCCGCGCACTTTCGCCCGGCGCCTCCGCGCGTCGCTGCTGCGACTGCAGAGCCGGCCCGACGTCAGCGCCCGTCTCGCGGCCACGTGGGGATTCTCCGCGTTCGTCACCGCGTACGAGCACCGCTACGACGCGGTCGCCGAGGTCCACCAGGTGGAGCACGACCAGACCGAGGGCACGACGGGCTCTTCTGCCCATCCCTGACGCCACGTCGCCACGTCGCCACGACGGAGCGTCGGAGAAGACACGTCGCGGACGGCGAGCGGTCGGACCTCTGCGGGTTTCTCGCTGGCCTGGCGCGGGCATGTCGCTATCCTCGGCCCCGTATGACGGGTCGTTCCATGCCTACCCGCCACGTTCACGTCTCGCTCGCCGTCGCATTCGCCGTGCTCGTCGCGGCGCTTCCGCTCGCCCGCGCGCAGAACGCGCCCGGCCTGCCGCCCCTCGCTGCCATCGCGTCCGAGCGCCCGCTCCCTCCGCCTCCCGGCTCGATCCCGGTGCGCATGCGCACCCAGCACTTCTTGCTCAAGGCGAGCGCGGTTCCGCGGCTGCCGGCGCCGGCACCGGTCGATTCCGCGCTCCTCAACGGCGGAGCTGCGACCATCCTGCGCCAGTTCCCGCCCGAGCAGTGGAGCTGCACGCGACGTGGCGGACGCGCGATCGATCCTGCGGTCGCCGCGCAGCTGCCCGCGAGCCTCCACGGCGCGTGCTTCTACGAGGGCTTCGAGACGCTCGCCGTCGTGTGGAACAGCGAGACCGGCGGGCTCATGCAGGTGCACCGCGGCGGCTACGTCGCAGCGAGCGTCCTGCGGCGCCGCATGGTGAGCACGCGCTTCCACGGCGTCATGCTCCGCGACACGCGCTTGCCCGCGATGGTCGCGCGCGACAACGACTCGGTGCTGCTCGAGCAGACCGGCTTCGTCACATCGCGCCCCGTGGCGCCTCCTCCCGAGGAGTTCCTGCGCACGGTTCAACCCAGCGAGCGCTGGATCTACGTCGACAGGGACAATCAGCTCCTCGTCGCGTACGTGGGGCGCGCACCGGTGATGTTGACGTTCGTCTCGACGGGGCGCGGCTACTTCCCGACCTACCTCGGCGAGTACCGCGTCATCCGCAAGCTGACGCTCGGCAACATGCGCGACTACGATCCCGGGCGCGGCGACCGCCCGTACCACATCACCGGGATCCCCGACATCCAGTACTTCAATCGCGGCCAGGCCTTCCACGGGGTCTTCTGGCACAACCGATTCGGTACGCGCACGAGCCACGGCTGCGTGAACATGTCGCTCGCCGACGCGCAGTGGCTCTACGACTTCACCGAGCCGCTGCCCAACCGCTGGCCACGCCGCGGCACGACGTCGGGTGCCGTCACCACGCCGGCTCCGGTCTGGTTCCAGGGTCGAGAGGGCGCGGGCAATCGCGTCTTCGTCTACAGCGCGGAGCGGGGGCTCGCAGGGGGTCAAGGCCGCGCCCGCGGCCGCCGCTGAGCTCCGCTCGCTACCGGCAGGTCGGCGGGACGAGCTCCGGGTCCATCAGCTGCGCCGCGACGTTGCCGGCGCCACCGAAGTCGTCGCCGCCCCAAGGGTCGTACCCGAAGAGATCCATCTCCCGCCAGCCGCCAGCCGAGGTGATCGCGCCGGCCGCAGTGAGATCCGAGACGAGCGGCGCGTCGGGCTCGCCCACGTTGAGCAACGCGGGCTCGAACGGAAGGTCCGCCAAGACGCAGTAGTTCGTGAGGATGCACGCACCGTCGCACGCGTCTTCGCTCATGTAGCCGCCGTGCTTGCCGGCGCTGAAGAAGACGACCGGGTAGCGGACGCCGCGGCGCGTCCCGAACGCGCACCCATCGACGCCTCCGCAGGTCGATCGACCGCACGTCGTTGCCGAGTGACACGCGGTGCCGCGGTGCGAGATGGCGCGCACGGCGAGGATGCCCTCCGCTCCCGGCACGCTCGGGTCGACGGTGACGCCGAAGCCCTCGTTGTCGCCGACGTGACCGAGCGCGCCGCAGTCGCGCTCGAACAGCAGCACGTACTCGACGTAGAGGAGCGTCGCGTCGTCGGGATGCGGCCGCGCGCGAAAGATGGCCGTCGCCCGGGGGCATCCGTCGGTGGGATCCATCGACAGGAACGGCAGATACTCGGCCGCCGCACGATCCTCGAACGCGTCGTCGAGACCGTCGCGATCGCGATCGATCGGGCCCGCATCCGCCGTTCCCGCGTCCGTCGGTCCGGTGTCGGTCGGTCCTGGTCCCGAGTCGATGGGCGCAGACGCGTCGGTCCCCATGTCCATCGGAGGCGGCGGAGGCGCGGCCGCGTCGTCTTCGCCGCCGGCGTCCGGCGACCCACTCTCGGGTGTCGCGTCGAGCGGCGGCGGAACGGGGGGCGCAGGCGGACCCGAGTCCGGAGCGATGAGCGGCGGCATCGTGTCGTCGCCGCCGCACCCTGCGACCAGGATCGAGCCGAGGAGCAACCAGGCGGACGCGACGCGCGGGGCGAGCACGGCGCACCATCGTGCGTCGCGGCGCCGCATGGACGCAAGTCGCCGCGCGCTCGCGGCCGGGATCCTCGGTCGATCTTCGCGCTACGCGGCCGGTCCCCTGACGTACTCGAAGTCCACGCCCTGCCCGCCGACGCCCTTGTTCGGAGGTGCGATCCAGTTGGCGTACTTGCCGGGCTCGTGGACGGGGGTCATCAGGCTGCGGACGTGCTCGCGATCGGCTTCGCTCGGCAGCCAGCCATCGCGTCCGGCCTCGAACTGCTCGTCGGAGATCGGGTTGCCATCGACGTCGAACCGGTGGCCCGAGTAGATGCCCATCGATCGGTTGAACCGGCGATGCGGCAACCGCAGCTCGAAGGTCCCACCTTCCTCCGCGATGGCCTTGTTCCAGCGACGCACGGCGCGCTCGCAGTCGGCGACGTACTCGTCGCGGAGCACCTCGTTCATCGCGTTGCGCAGAGGGACCTGCTGGCGCACGAGCCTGCCCGCTTCGAGCACGTCGATGTCGTAGGCCGCATCGAGCGCGAGATTGTCGGACTTCTGGTCCTCGCGGTATCGGCCCTTGAGGCTCGTCGCGAAGTACTCGGCTGCGTTGGAGCTGACCTCGCCGCCGAAGAGCTCGACCGACGACGAAAACCAGAAGTTGATGTACTTCTGGATCGTCGGGAGATCGATGCCGCCGACCTTGCGCACGTCACCGGCCGGCGCGCTCTTCTCCAGCTGAGCGCTGCGACGCACGACGCGCTCGATGCCCGTCTCGCCGACGAAGAGGTGGAAGGCCTCTTCGGTCAGCATGAACTGCGTGGCGCGCGCGAGGGGATCGAACCCGCTCTGCGCGAGCGCGGCGAGCTGATACTTGCCGTCGCGGTCGGTGAACATCGTGAACATGAAGAACGACAGCCAATCGTCGGTGCGCTCGTTGAACGTGCGCAGGATGCGCGGCTTGTCGGGGTTGCCGCTGCGTCGCTGCAGCAGCTCTTCCGCCTCTTCGCGCCCGTCGCGACCGAAGTACTGGTGGAGCAGATGCACCATCGCCCAGAGGTGGCGACCCTCCTCGACGTTGACCTGGAAGAGGTTGCGCATGTCGTAGAGCGACGGTGCGGTGTGGCCGAGGGCGCGCTGCTGCTCGACGCTGGCGGGCTCGGTGTCGGCCTGCGTGACGATGATGCGACGCAGCGTGCCGCGCAGCTCACCGGGCACCTCGTTCCACGCGGGGCGCCCGATGTTGTCGCCGAAGTGGATCTTGCGGTCCTTGTCCTGCGGCACGAGGAAGATGCCCCATCGATAGTCGGGCATCTTCACGTAGTCGTAGTGCGCCCAGCCGTTCGGCTCGACGCTGATCGCGGTCCGCAACCAGACGTCGTGCTGCTGGAACCCATCGGGCCCCATCTCCGTCCACCACGAGAGGAAGTCGGGTTGCCACTGCTCGAGCGCGCGTTGCAGACGCTTGTCGCTCTCGAGATCGACGTTGTTCGGGATGGAGGAGAATCGCGACATGTCGAGACGAAGCGTAGAAGGGCGCTTCGTGCGTCGCTCGTGACCGCCCTCACTCGCGCCGCGCGCCTGTGACTGCGATCACGAACACCGCGTCTGGTGTGATCGAGCGCAACGAATCAGCGACTCGATCGCTCACACGATGGTGAACGATCGCTCACGGGTCGCGACGGGCGCGCGATCACGGAGCTGGCTGCAGCTCGACGCGCAGACGGAAGTTCGCGCGATTGCCGTTTCCGGCATCGCGCACGTACACGACGTAGAAGCCGGGATCGACGACGCGCGAGATCGTCTCGATCGGGGTGGTGCCGATGCTCCGATCGATCGCGTCGGCGCGCGCGTTACGGAGCTCGAGCTCGAGATCGGTGCGGTCGGCCGCCGTGCCGCTGCCGTTGATCCGCAGCTGCGCGGTCAGACGACCGCGCGCCGTCACGTGGACGCGGTACGCCGCCGTCGCGTCGAACCCGTTGACCGGGTGCGCGGCGCCTCCCGATGGCGCGGGATTGCTGATGCCGTCGACCTTGCCATCGACGTCGGTCGCGAAGGCGACGTCCCGCGGCCACGCGTCCGCCTCTCCGTCGGCCGGCAACGCGAGACGATGGTCGCTCGGTCGCACGAGCAGTGCCCGCGCGGCGTCGGCGGAGAGCGCGTTGGACGAGACGAGGAACCGCAAGAACGACAGTGAGCTCGGATAGGCGCCTGGCACCTCTCGCTGGGCCATCATCGCGCGCAGCACCGCGGCCGGGCCGAGCGCGACGCCGTCGGAGTCTCGATCCGCGATGGGCGTCGTGCCGTCGGGCAACGTGCCGTCCGAGAGATCCCACAGGAGCTCCGACGCGGTCTGCTGCGAGCCGAGCCCGCGCAGCGCGTTGGGCGTGAAGGTCTCGATGTCGTCGTCGAGACGCAGCCGTCCCTGGGGCGCGATGCCGATGGCGTCCTGGTAGATCGGCTCGCCGAGCACTGCGCACGCGAACCAGGTCGCGCGTCCTTCCTCCCACGCGACTCCCGGATCGGTCAGCACGTGCGCGGGGTGCGAGCCGCCGATCGACGAGTCGGTCGAGAGCATGTCGAACACGAAGTGCCCGAGCTCGTGGAGGATGATCATCTCGTCGTGCTGATCGGAGTCGGTCGTCGCGCTCCGACCACGCTCGCCGCCCATGAGCTCGATCGCGAAGCGCCCGCGCCCGCGCTCGCCGCGGTAGTAGCTCCAGTCGCTCGGGCCCTCGTATTGCCAGATGGCGAAGAGCGGCGGCAGCGTGCGCCCGGTCCAATCGTGGACCGCGACGCTGCCGCGGAAGAGCGTGTCGAGGATGTGGAACGCACCGGCCGTCGAGTGCGGCGGATCGACGCTCGCGTGCAGGTCGAGAGGTGCGCCCGCGGGCAAGGAACGCAGCGAGCTCGCGAGAAGGTGCGGCCGTTGTCCACCGCCGTCGGACGTGACGTCGAGGGTGACCGAGGGCGGGCACGGCGGGGCACGGCAGACGAACGGGCGGATGGAGGCGAGCACCTCGATCTGCACGGCACGACGTGGGACGCGCGGAAACGCGTAGCGTCCTTCCCCATCCGTGTACGACCGGCCGATGACGCGACCGCGCCCGTCCTTCAGCTGCACGACCACGAACCGTGCGGGGCGGCGTTCGGTCGTGGCCGTGAGGCCCTGCTTGGTGAGGCGCCGCGCGTCGTAGGTGACGCGGCCGGCGAGGCCGGTGACGGGCGCGCCGACGGTGTGTGCCACTCCAGTCGTGGCGGGCGCGTTGCGCGACGCGCCGCACGAGCCGACGAGGAGCGTCACCGCAGCCGTGAGGAGGAGCGCCAGCGCGGGAACGCGGCTCGTCGGAGGCTCGCTGCGGGGCGCCGCTCGGTGCGTGGTGCAGGGCTCGGTGCTCGTCATCGGTCGACGGATGGTACGCGGATCCGCGAGACGCGCTGCCCAGAAGGGGTTCGTCGTCTCCCTTCACTCGCGCCAACCGTTCGCCCCGAGCGCAGTCGAGGAGCGCGATTGCGTGCATCGCTGGGCTCTGCACCAACGGTCATCTGTCACGCACCGAGTAGAGGGTCGCCGCGGAAGAGCCGTGCCGATAGGTGCGCTCGACGACGAGGTCGGCCAGCGACGGCGGCGCCACGTTGGACGGGTGCTCGACGACGACCAGCCCATCGGCGGCGACGACACCGGCCTCGAGCAACCGCGCGAACAAGCCGGAAAGCTCGGCGACGCGCGCGTAGGGCGGATCGCAGAGCACCAGATCGAACGGCTCGGCACCCGCTGCCCGCAACGCGGCGATCGGCTGCTTCGCGGGATCCAGGAGATCCGCGAGGAGGACCGAGACGCGGGGCTCGACGCCCAGCGCGCGTGCGCTCGACTCGATGGCGCGCGCGACCATGCGGTCGTGCTCGACCAGAGAGGCCGAAGCCGCGCCGCGGCTGAGCGCCTCGAACGCGAGCGCACCCGAGCCCGCGAAGAGATCGAGCACGCGCCGTCCGGCGATCGCGCCGCGTGCCTCGAGGGCGGACGCGATGGCCTCTCGAAGGCGCTCGGAGGTCGGCCGTACGGAGCCTTCGTCGACCGGCACGGAGATCGTGCGCCCGCCGAAGGAGCCTCCGACGATCCGGAGGCGCGCCGTGCGACGGCTCATGCGCGTCCCGAGACGATCAGAAGATCAGCCGCGCGCTCAGCCCCGCGCCCTGCGGAGAGACGACGGGTGTGAGGCGAGGCGCCAGCCGTGCGCGGGGCGGAGGGCGAAACGCACGATCGCTCGAGCCGCGATCGTCGTCGGGTCCGAGGGTGAGGATGCCGATGACGCCCGCGGTGACCGCCACGACGCCGACGCCCATCGCCACGTACTGCAGGGTCTGGAAGGTGTCGCCGCGGTCGCAGATGTCGAGCACCCTCGTGCGGTCGCTCGAGTCGGCGGACGTCTCGGCGTGCGTGCAGACGTCCTCGATCTCGTACGTGCCGGCGCTCATCGCGCACCCGGGCCCGGGGCACACGCTGCGCGTGTAATCGTCGAACGCCGTCTCGTTGCCGCCACGGCCCGTGTCGCTCCATTGGAGGTACGAGACGAGGGCCAGCACTCCGGCTGCAGCACCGACGCCCACGCCGACCCAACCGAGCCAGCGCAGATCGCTGCCGCCGTCGTCGTCGCGGTCACGACCGTCTCTCCGCCCGTCGTCGTACGGCGTCGGTCCGGTCAGCACCGGCAGCTCCGCCTCCAGCTCTTCGGTCTCGCCTTCCTCGACGGTCACCGCGCGTGTGAAGGGCCGACGTCCGGGAGCCGTGACCGCGAGCTGATGACGCCCCTCGGGCACGCCGCGGAGCACGAGCGGATCGTCGCTC
Source organism: Deltaproteobacteria bacterium (assembly GCA_020854145.1). GTDB lineage: Bacteria > Myxococcota_A > Polyangia > Polyangiales > JADZFZ01 > JADZFZ01. The sequence goes on along the minus strand of JADZFZ010000139.1, from coordinate 6,085 downwards.
GTCTGCCCGACGGTCTGCCCATCGAGCTGCACCGTCGCGGCCAGAACGCTCGACGTGACCACGATCGTTCCGCCGCCCGTGGCGGACACGCCCAGGAGCTGGCGCGCGGAGGTGCGTCCCAGGTCGCGCAGCGCCTCGGCGCTCGCGGTGCGCTCGACGGACTGGCGGAACGTTCGCTCGGTTCGCCCGGTCTGCCGGTTGAACACGGTGAGCGTCAGCTGGAATCGATAGTTGCTCGCACCGACGCTGACGCGGCGCAGCTGGCCGAAGACGAGCCGCTCCGCGCTCAGAGCCGACGCGATGTTCGCGAGACAGCCCTCGTTGGGCTCTTCCTCGCAGTCGTGCGCGAGGACCATCTGCGCGAGCGTCGCGTCGGTCGGCAACAAGTCGTAGCCGCTGATGGTGCCCACGCCGACGCGAATCGCGGCCGTGATCTGCCCGGCGGATTGCTCGTCGCCTTCGATCGATTGGATGCCCAGCACGGCGACCGAGGTATCGGCGAGCGCCGCGAGGGGCACCATCCACGCGCACAGCGAGAGCGCGACCGAGAGCAGGTGGCGAACGCGCATGCCCGCAACGATATCACCGAGCGCGGATTGCCACCTTTCGGGTGGGATGCTCAACCCGGCAACGGCTCGGAGGCGCGTCGCCATTCGTCGGGGATCCAGCCGGCGGGCCCGCGCGCGGCGACGATGGCGCCGACCATCGACGCGATCGCGCCCACGTCGCCGCCGGCGCGAACTGCGTACGTCACGGCGTTCACGTAGCTCTCGGGGTGACGGACGGCCGCGTAGATGGCGAACGGCACGGAGTCGCGCGCACGCTCGCCGACGCCGATCGACGCGCCCGCGAGCCCGGCGCCCGGATCCTCGCCACGCGCCAGCATCTCGTGGACTTGCCCGAGCGTTCGTCGCAGCGCGGGCGTGCGGACCGCCTCGAGCACCGTGAGCACGAGGCCGGCCCCCGTCGGCGCGGGGCGCCGTCCGAGGAAGCGGCGCGCGAAATACGCCGTGGTGAGCGCGACCGCGACCGCACCATCGACGGCTTCCGGGTGCGTGTGCGTGACTGCGGCTGCGAGCGTCGCTTCGTCCACGACGCGCTCGGGGTCGTCCGCGAAGTACGCGCCGATCGGCGCAGCGCGCGCAGCCGCGCCGTTGCCCAACGAGCCCTGGCCCCGATAGAGCTCGCGGCCGAGCTGACGCCAGCGCAGCGGGGTGATGGCCAGCTGCGCGAGAAGCTCGCGCGTGCCTTCGCCGAAGCCGCGATGCGCGTCGTAACACTGGCCGAAAGTGGTCGCGAGGAGGTCGGGATCGACCTGACCGCGATCGGCGAGCACTCGCGCGACCGCGGCGCCCATCAACGTGTCGTCTCCGTAGCGCCACGGAACGGGACGACCCTTGTCGAGCGCACCGTGCGCACGGAGGTGCTCGGCCACCGCGGCGCTGCGCATGCCGTCGAACTTCGCGGCCATCGCATCACCGACGCGCAGCCCGAGCAGGCAGGTGAGGAGTCGATCGCGTCGGGCGTTGTCGGAGATCGGGCGCTCGTCGTCGGTGCTCAAGAAAGGACCTGCTGGGCGGTGCGCTCGCGACATGATAGCGGTCGCGACGCCGCGATGCGTGGGAACGAGCAAGTGAGCGACGAGCCGAGGTTGGCCGGCGCGGCCGCGCGCGCGGCATCCGAGGTGCGCGAGGCCACGCGGCACGACGGGCTCTTCTGGCGCAGGCTCGCGTACGCCGGCGCCGTGCACGGCCCGTGGTGGTGGCGCAGGTACTCGCCCAAGTGGTTCGGCGCGCTCGCGTGGGCGCTCGTCGGGGATCGCAGGCGCGCGTGCGCCAAGCACTGGCGCGAGATCGGGCTGGTCGATTCCGAGCCCGCGGCGCAGCTCGGCGCGCTCCGGACCTACCTCGCGTTCGCCGAGTCCCTCACCGACGGCTTGGAGATCGCCGGGCGCGGTCTGGGTGCGTACTCGGTGACGTCGCCGACTCCGAGCCCGATGAAGCAAGCCATCGCGCTCGGCCGCGGGGTCATCGTGGTGACGGCCCACACCGGCAGCTGGGAGGTGATGGGCAACATGCTCGGTGCCAATCACGACGTCGGCGTGACGATGGTCATGGCGCCGGAGGAGAACGAGACCGCGCGCGCGTTCGCCGACGGCGTGCGCCAGCGCAACCCACGGGTGGAGATTGCCTACGTCGGCCGCGATCCGACCGACGCGCTGGCGCTCGTGGCGGCCTTGCGGGCCAAGAGGGTCGTCGCGTTGCAGCTCGATCGCACCCCGCCGGGGATGGCGACGATGGGCGCGCCCTTCTTCGGCCGCGAGCGTCGATTCCCGGTCGGCCCATTCCGGCTCGCGCAGGCGACGGGCGCGCCCCTCGTCGCCGCGTTCACCCGTCGCGTGGGATTCCGCCGCTACGTGGTCGATATGCCGGTCGGTGTGCTCGAGGTTCCGCGCGGTCGACGCGACGATTCGCGGTTGGCACCTCACGTCGCGGCGATTGCGCGCGGATTCGAGCAGTTCGTCCGCCGCAATCCGGAGCAGTGGTACCACTTCGAGCAGAGCTGAAGCCCGCTTCCGCTCACAGATACCCGAGCCACCAATCGGCGCGGCGCTCTTTCAGACGCGCGAACCAGCGGCACGGCCAATAGAGCGCGACCACGACGACGATCCACGCGAGATAGGCGCCCCACAACGGATAGGCCGGGCTGCCCGCGTGGCCCGGCGGTGGCTCGAACGCGCTCGGTCCGAAATGGGCGAATGCCAGGATGCCCGAGGAGATTCGCAGCAGATAGAGGTGCGCGACGTAGAAGAAGAGCGGCACGCGCCCGAAGACGAGCAGCGGCTGCAACCACGCGGGCAATCGTGCGCGATCGAGCCATGCGAGCGCGACGAGCGCGGGGCCCAGCGTCATCGCGAGGTAGAGCAGCGAGGGCGGGTACTTGTGGGTGTTCAGGAAGGAGAGCACCGTGAACGCCGCGCCTCGCGATTGCACGGACCACGGGTCGGGATCGCCGTAGACGTCGATTGCGCGGAGCACGACGAAGAGCGCGATTGCAGCGAGGCCGAGGCGGACGAGCCATCGACGACGCTCCTCCGCAGCGCGGGCGAACCATGGCCCCAGGCTCCAGCCGAGACAGATCACGCCGATCCACGGCAGCAACGGGTAGCCGACGTAGACCCTCCTGCCGGGCAGCGGCTCGAGCAGCGACGGCTCGTGCAGGATGCTCCACAGCCAATCGACCGAGCCGTGGTCGAGCGCGTCGAAGCGATCGAGGAGATTGTGCCCGCCGACGATGACGGCCCCGACGACGAGGACCGCGACGCGCGGCAGTCGCGAGAGCGCGGCGAGCACGACGAAGCACCATCCGATGGCCCAGATGACCTGGAGCACCGTGAAGCGGTAGGTGGGATCCGGAACGAACCCGAGCCGCACGACGGTGACCTCGAGCAGCACGAGCCACGCGCCGCGCGTGAGCAGGTAACGCGAGACGCGCGCGCTCCCGTGGCGCGCGCCGTAGAGAAAGGCGGACACGCCCGCGAGGAACACGAAGACGGGCGCGCAGTAGTGCGTGACCCATCGCGTGAGGAAGAGCGCGACGGTCGTGACGGCCATGTCGGTCGGCTCGATCGCGCGGCCGAAGTACATGCTGCGCGCGTGGTCGAGAACCATGAGGACCATCACGGCTCCACGGAGCGCGTCGATGGCGAGGGTACGGGGCGCGCGTGCCGTCGTCGCCGCGTTGGCCGGACCCGTCGTGCCGGCGGGGTGGGTGTCGCTCAAGGAGGCGCGAGGATCCCACGAGTGGCCGAGCCTGCTAAAGAGGCCGCGTGCGAGCTTGTGTCGTCATCCCGGCGTACGACACCGAAGAGACGGTGGGCGACGTCGTCGCGCAGTGTCGTGCGGTCGTCCCGTCGGTGCTCGTCGTCGACGACGGCTCGCACGATCGGACGGGCCGCGCCGCAGCCGACGCCGGAGCGGAGGTGGTGGCGCTCGGCATCAATCGCGGCAAGGGGGCCGCGCTCGTGGCAGGGCTCGCGACGGCGCTCGTGCGCGGGTTCGACGTCGCGCTGACGGTCGACGCCGACGGTCAGCACTCCGCGGAAGATCTGCCCAAGCTGCTCGCAGCCGGAGGTCCGCGCTCGATCGTGCTCGGGGTGCGGGATCTCGCCGAGGCGGGCGCGCCGAAGGCCAACCAGGTCTCGAACGGGATCTCCAACTACTTCCTCTCGCGCTTCGCGCACCGTCCGCTTCGCGACACCCAGTGTGGGCTTCGCCGCTACCCGATCCTCGACACGCTGGCGCTCGGCGCGGGCGGCACGGGCTACGAGTGGGAGGCGGAGGTGCTGCTGCGGGCGCTGCACTCCGGGATGGACGTGGTCGAGGTGCCCATTCGCGTGATCTATCCACCCGGCAAAAGCAGAAAGACGCATTTCGTCGTCCGACGCGACGTCCCGCGCATCATCGAGCACGTGTTGCGGGCGCAGCTCGGGCGATCGAACGGGCGCTGATGGCCGGGGCGTCGGGACCCGCACGAGACGCTGCGGCGGAGCGCGCGCCTCGTGCGTCGTCGCGGGGGCGGCGCCTGCTCCGGATCGTGGCCGTCACCTTCGTCGCGCTCTCCGCGGTCTACGTCGTCTTCTTGCGCTGGACGCAGATCGACGCTCCGGATCATCGGCTTCCGGAGCTGCCACCGGTGCGGGTCGACGGCCCGGTGACCCGGTCCGGGTCGAGCTTTCTCGCGCGACGTGGGCGCGTCTGGGTGTTGGGTCTCGAAGGGCAGCCGATCCGCATCGGGCTCGACCATGGGCGCCTCCTCTCGCCGCTCATGGCGCAGGGCGACGAGGTCATGCAGGCGCTCTACGCGCGATACGTCCCGTCTCGCCTGGCGCGCGGGTTGATCGACACGCTCGTACGCGCAAAGAACCGCAATCTCGCCGAATCGTTCCCCGAGGCGCGCAGAGCCGAGATCTTCGGCGAGTCGCGCGGCTATCGGGATCGGTTCGCCGACTGGATGCCGACGTTCCAGCGGCTCGTCTACTTGCACGGTCTCTACGACATCTCGCTCGCGTTCGAGCAATCGCCGTTGCTCGCGTGCACGTCGTTCTTCGCCACCGGCGAGGCGACGCGCGACGGGCACACGTGGGTGGGGCGCAACTTCGACTTCGACGTCGACCCTTGGTTCGACCGGGAGAAGGTCGTGCAGCTCGTCCGCGTCGCGGGGTCGGTGCCGTACGTGTCGGTGGCGTGGCCGGGCATGACCGGCGTCGTGACCGGCATGAACGCCGAGGGCGTCTGGGTGGCGGTGCACGGAGCGCGCGGAGGCGAGCGCGAAGGAGAGGGCACTCCCGTCGTGTTCACGACGCGCGCGATCCTCGAGCAGGCCAGGACGCTCGACGAGGCCGTGGCCATCGCGATCCGCGATCGGCCGATGGTGCCGCACATGCTGGTGATCGCCGACGGCGACGATGGGCGTGCGGCCGTGGTGGAGCGTGCGCCGGGCGTCGAGACGGCGGTCGTGTGGGGCGACGGCGCGACGCTGGGGATCTCCAATCACTACCGATCGCCCGGGCTGCGGGGCGATCCGCGTAATCGTGCCGTACGCGACACGACCTCGACGGTCGCACGCGGGACGCGAATGGACGAGCTGCTACGCGTCCATCGCGGGCGCATCGACGCGACGGTGGGTGTCGCGATGTTGCGCGACCGGCGGGCCTCGGAGACCACCGACAGGCCGCTCGGGCATCGCGCCGCGATCGATGGGTTGCTCGCGGCGCACGGCGTGGTGGCCGACCTGACGGCACGCGTGCTCTGGGTCTCGGAGAGCCCGCATCTGCTGGGTCGCTTCGTGCGGTTCGACGTCGGCGCGTTGCGCACGTCCGAGGGGCTCGCGCGCTCGGCGACCGCGCCCGACGAAGGCGCGATCGCGGCGGACCCGATGACGAGCGACGGGCGCTATGCGCGGTTCCTCCTCGGGGCGCGGTGGCGGCGCGAGGCCGAGTCGCTGCGTGCCGTGGGGGACCTCGACGGCGCCGTGGAGATGATCGAGCGCGCCCTGGCGCTGCGCGACGACGACCACGAGGCCT
>JADZFZ010000138.1 GCA_020854145.1 Deltaproteobacteria bacterium | reverse complement strand
GCGAACCTCCATCTGGCGTCGAGCCGCGTCCACCCGTACCTGAGCCCCGAGGGACGCGACATGCTGCTCTCGGTCGCGAGGTCGCGCGACGTCACGATCACCTCCGCGCTGCGCACGATCGCCGAGCAGTACATCCTGAAGGGCGGCTGCGCGGTGGCGGCCGATCCCGGTCGATCGAACCACGAAACGGGACGCGCCATCGACGTGTCCAACTACGGATCCGTCGGCGGCTCGCTCACGCGTGCGGGCTTCGGTCATCCGCTGCCGTCGAGCGACCCCGTGCACTACGACGCGCCCGGGGACGATCTGCGACGTCTGTCCGTGCTCGCCTTCCAGCGCCTGTGGAACGCCAACCATCCCCGCGATCGCATCGACGACGACGGAGTCGCCGGACCGCAGACGCTGGCGCGGCTCGGCCGCTCGCCCGCCGAAGGGTTCGCGACGGGGCGCGTGTGCGGTGCGTGCACGCCTTCGCGCGAGGTGTGCAACGGTCGCGACGACGACTGCGACGGGCGCACGGACGAAGGCGTGACCCATGCGTGCGGGCGGTGCGGCGACGTGCCGCGCGAGACGTGCAACGGTCGCGACGACGACTGCGACGGGCGCACGGACGAAGGTGTGACCAACGCGTGCGGCGCGTGCGGCGACCTGCCGCGCGAGACGTGCAACGGTCGCGACGACGACTGCGACGGCGCCACCGACGAGGACGTGTGCGATCGCGTGACGGTGCACGCGGAGCTGCCCGAGGCGCTCGATCTCGGCGAGAGCTACGACGTGGCGGCGACGCTCGAGAACGCGGGCACGACGCGTTGGATGCCCGGCACGCATACCCTCGTCGCGACCGCGGACGGCGCGTCGCTGTCGGTGCTGGCGTCGATCGACGCGGAGGTGGCGCCCGGCGAATCGGTGCCGGCGGGCCTGACGATCTCGCCCGAGCGCGAAGGCGAGGTCCGGCTCGCGATCGGCGTCGCCCGCGATGGGCGTGCCCTCGCGGGGTCTCTCGACGCGACGATCCCGTCGCGCCGCCCGCCGTTCGGCGTCGCGTTCGTCGACGTGAGCGTCCCGCGCGCGGTGGCTCCGCACGAGCCCGCGCGCGGTTGGGCCGTGGTGCGCAACGAAGGCCGCGAGGCGTGGCCCGCCGCGACGCGGCTCGGCGCGCGCGAAGCGGATGCCCCCGTCGCCGGCGATGTGCTCGGCGCCGTGGAGCCCGGCGCGATGGTGCGGGTGACGTTCACCCTCGACGCGGAGAGAGCCGGCGTGCTCGATGCGACGCTCGTCGTGCGTCACCCCGAGGGTCACGAGGCGCGATGGCCCGACCCCACGTTCCCGCTCCGGGTCGAGGTCACCCGAGGCACACCGTCGATGGACGCAGCGCCGCCTCCCGGCGCGGACGGGTCGGAGGGCTCGTTGGACGGCGGCTGCTCCGCGCCCGGGGGACCGCGCCGCGCGCGAGGCGTCTTGCCGTTCGTGGCGATCGCGCTGGTCGCGATCGCGCTCGCACGCCGGCGTGGAAGGCCAGCCCGGGACGAGTAAGCTCGGCGCGTGCTCGTCTCGTCCGTTCCCACGATCGTGCTCGCATCGGTCGGAATCATTGCTGGTTTTGCGGGATGTGGCGGAGCGCCTCCTCCCGACCCCTCGACGACGCCGGAGCCCACGATGCCCGTGGCCCGCCCGCCCGCGCCGAGCGCTCCCGTGGAGGGTCCATCGGCCGACGACGGCGCCGGGCTGAGCACGTGGATCCAGGCGCGTCTGGCCGCGGCGCGTTCCGGCCGGCGCGAGCGCGTGCGCGTCCCGGTGGTCTATCGATCGGCGGGCTGGGGTTGCTCGTGCCCGGCGACGTTCCTCGGCACCGATCCCGACGCGCACAACGACGGCGACACCTGGCTGTCGCTCGAGTACGCGACGGGCACGACCGCTCCCGAGGACACCGAGGACGGCCGCGTCTTGATCGTCGAGGGACACTTCACCGGCGCCCGGGTTCGCGAGGATCTTCGCGCCGGCTCCGACGATCCGGAGGAGTACGTCTACACGCTCTCGACGCTCGTCGTCGAGCGCATCGTCGGCCCTGCGCCGACCGAGGAGACGCCGCGCGTGGCCGTGCTCGGGTCGCAGCCCTCGAGCGATTGATCGACGCACCGCGCCGCCCCGCGCGACGTGGCATAGTGACCGTCGTGGCGGGGGCCTCGAAGAGCGACGGCGGTGCGCTCCGACCGATCCACGTCGACGACGGGATCGTGCGGTTTCGCCGGATCGAGCCGAGCGGCTGGGAGCTCGGGATGATGGTCGTGTCGCTGCCCGACGGCGGCACGCTGGTGCACAGCCCGACGTGGCTGGGCGACGGGACGTTCGAGGCCATCGAGAAGATCGGCACGCCGCGCGTGCTCTTCGCGCCCAACCACTACCATCACCTCTCGCTCGTGCGGTACCGAGAGCGTTTCCCGGAGGCGCTCGCCACGGCGGCCGATGCGGCGCTGCCGCGTCTGCGAAAGAAGGGGCACGCGGGCCTGGTCTCGCTCGCGGACACGGCGAAGCTCCTGCCCCACGGTGCGCGGTATCTCGTGCCGAGCGGTCTGCGCAACGGGGAAGCGTGGCTCTCGCTGCCCGCGAAGGACGGCCGCGCGTGGCTCGTGTGCGACGCGTTCTTCCACGTCACCGGCAAGGTGCGTGGACCGGTGGGTTGGGCGCTGCGCGCGACGGCGACGGTCGGTGGGCTTCG
>JADZFZ010000137.1 GCA_020854145.1 Deltaproteobacteria bacterium | reverse complement strand
CGTCGCCTCCGGACGTCGTGCACTCGCTCGACAGCCAGACCCAGTCCCCGCAGGTGCCCCCAGTCGGGCCCGTCGAGGTTCCCTCCTGGCAGTCTCCACCGGCGCCCGCGTTGCACCAGCCGCAGCCCGCGCGCACGGTGCACGCACCGCAGTCGCCGTCGGAGCAAGGGTCGGTCGTTCCGCCGCCGCACTCGCTCTGCAGCCAGACCCAATCGGCGCACGCACCGCTCGTCGGTCCCGTCGCGCTGCCGGGCTGACACGCGCTCGCCGACGGGCACCAGCCGCACCCGGGCGTCGTCGCGCACGCGTTGCACGTCGTCTCGCCACACGTGCCGGAGCCGCCCTCGCACGACCCGCGGTACCAGCTCCAGCCCATGGCACACGTGCCCGTCGTGGGGCCCGACGCCGAGCCGGCCGCGCACGTGCTCGTGCCCCCGCACCACCCGCACGTCGGTCGGTCGATGCACGCATCACAGCCGGCCGCGCCCGCGCACTCGTCGGTGCCGGTGCCGCCGCCCGTCGAGCACACGCCCCCGGTGCACGTCAGACCCGAGCAGCAGTCGGCCGTCGTGACGCATGTCTGCGATCCCGTGCGACACGCGCAGCGACCGGACGCGCACAGCATGGAGCCGCAGCAGTCGAGGCTGCTCGTGCACGAGCCGTTGGGCTCGTTGCAGCACAGCCGATTGGTCGGGCTCGCGCGACAGCTGAGGCCCGTGCAGCAGCCACCGCCGCTCTCGCAGCTCGTCGATGCGACGCCGCAGCCGCCGCCGCCGCCGGGCCCGGAGTCGCCTGTGGTGCCTCCTCCGCCCATGCGCCGCCGGCACATCCGGTCCGCGCACTCGAGACCCGACCGACAGATGCTGCCGTCACAACACGTCTGTCCTTCGCTGCCGCACTCCATCGCCTCGCACACGCCGCTCGCGCAGCGGCCACGACACGCGTTGCCGCACCGTCCGCAGTTGCGCGCGTCGTCGGACGTGTCGATGCACGTGCGCCCGCAGCACGCGAGCCCCGCCCCCATGCACACGTCGCCGGCGCAGCAAGCCTGCCCCGCCCCGCCGCACGCGGCGGGCGCCGTGTTGCACATCCCGGCCGTGCAGGTGAGCCCTGCACCGCACGCGCTGCCGGCGCAGCACGGTTGTCGCGCCCCGCCGCACGCCGCGGCGCGCCCGCACGTCCCGCCCATGCACTCGAGGCCGGAGGCGCACGTCGTCCCACCGCAGCACGGCTCGCGCTCCGCGCCGCAAGCCGCGGGCGGAGTGCACACGTCGCGCTCGCACACGAGCCCCGCGCGACAGGTCGCGCCCGCGCAACAGGCTTGCCGCTCGGAGCCGCACTCGACCTCGGGCGTGCACGTTCGGCCCACGCACACGAGCTCCGAGCTACACGCGCTGCCCGAGCAACAGGGTTGCCCGTCGCGTCCGCACGGCTCGACGCCGGAGCAGCTGCCGGCCGAGCACGTCAGCCCGGGGTTGCACAACGTGCCGCGGCAACAGGGCTCCCGCTCGTCGCCGCAGTCGCCGTCCATCATGCTCGGCGCCGGCGTCGGAGCGGGCGGCGTCGAGGGCGCGCGTCGATCCGGCCGGTCGATGGAGCCATCGACGCCGGTGACGCTGCCGCCCTCGGCGCACGCGGACACGCACAGTCCCACGAGCAACCCGACCCATCCTGCTTGGCGGCGCAACGTCGTTACCTCCTCGCGCGGAGACGGCCGTCCCCATCTGGGCGCGGTGGCCCAAGCGTAGTGCAATTTCCACGTTCCGAGCAGAGTGCCGGGTTTCCGAGCGCGAAGGTCCGGGTCAAGGGAACCCCACGACGGGGACTGGCGTGACCTGCGTGAGCGCAGTCCCGTCGCCGAGCTGACCGCTCAGGTTGCGCCCCCAGCAACGGAGCGAGCCCGACCCGATCCGAACGCACGCATGCGCGTCCCCGGCCGTGAGACCGAGCGCGCCCGTCACGCCCTCGACCAGGACGGCAGTGGGCACGAACCCGCGGGGAGGAACGGGCTCGCCATCCCCGAGCCGCCCGTCGCTCGCCTCGCCCCAGCACGCGACGCCACCGCCGCTGGCGAGCGCGCAGGAATGGGCGAGCCCGAGCCCGAGCCCACCCACCCCGACGATCCCACCCATGACGAGGACCGGCGAAGGCTCGATCACACCCGAGCCGCCCGTTCCGTTGCCCAGCTGTCCGCGCTCGTCGAGACCCCAGCAGAGCAACGAGCCGTCCGTCCGCCGCGCACACGTGTGGCTGATGCCCGCGTCCATCGCCTCGGCCTCCGTGAGCCCTGCGACCTCCGTCGGGACCGTCGAGATCACGCCGAGCATCCCTCGTCCATCGCCGAGCTGGCCCTCGTCGTTGCTGCCCCAGCAGACCACGCGACGGTCCGAACGGATCGCGCACGAATGGCGCCCGCCGGACGCGATGGCGCGCGCACCCGCGAGGCCCTGCACCTGCACCGGCCTCACGCGCGGCGCGGTCGTCCCGTCGCCGAGCTGACCCTCGAGGTTGCGCCCCCAGCACCTGACCGTGCCGTCCCCGATCAGCGCGCACGCATGCTCGCCGCCGCACGCGACCGCGGTCGCGCCGGCGACGTCGACCACGGCCACCGGGTCGGCGCTCTCGAGACCGCTCATGCCGCGGCCGTCGCCGAGCTGACCCGAATCGTTGGCGCCCCAACAATCTACGCCACCGCCGCGAAGGACCGCGCACGTGAAGGCCGTGCCCGCGCAGAGATCGAGCGCGTCCGTGACGGCGGCGACGCCGAGCGGCTCGCGCGCCATCGTGCCGGTCGCTCCGAGCCCGAGCTCGCCGCGACCGTTGCTGCCCCAGCACGCGAGCCCGCCGGACTCGCGGAGCACGCACGTGTGCGTCGCGCCCGCCTCGACCTCGCGTACGCCGTCGCACGCCCGCATCGCGCACGTGCCGCCGGGCCCGCACGTGGCACCACAGGCGCCGCAGTGCGCGGCGTCGGAGCGGGTGTCGGCCTCGCAGCCGTCGTCGCTCACGCCGTTGCAGTCGGCCCACGGTGTCGAGCACATGCGGATGGTGCAGCGTCCCGCGACGCACGCGCCGATCGTGCCCATGCGATCGCACGCGGTGCTGCCGTCGTCCGCGACTCCGTTGCAGCTCTCGTCGAGCCCGTTGCACAGCTCGGGCGCGCCCGGGAACACGTCGGCACGCGAATCGTCGCAGTCGTCGCCACCGCACGCGATCGCATCGTGGCCATCGCGATCCACGTCGGTCGATGCGCCGCACGCCGTGATGCACGTGTCGGTCGGCTCGTCGCACGTCTGCCCGGGCAAGCAGCGCTCCGCGTCGGCGGGGAGGCATCCGCGCGCGTCCGCCGTCGGGTCGCCGGGCAAGCAACGCTCGCGACCGTTGCAGAAGACGCCGTCGTCGCAGTCGAGCGAGCCCACGCACGTGGAGGGCCCGCCATCGCCGCCGGCATCGGGCCCCGCGTCGTCGTCCGCCCCGTCGGGCATCGTCGCATCGATGACCGGCGCATCGGGCATCGCGTCGCGAGCCCCGGTGTCCGCATCGAGGCCACCCTCCTCGGCCCCCGCATCGAGGTCCGCGTCGCGTGCCTCGACGCGTGCGTCGTCCGCTCGCCCGTCGGCGGCGGCACCGTCGCCCTCGGCGGCCTCGAAGCCGCTTCGACATCCGACGACGACGAAGAGACCGGCGGCCAGCAGGTACGGCGCGGGGGTCCGCGCCGGCGCGCTCGGGCCCCGCGAGATCGTGCCTTCGCGCGACGTCGGCCGACCCACGTCCGCTGCAGCGTAACAGGCCGCGCGTCGCGCGCGAGAAGGAGTGTCATGCTGCGACCGCCGTGACCGACGCGCCCCAGACCTCGACGAAGCCCCGACCTCGTCGCCGATGGCTGCGCCGCCTCGGCTGCGCCCTCGCCGTGTTGCTCGCCATCCCCATCGCGCTCGGCGTCGTGATCCGCGTGCGCTACGGCGGCGGGACGCCGTTCCCCGATCGAAGCCGGAGACCCGAGCGACCCTTTCGCGACCTCGAGATCGCGGCCCGCCTCGACCATCCGCCGGGTAACGTCGCCGTCGCCCCGGACGGGCGCGTCTTCATCACGTTCCACCCCGACGGACGGCCGCCGACGCGCGTCGCCGAGATCGTGGACGGTCGACCGAGGCCGTACCCCGACGAGGCGTGGCAGCACCCGCGGGACGGCGCGCCGTACTTCCACACGCCGCTGTCGCTCCGCATCGATCGGCAGGGCCGGCTCTGGGTGCTCGACCTCGCGGAGCACGGCACCGGCACGCCGCGCATCGTCGCGTTCGACCTGCGAACCGATCGCCTCGTGCACGAGCACGCGTTCGGGCCCGACATCGCGCCGCTCGGATCGCACCTCAACGACTTCGCCGTGCACCCGGACGGAACGCGCATCTACATCGCGGAAGCGAGCATCTTCGGCAAGAGCCCCGCCATCGTCGTCTACGACGTGCGCCGCCGGTCGGCGCGACGCGTTCTCGAGAACGACCGGTCCGTCGTGGCCGACGAGCACGTCATCACCGTCGAAGGCGTGCCCCAGGTCGTCTTCGGTCTGTTCACGATCAAGCCGGGCGTCGACTCGATCGCGTTCGATCGCCGCGGCGATTGGCTCTATTTCGCGGCGGTCACGTCGAACCACTTCTGGCGCGTTCGTAGCCGCGACCTCGACGATGCGCGTCTGTCGGCGGCGGAGCTCTCGTCACGCGTCGAGCGTCTCGCGGTCAAGACCATGAGCGACGGCATCACCATCGACGACGCGGACACGATCTACGTGTCGGACCCCGAGCACTCCGCCATCCACGCGTACGACCGTGCCGGCCGCATCCGGACGCTGTTCCGCGACCGGCGCATCCGCTGGCCCGACGGCTTCTCGTTCGGGCCCGACGGCTGGGTGTACGTGACGTGCAGCTCGCTCCAGCACGTCATCATGCAGACGGCGGGCGCCATCGCGTCGCACCGGCCCTACCACGTCTACCGGTTCCGCTCGGGCGCGACCGCTGCGCCAGGCCATTGAGCGGGCTTCCCTCGCGGGCCGACTGGAGCCAGAGTCCCGACCTCCTCGGAGGAACGCCCATGTCCCAGCAGCTTCACGCGCTCGTTCGTCAGTCGGCCAAGATGCTGAACCACATCGATAAGTGGTTGGAGGCCGCGGTCGCGTACGCCGACAAGAAGAAGTTCGATCCGGCGGTGCTCCTGTCGTCGCGTCTCGCGCCCGACGCCTACCCGTTGATGCGGCAGATCCAGGTGGCGTGCGACTCGCCCAAGATCGCCGCCGCGCGTCTCGCCGGCAGAGAGGCGCCCAAGCACACCGACGACCCGCAGACGCTCGACG
>JADZFZ010000136.1 GCA_020854145.1 Deltaproteobacteria bacterium | reverse complement strand
CTCTCGGCCATCGACGACATCGATCGACACGCGCCGCGTCTCGGGATCACGGGCGCGATCATCGCCGTCGGGTCGATTGCGCTCGTGGTGGCGCTCCTCGTCCGTTGGCGGGACAAGACGCGACCGCGCATGGTGGCTCTCGTGGGGTCGCTGCAGCGATCGAGCGCCGCCCTCGGCTTGCACTGTGTGGTGTTGCTCGGGCTGTCCATCGCCTGGATCGGCGGGTCGATGGGCCCCTGGCCGCTGCCTTCGGACGCGTTGTACGCTCCCATCCTCGTCGGCGCGCTCGGAGCAGGTGCGTGCGCGGTCTCGGCGGTCGCCGTCCTCGCGACGGCATTGTTGCCTGCTCCCAGCGCCCGGAGCCGGGCCGACGCACCTGCTCCGGCGCGCGTCGAGAGCGTGTCTGCGAGCCACGTCGAAAGACCAGGATGACGACAACCGAGATCCCCACGAGACCCTTCGGCCCCGTTGCCCGCGTGCCCGTGATCGGGCAAGGGACCTGGCAGATGGAGCACGACGATCGTGACTCCGCGATTGCCGCGATCCGGCGAGGGCTGGACCTCGGGCTCACGCACATCGACACGGCGGAGCTCTATGGCAAGGGCAGAGTCGAGGAGCTCGTCGGCGAAGCCATCTCGGGAAGACGATCGACGGTGTTCCTCGTGTCCAAGGTGGTTCCGTTCAACGCCTCGAAACAGGGGACGATCCGTGCGTGCGATCGCTCGCTGGAGCGGCTGAGGACCAACTACCTCGATTCCTACCTTCTTCATTGGCCCTCGGACCACCCGCTCGAGGAGACCGTGGCTGCGTTCGAAGACCTGGAGAAGGTCGGCAAGATTCGCTCGTGGGGTGTCAGCAACTTCGACGAGATCGAGCTCGAGGCCGCCGTGCGGATCGCGGGACCCGGCAAAGTGGCGTGTAACCAGGTGCTCTATCACCTGAGAGAACGTGCCATCGAGCACGCGGTCGCACCTGCATGCGAGAGGCTGGGTGTCGCGCTGGTGGCCTACAGCCCATTCGGCTCCGGCGACTTCCCCGCCGATCACCCGATCTTGAAGGAGATTGCCGACGCGCACGACGCGTCGCCCTACCAGGTCGCGCTCGCCTTTCTCGCGGCACAGACGCCGGCGCTCCTCATCCCGAAGGCCGCGACCGTGAGCCACGTCGAGGACAACGCCGCTGCCGCCACGCTCGTGCTGAGCGTGGACGAGCGCGAGCGGCTCGATCGGGCATTCCCACGCGGCCCACGACGACGTGGTGTGCCCACGTTGTGAGCCTGTTGCGTCCGGGCAGCACCAGGACACGCCGATCGGTGCCGCCGCGCCACACTCTTCGACGGATGCCACGCCAATGCGCGAATCCGCACCGGGTACCGCAGTGGATCGCGGATTGCTGTTTCCCGCCTCGGAAGGGACTATCTCTTTCGTCCCCCCTTCCGTTGCCGCCCGCGTCGAGCCCGGTTCCCTCGGCGCGGGCGGTATTTATCGTCGCCGATCGGGACTCGCCTCGTCGGGGGGTCGCAGGGGGGTGCGGGGCGCGCCGAGCCCCCGCCAGCCACGCAGCGAAGTTGCGCGCGATCTATTGCGGAGTGAGCGAGGCTGGGAACTGGGGTTGTTGCGGCTGCGGGTCGGGCGCGAGCGGTTGCAGCTGCGCGGGTGTCGAGGGCTGTTGCGGGTAGCTGGGTTGTTGCGCCGGATACCCTGGTTGTTGGGGATAGCCCGGTTGTTGCGGGTAGCTGGGCTGCGCGGGATCCGTCTGGGGGCCCGTGCCTGGTGAGGAGCCCGGGTCGGAGGTGCTCGCGACGATGAGCACGGCGATGATGGTGAACGCGAGGATCGCCAGGATCCCGCCGACCCCGAGGAGCACCCAGTTGGGGCCTTTCCTGGGGACCGGCGCCGCCGTGCCCGGCGTGGGCGTGACGAACGATCCGGGCGGTGCGCCGACGGGGCCGAAGCCGGAGCCCGGAGTGGGCGCAGCGCCGAAGGACGGTGGTGTGCCCATGGCCGCGCGCACGTCGGTGGCGAGCATCGTGTGCGCGAGCTGCGTCTGTCCGAAGGCGCCTCCCCCGAGGGCGGGCGTGGGGGTCGGTGCGCCAGACCCGGGTTGGGCAGAAGAGGGGAGGGCGGAAGCGGCCGCGTGCAGCGTGTCGGCGGACGCGGCGGCTCGGGGATCGAGGATGGGCCCGGTGGCGTGCTCGCCGCGGACGGACTCGCCCAAGCGGAGCGCGCGAAGCGCTTCGGCCATCGCGCGCGCGTTGGGGAATCGCCCGTCGGGGGTCGGCGCGAGCGAACGCTGGACGACGGCGTCGAGCGCGTCGGGCACCTCCGGCGCCGACGTGCGCGGGCTGCGATCGATGCTGCTCGTGACGATGCGGAGCACGGCTTGGGGCTGCGTGAGGCCGTGGAGCGGCGTCTTGCCGGTCAGCATCTCGTAGAGCGTGATCCCGATCGAGTACACGTCCGAGCGACCGTCGATGCTCTTGAAGTCGCGAATCTGCTCCGGGCTCATGTAGGCGACCGTGCCCATGACCACGCCGGTCTTGGTCAATCGCGTCTCCGCTTCGCGTGCGACGCGCGCGAGGCCGAAATCGACGATCTTCAGCCTGCGTGTGCCGTCCGGCTGTTGAGCGAGGAAGAGGTTCGCCGGCTTCAGATCGCGATGGATGATGCCGCGATCGTGGGCGGCCTGCAGCGCTTCGAGCGCCTCGGCGGCCCAGCCCGCCGCCTCCGCGGGAGACAATCGGCCACGCTTCTGGATCTCGGCATGGAGCGATTGTCCCTCGAGCAGCTCCATCGCGATGAACGGGGAGCCGTCCTCGGCGTTGCCCACCTCGTGGATGCGCACGACGCCCGGGTGATCGATCCCACCCGCCTCGCGCCCTTCGCGAAAGAATCGCTCGATGACGATGGCGTCGTTCGCGTAACGCGGGTGCAGCACCTTGAGCGCGACGCGCAGCCCATCGGCCGTGCGGAGCGCCTCGTGGACCGCGCCCATCCCGCCGCTCCCGAGCACCTTGCCGACCTGATAGCGGCCCGCGAGCTCCTTGCCCGTCCAGCGCGCCAGACAATCCGGCGACCCCGAGCGGTGCCGCTCGCCGCAATTCGGGCACGTGGCGACGCCGCTCATTCACGCCTTGGGAGCATCGCCGAGGCCGAGGACGAAACGGCGGACGAGATTGCCGGCGACGGTGCTCCTGTACTCCGCGGTGGAGCGCACGTCGGTGATGGGGCGAATCGCGGAGATCACGGCGTCGCGGGCGCGATCGGCCAGGGGCTCGGAAGGCGATTGGCCTTCGAGCACGGACTCGGCGGCGAGGACGCGAATCGGGCGGTCGGCGACTGCACCGAGCGCGATGCGCGGCGAGAGGATCTTGCCTTCGGGCGAGAGCGAGGCGCTCCCGGCGAACATCACCTTCGAGATCGCCTGGGCCTTGCGCGTTCCGACCTTGCGCCAGTGCTGGACACGGCCGGGGACGACGGGGAATCGCACGGCTGCGACGATCTCGGTCGGCGCCAGCGCCGTCTTGCGATAACCGACCAGGAAATCGGGATAGGCCATCTCGCGCCGCGCGCGAGCGCTCGCGAGCTCCAATCGTGCGTCGAGCGCGAGCAGCACCGGAAGCGTGTCGCCGACCGGGGAGGATGTGCCGACGTTGCCGCCGAGGGTGCCGCGCGCCTGGATCTGCACGGCACCGATCTCGCGCACGCACGCAGCGAGCGCCGGCAGATCGGATTGCACGATCGGGCTCCGGAGAATGTCCGCGTAGGTCGTCGCGGCGCCGATGCGAATCGTCCCGTCGGGCTCGCGCGAGACGCCGCAGAGGCCGGGGAGCCCGAAGACGTCGATGACGCCGGACGGAGCGGGCTTCTCGGCGAAGCCGACCATCACGTCGGTGCCGCCGGCCAGGAGCAGCCAATCGGGATGCTCGTCGCGGGCGCGGAGAGCGTCTTCGAGCGAATCGGGTCGGAGGTAGTCGGTCATCGGCCGCGCTCCGGGAGGCGGGTCGCCGCATCGGCGACGGCGTCGATGATGCGCTGGTAGCCGGTGCAACGGCAGAGATTGCCGGCCAAGAGCTCCCGCAATCGGCCGCGGCTCGCGTCGGGCTCGCGCTCGAGGATGGCCGATGCGCACACGGCGATCCCGGGCGTGCAGATGCCGCATTGGGTCCCGCCGTGCGTGACGAGCGCCTGCTGCACCGCGTTGAGCATGTCGCCCGAAGCGAGCCCCTCGACGGTACGGACGGCATGCCCGGCGACCTGCGCGACGGGGACGAGACACGAGTTGACGGCGACGCCGTCGAGCAGGACGGTGCAGGCGCCACATTCGCCTTCGCCGCAGCCCTCCTTGCTGCCGGTCAGGTGCAGATCCTCTCGCAGGACGTCCAGCAATCGCCGCATGGGCGCGACGTCCACCTCGCGCGCGGTGCCATTGACCTCGAATGCGATCTTCACGTCGTCCCTCTCGTCGCTCTGCGGACCGCGCGTTCGATGGTCTCCGGCAGGATCGGCAGCTCGTCCATGGGAATGCCGAGGGCGTCTTCGACGGCATTGGCGACGGCGGCGGCGGGCCCGTCCATGGGGATCTCGCCGACGCCCTTGGCGCCGTGAGGGCCGAATGGATAGGGCACCTCCACGAGGAGGGTCTCCATCTCGGGAGCCTCCATGCTCGTCGGGATGATGCAATCGGTCATTCGCTTGTTGAGCACGCGGCCGTCTCGGTATTGCACGCTCTCCCAGAGCGCCCAGCCGAGCGCCTGCAACGTTCCGCCCTCGATCTGGCCCTGGACGATGACGGGATTCATGGCGCAACCGACGTCGACTGCGTGAATGCAGCGTTCGATGGCGACTTCCCAGGTGTCGGTGTCGACGGCGACCTCCACCCAGCACGCCGCCCAGCCGAAGACGGGATACGCATCGCCGCGGTACGTGGCGTCGTCCCAGCGGATGCCGGGCGGTGATTGATAGGTGACGAGCTCGCCGGTCTCGCCCTCGGCGGCGAAGTGCGCCCGTGCGACCGCGACGAGATCGTCGGTGGGCATCTGACGCGCTTTCGCCCACGACTCGAGCTTCGCGCGAAGCAGCTTGCTCGCGTTCTCGACGACCCAGCCGACGACCATGCACGTTCGCGAGGCGACGGTCGGGCCACTGTCGGGCACGCGTGCGGTGTTCTGCTCGGCGACCACGACGCTGGTCACGGGGACGTCGAGGGCGGTCGCGGCGATCTGCGTGAACGTGGTGAGCATCCCCTGGCCGATGTCGGTGCTGCCCGTGCGGACCTCGAAACCGTGGGGTGTCGTCACGACGGCGGCCTTGCCCTGCAACCGCGCTTCGCCGCTGCCGGTGAACCCCGCGCCGTGGAAGTAGAAGCAGAGTCCTTTGCCTCGACGAACGGGCTCGCTCGCCCGCGCCGAGAGACCGACGTCGGTCCGGTGCGTGGCCGTTCGGCGACGCGAATCGACCGCGTCGAGGACCTCCGCGCTCGCGACGCTGTACTCGAGCTTCTGGCCGGTCGCGGTGATGTCGCCGAGCCGGTACATGTTGTGGCGACGGAAGGTGAACGGGTCCATCCCGAGCGCGCGGGCGGCCTTGGCGATCTGACGCTCGTACGCGAACGTCGTCTGCGGCGCGCCGAAGCCGCGGAAGGCTCCATGAGGAGGCGTGTTCGTGGCGACGACGCGGCCCACGATGCGCACGTGCTCGGCGCGGTAGGGGCCGCTCGCGTGCAGCACCGCGCGCGAGAGCACGACGGGCGAGAGGGTCACGTAGGCGCCGCCGTCGAGCAGCACGTCGACGTCGACCGCGACGAGGGTCCCGTCCCTGCGCAGGCCCATCCGGTGCCGCACGACCGACGGATGACGCTTGGTGGTCGCCGAGACGTCCTCGGCGCGGTCGTACACGATGCGGACGGGTCGGCCCACCTTCTTCGCCGCGACGATCGCGTGAGCCCCGATCATCGACGGGTACTCTTCTTTGCCGCCGAAGCCGCCGCCGGTGACGGCCTGCCGCACGACGACGTCCTCGTCGGGTAGGCCGAGCAGCACCTTGAGCGCTTTGTGCACGTAATACGGGCACTGGAGCGATCCGGTGACGATTGCGCGCCCGCCTTCCCACTGGGCGATCATGCCCTGGGGCTCGATGTACATCTGCTCCTGAGCCCCGGTGCGATAGACACCCTCGATCACGACATCGGCGCTCGCGAGCGCAGCATCGACGTCGCCGCCTTTCTCGATGACGTACTTCTTGAAGACGTTGTCGGTCCCGTGGAGCAACACGTCTTTGGCGAGCGAGCGCTCGGCGTCGAAGACCGCGGGCAGCGCCTCGACGTCGAGCGAGACGTGCTTCATCGCCTCGGTCGCTGCGTGCTTGGTCGGCGCGACCACGACGGCGACCGCCTCGTCGACGTGACGGATGCGACCGCCGACCGGGACGAGCGCGGGCTGGTCGCCCTCGAGCAGGGTCACGACGTTCTTGCCGGGGATGTCCTCGGCCGTGACGACGACGACGTTCGTCCAGTCGAAGGCGGGGTCGAGGCGAATCGCGCGGAGGTTGGCGTGCGGGACGGTCGAGCGCACGGTGCGCGCGTGCCAGGCGCCGGGCACGTCGATGTCGTCGACGTAGCGCGCGGCGCCCGTGACCTTCGCCGCGCCGTCGACGCGGGGCAGCGATGCGCCGATGCCACCTTCGGGCGTGTGCACGGGGTCCGACATGCGCGCGAGCCTACCCGAAACCG
>JADZFZ010000135.1 GCA_020854145.1 Deltaproteobacteria bacterium | reverse complement strand
TCCTTCGACGCGTCGAGCCTTTCGCAGAGCGCGTGACAGAACGCGACGCGCGTCATCACCGTCGCGCCCGCGCAGTGCAGGATCCCGTCGTAGCCGCTCTCGAGCGCGGCGAGACACATGCCCGCGCTGTTGTCCGCGAGCGTGGGCGACACGCGCTGATCCAGGAACGCCTTGACGGTCTTGCCTGCGCGCAGGCTCTCCACCGTCGCGAGCGCGAACGTCCGACGCGCCGTGCGGCGTCCCGAGTAGATCACCGCCGTGCGCGCGACGACTGCCCGCGGCGCGCCCTCGAGCGCGGCGAGCTCGCCGTCGCGCTTCGTCGTCGCGTACACACCGCGCGGGCTCGGGGCGTCGTCCTCGGCGTACGGGCCGGCCGCACCATCGAAGACGTAGTCGGTCGACAACGCCACGAGGCGTGCGGCGATCGCCTTGCACCCGCGGGCCACGGCCGCGACGGTTACGACGTTCACCCTGCGCGCGCGCTCCGGCGCCGACTCGCACGCGTCCACGTCGGTCATCGCGGCTGCGTGCAGCACGGCTGCGGGTCGCTCGCTCCGGACGAGGGCCTCGATCGCATCCGCGTCCTCGAGATCGAGCGCGACGTAACGGACGTCGCCGCGCGGCCTGCCGAATCGCGGGGCGCCACGTCCGACGGCGACCACCTGGTGGCGCTCGGCCGCTCGGTGCACGATGCGCGCGCCGACCAGACCGTTGGCGCCGGTGACGACGATCCTCATGCGCGCAGCCTACGATTCGGGCTCCAGCAAGCGGAGCAGATAATCGCCGTAGCCGCTCTTGCGCAGCGGCTCGCCGAGCGCACGCAGCTGTTGCGCGTCGATCCATCCGAACCGGTACGCGATCTCCTCGAGGCACGCGACCTTGAGCCCTTGGCGATCCTCGAGCACCTGCACGAACTGCGACGCCGCGAGGAGCGAGTCGTGGGTCCCCGTGTCGAGCCACGCGATCCCTCGACCGAGTCGCTCGACGTGCAGCTTGCCGGCGCCCAGGTAACGCGCGTTGACGTCCGTGATCTCGAGCTCGCCGCGCGCGGAGGGCTTCAGCGACCGCGCGATCTCCACGACCGAACGGTCGTAGAAATAGAGCCCCGTGACGGCGAGGCGGGACCTCGGCGCGCTCGGCTTCTCCACGATCGCGACGGGAGCTCCCGACGCATCGAGCTCGATCACTCCGTAGCGCTCCGGATCGCGCACCTGATAGGCGAAGACGGTCGCGCCTTCCTCGCGACCCGCCGCGCGTCGGACGTACTCGTGGAAACCGGCGCCGTAGAAGATGTTGTCGCCGAGCGCGAGCGCCACGCGGTCGTCCCCGATGAACCGCTCGCCGATCAGGAACGCCTGCGCCAGCCCATCGGGAGACGGCTGCGTCGCGTACGTGAACGACATGCCGAGCTGGCTGCCGTCGCCGAGCAGTCGCTGGAAGCTCGCCTGATCCTCGGGGGTCGTGATGATCAGGACGTCGCGGATGTACGCGAGCATCAACGCCGACAGCGGGTAGTAGACGAGCGGCTTGTCGTAGACCGGGAGCAGCTGCTTGCTGACTGCGCGCGTGACGGGGTGCAGGCGCGTGCCGGAGCCGCCCGCCAGAACGATGCCCTTCATCGCGTCTCCTCCGGTGCGGCTCGATCCGCCGAGGGCTCGGCGCCGGCTTCGAGACGGCGCTCGTAGTTCGCGCGCATGTGCGTCCGGTGCCGCTCGTCCTCGACCGCAGCGCACCAATCGAGGTTGTCCTGGTACCAGCGCAGCGTCCGCTCCATCCCGGTCTCGAAGTCCACCGACGGCCGGAACCCGAGCTCCTCGGTCGCGCGCGCGATGTCCATCGCGTAGCGCCGATCGTGTCCCGGTCGGTCGGTGACGAAACGGATCAGGCTCCGCGGCTTGTCGAGCTTGCGCAGGATGGTCTCGACCACCTCGAGGTTGGGCTTCTCGCACTCGCCGCCGAAGTTGTACTCGCGTCCGGCGCGCCCACGTTCGGCGGCGAGCTCGATCCCCGCACAGTGATCGTCCACGAAGATCCAGTCGCGCACGTTCATGCCGTCGCCGTACACGGGCAGCGGCTGATCGCGGAGCGCCGACAGGATCATCAGCGGGATGAGCTTCTCCGGCATCTGGTAGGGCCCGTAGTTGTTCGAGCAGCGCGTGATGACCGCGTCGAGCCCGTACGTGTGCACGTAGGCGAGCGTGAGGAGATCCGCCGCGGCCTTGCTGGCCGAGTAGGGCGACGACGGCGCGAGCGGCATCCCTTCCACGAACCGCCCCGTGGGACCGAGCGATCCGTACACCTCGTCGGTGCTCACGACGGCGACGCGCAGCCCCGGCCGCGCGCGCACCGCCTCGAGCACGCGGAACGTGCCGTCGACGTTGGTCCGCAGGAACGGGGCCGGCCCGTGGATGCTGCGGTCCACGTGCGACTCGGCCGCCATGTGGACGATCACGTCGGGAGAAGCGTCCCGGAGCGCGGCGTCGAGCGCGTCGGCGTCGCAGACGTCCCCGCGAACGAGCGCGAATCGCCCGGTCCTGGTGCATCCGTCGAGCGAGATCTCGTGCCCGGCGTACGTCAACGCGTCGTACACCGTGACGTGGCTGTCCCGACGCCGCGCGAGCAGGCCCCGCACGAAGTTCGCGCCGATGAAGCCGGCACCTCCGGTCACGAACCATCGCGTCGCCATCCAGGTTCCCTTTCGTAGCTCCGCCCGCGAGCGGCATTCAACGCGCCGAGTGGGGCCCGGTCGCGAGACGCCGGTGCTTATCAGGCGCGGCGTGTCGCGGCACGAGCAGTCTCGTGTCGCGCGCTCGGTCGCGTTCTTCGCGTCGCGCTGCGAACCGCCGAGCCAGGCGCGCGTTCGGGAACAGGCTCCCTCTCCCCGGACCTGGAGAAGGTCGGGGCGAGGCCTCTTGACGGTGCAGCCACGGTCGTCTAGCAGATGCCCCCAGGGAGCATGGGGCATGAGCGGGAGCACACGACAGGCGAGAGCAGGAGCGCGGCCATGATGGACGAGGCAACGAAGGGCAAGGCCACGGCGCGCCTTCGCCGGATCGCCGGTCAGGTCGACGGCATCGCACGCATGATCGACGGCGACCGGTACTGCGTCGAGGTCCTGCTGCAGATCGCATCGGCACAGGCCGCGCTCGGACAAGCGGCGAAGCTCGTCCTGCGAAACCACGTCGACACCTGTGTCGCATCGGCGATGTCGACGCGCGACGGCGCCAAGCGCAAGCAGAAGATCGACGAGCTCATGCAGGTCTTCGCGCGTTTCGGCGGATGGGGCGGTCGATGAGCGGGCGCCGCGGCGTCGTCCTCGCGATCGGCATCCTCCTGACCGCCATGGCCGGGTGTGCGTCGTCGCTCGGCCGGTACGAGTCGCGCGCTCAGCGCATCGCGCACGGGCGACTCGGGTCGCGTCCGACGATCGCGGGATCGGCCGAGATTTCCGGCACCTCGGAGGCTCTCGCTCCCGAGGTCCGTCGCCTGCTGGCGGGTCCGCTGTCGTCGGACGACGTCGTGCGGATCGCGCTCGCGAACAACCGCGATCTCGTGGCGGCCTTCGGCGAGCTCGGCGTCTCGCGCGCCGCGCTGCTCGCCGCCGCGGTGCCTTCGGGCCCGGCCCTCGAGGAGGCAGCCGTCCGGTTCGCCACGGACGGTCATGGCGATCCCGCGTTCGAGCTCGGCGTCATGCAGGACCTCACCGACCTCGTGCTCTTGCCCGCCGCGCGCGCGGCCGCCGACGCCGAGGCGGAGGCCGCGACGCTCTCGGCCGCACGCGCGGCGCTCGACGTCGCGTTCGACGCGCGACGTGCGTACGTCGCGTACGTCGCTTCCGAGCAGGATCTCGCACGGGCGCGCGAGGTCCTGGAGGGTGCGGAGGCCGCGGCGCTGGCGGCACGCGCGCTCCACGAGGCAGGCAACGTGCCCGCGGTCGACGCTCAGACGGAGGAGGCGTTCGCGGAGGACGTGCGAGCGTCGATGTGGCGCGCGCGCGATGCGGTGCTCGTTGCGCGTGAGCGCCTGAACGTGCTCATGGGTCTCACGGGCCGTGCCACGCGCTGGACGTCGCCGACGTCGCTCGGAGGGCCGCCGGGCGACGCGCAGGATCGCGCGCGCACGGCGCACCTCCCGCACCGCGCGGTCGATCGGAGCCTGGATCTCGCGGTGTCGCGGCTGCGTATCCTTGCCGCGGCACGGCGACTGAGGCTCCGCCGCGCCGAGACTCTCGTTCCCGAGATCGCGGTGGGCGTCAGCGTCGCGCGCGAAGACGAGCACTGGAGCGTCGGTCCGGCCCTCTCGCTCGAGCTTCCGTTCTTCGGACCGCGCACCGGCGAATGGGCGTCGGCGCGCGCCGAGCTCGCGCGCCTTCGCGCGGGTCACGTCGCCCTCGGCGTGCGCGTGGAGTCGGCGGCGCGTGCGACGAGCGCGCGTCTCGCGGGCACGAGAGAGCGGGCGGTCCACGCGCGCGACGTGCTCGTACCGCTTCGGCGCGCCATCGTCGGCGAGCGTCTGCGCGAGTACAACGCGATGCAGATCGGCGTGTTCGCGCTGCTCGACGCGCAACGCGCGTACGTCGAGGCGGAGCGACGCGCGACGGCCGAGCTGCGCGACTACTGGCTCGCGCGGGTCGACCTCGAGCAGCTCGCCGCGGGACGCCTTCCCGACGAGGCCGGCGCCGCCAGCGGCGTCGAGAGCGCGGGCGAAGGACCCGCACGAGGAGGTCACTGATGGTCTCGCGAAGGGATTTCCTCGTCGGCTCGACCGCCGTCGCGATCGGCAGCGCCGTGCTCGCCGCCGATCGCTCCACGGCGGCTCAACCCGCGCCGGCTCCGTCGCCTCCGACGTCGCCACCGACCCCCGGTGCGCCCACGCCGAGCGTCGCCGAGGGGCCCGAGCCGAACGCACCCTCCGACGGGCGTTACGTGCCGGTCGTCACCCCGAACCTCTCGACGCTCCCGTGGCGAGTCGTCGACGGTGCGAAGGTCTTCCACCTCGTCGCCGAGGAGGTGCGCGGCCACGAGATCGCGCCCGGCCTCGCGCTCGACTGTTGGGGCTACAACGGCTCCGTCCACGGTCCGACCATCGAGGTCGTCGAAGGCGACCGCTGCCGCTTCTACGTGAGCAATCGATTGCCCGAGCCGACGACGGTGCACTGGCACGGCGTGCCGTTGCCCAATGGGATGGACGGCGTCGCGGGCCTCACGCAGCGCCCCATCCCGCCGGGCGAGACGTTCCTCTACGAGATCACGTTCCGCCGTCCGGGGACGTTCATGTACCACCCGCACTACGACGAGATGACCCAGATGGCGCTCGGCATGATGGGCATGCTCGTCGTGCACCCGCGTCGCCCGCGCCGTCGCGTCGATCGCGACTACGTGCTCTTGCTGAGCGAGTGGTACGTGCGTCCGGGCACGCGGCGACCCGACCCCGCGCGGATGGACTTCAACGTGCTGACGTTCAACGCCAAGTCGTTCCCGGCGACCGCGCCGCTCGTCGCGCGTACCGGAGAGCGGATCCGTATCCGCATCGGGAACCTGAGCGCGATGGATCACCACCCGATCCATCTCCACGGCCCGTCGTTCCGAGTCACTGCGACCGACGGCGGCCCGATCCCCGAGGCGGGGCAGTGGCCCGAGACGACCGTGCTCGTGCCGACGGGCAGCACGCGCGACATCGAGCTCGTCGCGACGGACG
>JADZFZ010000134.1 GCA_020854145.1 Deltaproteobacteria bacterium | reverse complement strand
GCCGCACGTCGGTGACGGTCCCTTCGAGCACGATGAGCGACCGCTGGATCCGGTCGGCGAGGTCGGGCACGTCGTCGGCGCACTCGCACTCCTGCGCTCGCGCGACCGAAGCGACGACCGTGCCCAGCACGATCACCACGGCCACCGCGAAGCTCGCGCCCGCGACCCATCGACGCGCGTCCCCTCTCCCCGCAACGCGGGAAGAGGCCGGGTGAGGGGCCGAGCTCATCCGTTCGACTCTACCCCGGCGCGACGCGCCGCTGCACGACGCGCCATGACCACGAGCGCGACGGCGGCGACCACGACCAGCACGACCTCGGCGATCAGCCACACCCACTGAAGCCCATCCGGTCGACCGTCGAGCACGAATCCCACCGCACGTGCGGCGCCGATTCCGGCCATCGCCCACAGCAAAAGCCCGATGGCCGTGCGCGGCCACGGCGCGAGGGCGGGCAGCCAGGCGACGAACGCGCCGAGCCCGAGCACGGTCCCGCCCCACGACGCGCGCAGGTTGATTCGCTCGGACACGGTCTCCTGGGGCCGCGAGAGCCACTCCGCGACGAGCGACGGGGACGAGACGAGCCACACGCCGAACGCCACGAGCGCGAGACCGACGACGACGCGTGCGATGCGCATCCGCGCGCCGCGCGATCAGGGCGCCGCAGGCGGACCGGCGTCCGCGGGTGCGACGTACGCAGGTGCGTTCTCACCCAGCACGCTCGTGCTGCGGGCCTTCCCGGGCAGCCACTTGTCGAGCTTCCCGATGAGCCAGGCGCCCGCGAGCACGAGGATGACGGCCAGGATCACGTACACGGCCCAGGGGCGCTTCTTCTCGGCGAAGGGATCGGACAGCTCCCTCGACGCGCCATCCGGCAATCGCGCCAACGCGGTCAACGACGTCCCGAGCGGCACGTTCACCTTGGCCTGCGCGTTCACGGCCCAACCATTGGCATCGAGAATCGGGCCGAGATTGCGCTTGCGAAGCTTCAGCCACGCGACGGCCATCGAGGGTCCGGAGATGGCGAGGATGAGCCCGATCACGCCGAGCGGCATGAGCCAGCCGAGGCCGAAGAACGCTTGCAGGAACGCGCCGATGGCGGCCGTGATGCCGCCGACCGCGACACCGATGGCGGCGACCACGCCGATGTCGAGCTTCTTCGGGGGCGGAGGCGTAGCCCCCGCGGCCGCCGCGGCGGCGGGCGCACCCGTGTCCGCGGCTGCCGCCGTCTCGGTGACTCCCGTCGTTACGCGAGCGTCGGCGCGCTGCGCTGCCGCCTCGGCACGCTTGGCGATCTGTTCCTCGACGAGGCGGATCACCTTCTTGTACGGCGACCAGAACGCCTGTCGGATGCTGATCGGGTTGTCGATGATCTTGGTGATCGTGGCGTCCCAGTCCTTGCCCTTGCGGTCGTAGAAGACCCCGTTTCGGCCGACCATCAGGTTGTCCACGTCGCCCGCCGTGACCGCGGCGCAGATCGACATCTTGTCGCCCTTGGCGTTCTTGCAGTCGCAATAGACGAGATACGTGTTCGCGAGCGGCGCCATCGTCGCGTGGCGGCCCGCGTCCATGACCTTCATGCAGAGGTCGCAGGCTCGCGAATCGAGGTACAGCGTGCCCGCCTGGAAGATCGCCTTGTCGCGTCTGCGGTCGTAGAAGTCGCGGAACGCGACGAAGTTGTTGGCGAGCGTCATCAGGTCGCGACGCAGGCGAACGAGCTTCTCCACGTTCTCGATGGCCTTGGCCAGGGGCTCCTTGGCGGCGTCTTCCGCGACGAGCGCCAGGATCTTCTCCTGCAGGTCGGAGGCAGCGAGCTCCTTGACGCGCGCCGCGCCGAGCTTCTCGACGGATGCACCTTCCTTGGCTCCGAGCCACTTCTCGTGCTCGACGAGCTTGGCCGTGAGGGTCGCCCAATCGGCCTCCGACAACGCCGCGCGGTCACCGAGGATCGGCTTGACCGCCTTGGCGCGGAGGTCCGCCAGCTTCGCGGCCCACGCCGGGTTCACGCCCTGCTCGAGCGGCAGCGGGACCGATCGCGTACCGTCGATCTGCGCGAGCGGCAGCGACGCGACCTCGGCCGAGCCGAGCGAGAGCTGTTTCGCCGTGAGCGCGAGGTAGTCCTTCTCCTCGCCGTTCATCGCCACGAGCGCGCGTTTGTCGTAGGCCACGATGCGCTGGCGCGTGAAGTAGTCGTCCACCTTCGCGCGCACCGCCGCTACCGCGGCGAACGCAGCGGCGGTGTCCGCGCCGAGCGTCGCGATGGTCGTGTCCTCCTCGCCCTTCTTCAGCCACGCAGCGTGCGCGGCGATGTCTTTGAAGAAGGCCTCGACGGTGGCCTTGGTGACCCCCGGCTTGCCGCCCTTGTCGGTCTCGGGCTTCGTGCACGCGAGCACGTCCTCGATGGCCTTCTTGACGGTCTCGTCGGACGCGGAGTCGGCCGGAAGGATCGAGTCGCCGTTGAACGCCTGCTTCTCGAAGGCCTCGATGGCCACCTTCACGTCGGCGATCGCGAGCGTCTTCGAGCCGGCGTGGCCCGCTCGCTCGAGCAGCTCCTTCGCGGTCCGCAGGACGAGCTTCCCTTCGTCGGTCGAGTCGTCGATCTCGTCGAGCGCGAGCCCGTCGGCCCCCTTGGCGAGGACCTCGTCGTCCTTGAGCAGCCCCGTCGCCCACTTGATCGCGGCGATGAGCTCCGGAGCGCGCACCCGCCCGTCGTGATCGGAGTCGATCAGCGCGAGCGTTCGCTCGTCCATCTCGAGCCCTGCCACCGGGCACGCGAGCGCGACCCACAGCTTCTGATCGAGCTCCGCGATCGCCGCGAGGTCCGCGCCCGTCGTGATCCGCGGCTGGTCGAACCCGCCCACCCGTTCGAAGGTCCACCTGTGATCGGCCATGGCGCCGGAAGTACCACGGGGGCCAGGCGTCGCCTCCCGATTTCTGCCGATGCGCCCCAATCGGGTGGTCCGGGCACTGCGTGCGATCAACCGGTCATGGGACCGTCACGTAGACGTACCCGATGCACATCTCCTCGTCGCTCGAGGTGCCCCAGCCGACGGGCTCGATCCGCGACGTGGTGTCGTACGCGCAGGTCACGCGCAGCTCGTCGGTCTCCTCCATCACGAACGGTCGCGCGAGGTCGTAGAAGAGCTGCCACTCGAACTGCCAGTCCGGGATGTCGAGCAGGCAGCGGGGCGTGCCGTCGCGCACGACCTCGATGCGTGCGCGCGCACCGAGCTGGTGCATGTGCGCACGGACGCCGTGCACGACGATGGGCCCCTCGCGGGTCGGACGGCCCGACGCCACGACCTCGACGTCGCGCTCGCGCGGTGGCAGCGGCGACCCCGCGACCGACAGCGACCGCATCTCCCCCTCGCGCGCGACCCGGGCCTCGAGCTCGAGCTCGACCGCCGTGCGGTCGAGGACCGAGACGTCGATGGGGTGGTAGTGGATCTGCAGCACCAGCTTGCGGTGCGCGGTGACCCGCAGGCCCGTCGGCTCGGGCCACCGACGCGTGCGGTCCCCTTGGGCCCACACGACGAGCCCGCGGGTGCTGCCCCCGAGGCCGCCCTCGTCGCACGCGTAGCCGGGCGCGGGATCGTCTCGATCGCGCGCGAGGATCAGCTCCTCCTGCCCGGCGTCGTCGATGGCCTGGAGCATCAGGTGGTGCACGACCTCGCTTCGGTCGACGCGCACGCGGAACGCCGTCAGGAAGCGGTCCTGATCGAGCCCCGGGTCGACCACGAAGCAGCGCAGCTGGTCGGCTCCGGGAGCGACCTCGTACGGCTCGGCCGAGACGGCTTCCGCGCTGCGCGTGAAACGCGGCTCCGTCCCGGGCACGATGGGCGCAGCCGTGTCGGCGTCTCCTTCGGGCGCGCCGGCGGCGGCCCAGCCGACGACGAGCGCGACCTCGGCGTCGGTCAGACGACGGGAGTCGCGCAGCGGCTCGCAGCCGTCGGTCGGCGCAGCCGGCCACGGCGGCATGATGTGGTGCTCGACCACCCACGCGATCGACTCGGCCTGTGCTGCCGCGGCGTCGTACGCGCGCAGCGAGAACGGAGCGATGCCTCCCTCGTCGTGACACGTGACGCAACGGGTCGCGAAGATCGGTGCGACGTCCTGGTGGTACGTCGGCGGCGGCGGACCCGTTCGCGCGATGGGCGCGATGTCGAGACGCCGTGCCTCGGCGGGCACGGACGCGGGGCTCAGCCGGCGCGACGGTTCCGGCCACGAGTCGATGTGCGTCGGCGCTGCGGGCGCGACGTGGGTCGCGTCCTCGCGCGCGATGCGCACGTCGCCGCCGCACGCGAAGAGCGCGAGGGCCACCGAGCCCACGGCTCCGGTGCGGGCGAGCTCCGAGTGAGCCCGCGAACGCGGGCGACGGCGAAGTCGCAACACGCCCGAGCGTCTAGCGAAGGGCGTGAACGACGAGCGGCGCAGCGAGCACGAGCGCATCGAAGGAGAATCCTAGCGGGTGTCGAGCCGCACGTACCTTCGAGCACGTCGGCCGTCCGCGCGGCTTAACTGCCCTTAACTCGCGGGTACCGCTCGCGATGGCTCCTATCGCATCATGAGACACATGCGCACCTCTCGACGGTACGGCTGGCTGCTCACCCTCTCGTGCTTCGCCTCGACCGCGTTGCTCGCTTGCTCCGGCGACGACGATCCCTCGGGGCCCGCGACGAGCGTGGCCGTCGGCACGCTGAGCGACTCGGGCGGCTTCGTCTCCGTCGTGTCGGACTCGAGCCGGATCGTCGGCTACGTGTGCGACGGCGCGGACGTCGCGGCGTTCTTCACGGGTCCCGTGACCGACGGCAGCTTCGCCATCACCACGCTGGTCGGGTCGTTCTCGGGCGAGGTCGAGAGCGGCGCCGTGGTCGGTCGGTTCGCGCCGCCCACGGGCGCCGAAGAGACGTTCTCGGCCGGGGTGGTGGGCTCGTCCGAGGTCGCGGGGATCTGGCAGGCGTTCCCCGGCGGCGAGTCCGGCGACATCGTGGCCGGCTGGGTCGTGGACGAGTCCGGCGCGCAACGCGGCGCGACCGTGAACCGAATGAGCGGAGCCGTGGTCGCGCACCCCACGCTCGACGTCGCCGCCGCGACGACCACGACCGAGCTCGGCGTGGCCACGGCCGTGCGCGTCGATTCGACCGACAGCTACATCAACGCCTACAACTTCAACCGGTGAGGTG
>JADZFZ010000133.1 GCA_020854145.1 Deltaproteobacteria bacterium | reverse complement strand
GGCATCCCGGCTTCGTCCACGGAGCCGGTGGCGACGGCGATCTCGCCCCATTGCGCGGACGTGTACGTCGGTCCGATCACGACGACGCGGACGTGCGCGTCGGCGAGCACCGCGCCGAGCTCCGCCGGCGTGAGATCGGGTCCCGTGCCCCAGCACGAGTTGCCCTGACCGTAGGGCTCGTCGCCGACGATCACGAGGATGGGCACGGAGTCGGAGCGCACGCAGCCGTACCCGAAGGTCCCGGGCGGGCACGCGCTCGGCATCAGGAAGCCATCCCAGCGCGCGGTGTCGTTGGTCGCGAAGAGGAACGCCGCCGGTCCGTAGGGCTCGGTGGGCCCGCAATCGGCGGTCATCGTGCCGAGCGCCGCTTCGACCGCCGCCAGATCCGTCGTCGAGGACGACGCGTTCCTGACGCCGACGCACGTGTCGCGATTCGCGTCGGTCAGCGTCTCGGGGCAACGCTCGAACTCGCCGGCGCCGATCTGCACGTCGGGGATCTCGGCCGCGATCCCGGGAAAGATGGTGTCGATCAGGCTCGTGCGGACTCCGTCGATGTCGGCCTGCATCGAGTGGGAGCTGTCGATCATGAAATAGACGTCGGCCTTGCGGATCTCCGGCTGGAACACGAGCGTCTGCCGAGGCGGCATCGGCGGCTCCTCGAAGGGCACGACGAAGATGAAGTTCCCTTCGGACGCAGGGTTCTCGGTCGGCGAGGTGGGATCGGTCATCGCGACGGACTCGATGAGATCGGTGGCGCCGTCGCCGTCGGTGTCGGCCTCGCGCGGGCTCGTGCCGAGCGTGCGCTCGTCGCCGTCCGAGAGCCCGTCGTTGTCGCTGTCGGCATCGCGGAAGTCGGGCGTCGCGTCGGAGTCGGAGTCGATCGGCAGCGTGGAGAGATCGGCGTCGCCCGCTTCTTCGGCGTCGGGCACCCCGTCTGCGTCGGTGTCGGGGTCGACCGAATCGGGCAACCCGTCGCGGTCGGTGTCGAGCAGACCCGCGCTCTCCTGCAAGTCGGTGATCGTGTCGCCGTCCGAGTCGGCCAGCGGATCGACCGGCCGTGTGTCGCTGCCGAGATCGACGATGGCCGGAGCATCACTGCCTGCGTCGAGAGGGCCCGTGTCCGCGCGAGGCCCCGAATCGATCCGAACGGTCTCCGACGACGGGTCGCCGCAGCCCGTCGCCATCGGCGCCACGGTGAGGAGAACGAAGGAGGCCGCCAGGAGCGCGTGACGCATGCGCCCATTATGCGCGAGCTCGCGCCTTCACCGCGGCGATTGTTCGATTTCCGAGCGAGCCCGAGCCCGCGTCAGCGGGCGACGGCGAAGTCGCAACACGCCCGAGCGCCAGTGAAGGGCGTGAGTTCACGTGGGCCAATCGGGAGTCGAAAGGACGGGGGTTGCAGGGGGGCGCCCAACCCCCCCTGCGAAAATCACGCAGAGCGTCCATGGGGTCGGTGCCCACGGGGACGTCACACTGCGCCCCAGCGAGCTCGCTCGAACTCCGAGTGAGCCCGAGCCCGCGCGAGCGGGCGACGGCGAAGTCGCAACCGCAGCTGAGCGCAGCGACATGCTGCGAATTCCCCACCCGAAGGGTGGGATCTCTCTTCGAGTCAACGCACGGCGCGGCGCAGGATCAGGCCGAAGAGGACGCTGACGCCGACGACGGTGAGCCACGGCCAGAGACCGTCGAACGACGCGAGCGGGTGGCGCAGGTTCATGTCGAACAATGCGGCAATGGCGGTCAGGGGAAAGAACACCGCTGCCAGCATGTTGAGGCGATGGGCGGAGCGCGCCATCTGGTGCGCCTGCTCGGATTGCTCTTCCGCGCGACGCGCGGTCAGGTGCGCCAATCGATGTTGAGCGTCCTGGTGGAGCAGCTCCGCGGCGCGCTCGAGGTCGTAGGCGTGGTCGCGCTCCGCGATCACGTCGCGGTCGTCGCCGCCGAGCTCGCGCGCCTGCTGCAACGCGACGTGCATCCCGCGCGACGAGCGCCAGAGAGGAGCGAGCGTCTGCAGGGCCGCGAAGCAATCGTCGGCGCGTTTGACCTGCGAAAGCGATTTCTCCATCGATTCGAGGGCGTCGTCGTATTGCTGGACGTGCTGCTTCAGCGCCTGGATGCCGCTTCCGAGCCCGGACGACTTCCACGTGCCTTCGGCGTTGCGCCAGAAGAGGCGCGCTCTTCGTTCGTCGGGCTCGGCCGGGCTCGGCACTTCGTGGAGAATGATCAGCAGATGACCCGAGTCGGCCATCGCACGCTGTCGACCCGCGTTCTGACCCGTGCGCTGGCGGAAACGCTCGGGCACCTCCCATCCCGGCGGGATGACGCCCTTCACGACGCCACCCCCGATCCCGAGGGCGATTCGACACGCGCCGCGGCCAACGCCGCGTCGTGCCCCGCGCGCGGATCGTCGCGACGGAAGAACCAGGTGACGATCGCGAAGATCGCCCAGAGAACGGCCATGTGCCCCATCATCGTCTCCCCTCCGAGCTTCTTGCCGGCTGCGTGACCGCCGAAGCCGTCGAAGATGAAGCTCGAGACGACCGGGCCGACGAGCGTGCCGGTCGCATAGAACGTGTTGTAGATCGAGTTGGCTCGGCTGTAGTCCTCGGGCGCCACGATATTGCCCTGCAGCGCCAAGCTGATCGGAGAGATGGACGCGAGCACGGCTCCTCCGAGGAACGTGATCAGGCACATCACGGCGAACGACTCGACGAAGAGGAATCCGCCGATCAGGCACGCACCGGCCATGGCCAGGGTGCGCATGACGACCAGGTGGCCGAACCGATCCGCGATGCGTCCTGCGATGCTCGAGAAGATGAGGAGGCCGGCCGCGAAGAAGGCCGGCATGATGACCGTGTCGTCCTGCGCGATTCCCTTCGAGTCGCGGAGGAAGAGAGGCATGAAGAGCACGATGCTCGCCTGGAAGTAGCCATAGGAGAACGTGCCCCAGCACGAGATGCGGATTCGCCACACCAGAGCGAGCGAGGAGCGGAGAGCGGCCGCGAGACCAGGAGCCGGCAAGCTGACGCCCGAGCGCCCCTCACCCTGCCTCTCCCCGCGTGGCGGGGAGAGGGGACGCGCGTCGATGGAGCGCGTCGCCGGATTCGTCGGGCGAGCGTCCGTCGAGCTCGAGTCGACGCGTGGATCGGGGTCGAGGCGGAGGAGAATCCACAGGCTCGCGATCACGGCCAGCACCGCGGAGGTCCCGAACGCGACGGAGTACGGCGCGAAACCGATCACCGCGTGTGCGGCGAGCGGACCGACCACGTAGCCGATCCCGACCGCGATCCCGTACAGGCTCATGATGAACGCCTTGTGGTCCTTGCCGGCGCGCTGCAGGAGGATCGTCTCGCTGGAGATCCAGACTCCCACCGAGAATGCACCGTCCAGGAATCGATCGACCACGATGGCCGTGTGCGACTCGAGGAACGGGAATGCGCCGACGGTGCACGCGTAGCCGAAGAAGCACACGACGAGCACGCGCTTGGCGGTGAATCGGCGGATGAGGGCTCCCATCGGCAGCGCGAGCGACACGGTGCCGAGAGCGAACCAGAACGCGAGCAGGCCAATCTCGGTCTTCTGGTACCCGAGCCCGTCGAGATAGAGACCGATGAGCGCGATGGCCAGGCCGTAGGCGAGCCCGAGCAGGACCGTGGCGCCGTAGAGGAGCCAGACGTTCCGATCGCGGATCTGCCGGAGCGGGGCGAGCAGGCCTCGCTTCGACTCGGTACCAGGCTCGCTCTCCTCCCGGGCGAGAGGCTCGGCCTCTTTCCGTCGTTCGGCGCTCAGTAGACGCCCGCGGCGGCCCGATCGAGGTGCTCGTCGATCGCGGCGAACAGGAGGCGATTGCCGTCTTGCTGGTAGTGGGACAATGCGTCCTCGCACGACGGGATGGCTTCGACGAACGCACGGAGCTCCTTCGAGTCCTCGAGCCGGCGCGTGAATCGTCCGTAGCCGAGCTTCTGCAGGTAACGCGCGTTCATGATCTGCTCGAACTGCTCCTCGAGCGGCACCGCGAGCATCGGCTTCTGCAGATAGACCGCTTCGCCCATGAGGGTGAACCCGCCTCCCGCGATGACGGCGCGCGCGCTCGCGAGATCATCGACGAATCGCGTCTCGCTGAACGGCCGATACCGCAGGTTGCCCTCCACCTGCTCCTCGGTGATCGAGCGGCGCATGCCGTAGATGCGGCACTCCATCCCCGTCTTGGCGAGCGCCTCGGCGAGCGCGGTGTTGCCTTCGGCGGTCTGGTAGACGAGCAGGTGGTCGCCGCGCGTCCGCGTCGCCGCGAGGATCTCCGGACGGAGGATCGGCGGCAGGAGCGTGGTTCGCTCCTTCCGGAGCGGCGGATGGAAGAACGTGGCAATCAGATAGTGGTCGCAGAAGGGCAGCTTCGCTTTGACGAAGGCGCGCGTGAGCTCGAAGGTCGCGCGGTCGTCTCCGATGATCTCGTCGTCGTGCATGCAGCGATTGATGATCTGCATGTTGTCGATGGAGATCACGGGAAGCGAATGGGCCTTCGCGTAGAGATACGTCCAGGACTCGAAGTCGCTGATCACGATGTCCGGGCGGAAGCCGTCGAGATTGTCGAAGTAGACACCGATGTTGCGCGGCACGCCCGTGATGCCCTGCAGCACGTTGGACCAGAGCGTCTTGCCGCGACGTACGCGGTTCTCCTCGGTGATCATGTGGAAGCCGTGGATGCGATTGACGTCCGCGAATCGCTTCTGCAGGAAGTCGACGGCGCGGCCCGACGCCATGATCGAGACCTCGTGACCGTGTGCCACGAGGTGGTCGAGCACGACGCGCGAGCGGATCGCGTGCCCCATGCCTTCACCGACGACGCCGTAGAGGATCTTCACGCTGCGCCTCCGTTCCGCGCGCGAGCCTACACCGTCCCACGACGGCTCGGCAGCCGTGTCGCGCCACGAGGCGGCTATGATGGACGGATGCAGCGGCGTGTGAGCTCGGCCTTCGTGGCGCTTGTCGTGATCCTCTTCGGGGCGTGCGAGGACGAGGTGGTGGCACCGACCGACGCCGGACCGTTCGACGCGAACGAGATCCCGTTCGACGCCGCGGAGTGCGAGGACGTCGGCACGCGACCGCTCGCGCCGCACCTCACTCCCGCGTGCGGCGACGACACGCTCGCGTGCCTGCAGGGTTGCCGGCCGGGCACCGGGTTCACCCGCTGCTACGACGCGTGCATCGCCGCGGACCCCGACGGCACGGGGTGCTTCCGGTGCATCCAGATCAACGCGAACTACTGCTACGTGACGCGCGGGTGCGGCGCTGCGTGGGCGGCGCTCGATTGTTGCGAGGCTTGGCCGGAGTGCCGCGAGTCGGACAACGTCGACGCGTGCGCCGAGGATCGCTGCCCCGACGAGTGGATGTACTTCGCGCGTTGCGCCTCGCCGCTGCAGCGCGAGTTCGTGTGTGAAGACCTGATCCAGACGTGCTTCCCCTGAGCACGTCGCCGGGACCCGCACGCAGGGTGTGGTCCGAGGAGCTGCCGCTGGACGAGGTGGCGCGACCCGACCTGCTCGCGGCGCTCCACGCACGAGACGTCGATCTGCTCGTGGCCGTGCGGCCCTGGACGCTCGCCGGTACGCCGAGGCTCGTGGCCGCGTGCCGCGAGGCGGGCGTGCGCGTCGGCCTGTGGCCCATGTTGGGCGACGCGGAGGGGCGATGGGCCAACGCCGAGAACGTCGAGCGATTCGCCGGCTTCGCGTGCGAGGTGGCGGAGCGTCTGTCGGGCGAGGGGCTCGCGCCGGACGAGATGGTCGTCGACCTCGAGCCGCCCATCTGGGCGGTGCGCAGGTGGGTCGAGAGGTTACGCCCCGCGCCCGCCGTGGCCGCGCGCAAGCTCGACGCAGGAGAGCGATTCCGGCAGCTGGTCGAGGGGCTCGGCGGCATGGGCCTGTCGGTGACCGCGGCGGTCGTGCCGCTGGTGCTCGCCGACGAGGAGGCGGACGAAGGTCGCGCGGGTTGGCAGCGACTGCTCGGCACCCCCGTCGATGGCGTCGGGTTCGAGCGCGTCGAGGTGATGCTCTACACGTCGTTGCTCGAGGGGTACTCGCGCGGGATGATCACCCGGGCCGCCGCGTGTGCGTTGTTGCACGCACTCGCGCTGCGCGCGAAGGACCGTTTCGGCAGCCGTACCTCCGTCGCGCTCGGCGCGGTCTCGACGGGAGCCCTCGGGCACGAGCCGGTCTACCGGTCGGTGGACGAGCTGGCGCACGACGTCTCCATCGCGCGCGCAGCGGGGATCGACAGCTTGTCGTTGTTCGATCTCGCGGGGGTCGTTCGGAGACCCCCCGTCGAGCGATGGCTCGACGCATTCGTCGAGACGCCCGCCGGGCTCGAGCCTCCCCGATCGTCGCGGCGCGCGAGGGCCGCCTGGTGGCTGATCCGGAGGGCAGGAGCGTGGGCCCGCGATCGTAGATGAGGCCGGGTTGCCGATTCCGAGAATGCCGCTACGAGGGGCGCGAAACGCGGCAACTCCCCCTCTCCACTCGGGAGAGGGTCGGGGTGAGGGGTGATGAATCGACGGTCGATCTCGCGCGAGGCGTGAACTCGCGACGGGGGTTGCCGACAAGGCCCTCAAATGCGGGAAGAACAGCACTCCTTCGGTCTCACTGCGGTCGCGGTCGCGATGGTCCTGGGCGCGGGCTGCGCGCTCGACGAGACGCCCGAGCCCGTGCGGAGCGAGCCCGAGATCGTCATCACCCCTCGACGCGTCGACACGGCGGGGCGCACGTTCGCACCTCCGGCACCGTGTCTCGGACCGCGATGCGAGACGGTCGTCGAGGTGGCCTCGGGTCGCGCGCACACGTGCGCGTTGATGTCGAGCGGCCGCGTGGTCGGATGGGGTTCGGGCGACGGCGCCCCGCGCGAGGTGCCCGGGCTGCACGACGCGATCGCCCTCGCGGCCGGAGGCGATCGGAGCTGCGCCGTACGCTCGGGCGGGACGGTCTGGTGCTGGGACGGCGCGGTCTCGCCGGCCGCGCGCGTGAGCGGCGTCGACGATGCGGTCACGGTCGCAGTGTCCGACGAGCTCGTCGTCGCGGCGCGCGGCGACGGCACCCTGGTGAACGTCTCGCGCGGCCGAGACGCGGAGGTGCTCCGGGGAGCGAGGGGCATCGTGGAGGTCGACGTCGCGGGGCCGCGCGCGTGCGCTCGGACCGACGGCGGCGACGTGGCGTGTTGGCTCGCCGGGGACTCCCACGTGACGCCGCTCGCGCTCGCGAACGTCCGTCAGATCGCGATGGGAGACGCGCACCAGTGCGTGCTCGTCGCCGGAGCCGAGGTCCGCTGCTGGGGCGAGGACGTCTGGGGCATGGTGGGGCTGGGCGTGGCGGGCATCGTGGAAGAGCCGACGCCCGTGTCCGACGTGCGCGGTGCGCTGGCGATCGCCGCCGGGAAAGAGCACACGTGCGCGCTCCTGCCTGGCACGCAGGTGCGGTGCTGGGGGCGAAACCACCGCGGCCAGGTCGATCCGTCGCGACGCGCGTTCGACGATTACTGGGCCGAGCGCACGCCCGTGGCCGTGTCGGGTCTGTCGGCCGTGCGCGACGTCGTGATGGTCTCGCCCGGCAGCCAGCACACGTGCGCGCTGCGTGCGCGCGGGGGCATCGTCTGCTGGGGCGCCAACCGCGAAGGACAGCTCGGCGACGGCTCGGTCGAGACGCGCGACGGAGTCGTCGAGGTCCGCGGCCTTCGAGGTGGAAGGTCGTCGCGGGTGGAGTAGCCTCGCCCGCCGTGAGCACGACGGCCGAACCCTCCGGACATTCCACGCGACGCCCGATCTCCGCAGGAGCCGAGGAGATCCTCGGGCTCTATTTCCCCGTGCTCGATCACGGGTTCGTCGCGCTGGTCGATTACATGGGAACCGACGCGTGCATCGAGCGCGCGGCGCGCGTCAGCTACGGCCACGGCACGCGCAAACAGAGCCTGACGCGCGGGCTGCTCCGGTATCTCCGACGGCACAAGCACACGACGCCGAGCGAGATGGTCGAGGTGAAGCTGCATTGCTCGATGCCCGTCTTCGTGGCGCGGCAGTGGATTCGACACCGCACCGCGAGCGTCAACGAGGTCTCGGGCCGCTACTCGCTCGTGCCGATGTTGTTCTACGAACCGTCGAGCGAGCAGATCCTGAAGCAGAGCCGGAAGAACAACCAGGGACGGTCCGAGGAGGGACTCTCCGCGTCGGAGCAGGCCGAGGCGCTCGACCGATGGCGTCGGCTCCGCGGCGCGACCGTCGAAGCCTACGAATGGATGACCGCGCACGAGATGGCGCGGGAGATTGCCCGGATCGATCTGCCGCTCTCGACCTATACCCAGTGGTACTGGAAGATCGATCTCCACAATCTGCTCCATTTCTTGACGCTGCGCGTGGACGCGCACGCCCAATGGGAGATTCGGGAGTTCGGCCGCGTGATCGCGGGAATGCTCAAGCGCGTCGCGCCGCTCTCGTACGAGGCGTGGATCGACTACGACGTCGCCGGCGCCCGATTGTCGCGCATGGAGCTCGACGTCCTGCGAAAGCTCGTCTCCGCGCACGAGGACGGGAGCCTCGAAGGCCAGGTCGGACGCCTCCAGAGAGGCGACCTGCTGGCGGCGGGATTGGCCGATCGCGAGATTCGCGAGCTCGTCGCGAAGCTCGAGAAGCCGGCAGCGGTGCCCGATTTCGAGCTCGATCTCGCGTCGGCATTGCCACCCAGCCATTTCGAGGAATTGATGGCCGCGGCGGTCCCGAATGCGGACCGCGGCAGCACCGACGATTGAATCGGCCCACGCCAGCCGGCACTCGATCGTCGAGGACCCGGTGCGAGACGGAGGAGTTGGAGTGTGTGCGGGTGTCCCGCACCGGGTCTCGTACGATCGATTCAGCTCGTGCGATAAGCGAAGCTCGCCGTATCAACTCATGTCTCGGAGACGAATCACGGACCGTGCCGCGCGCTGGCGCCGGCATTTCGTGGGCGAATCGCAGAAGTGTCGTCGCCTCTCCACGCCCGGCGAGAGGTCGTGGCAACAACCTTGTCGGTCAGAAGGTCCGCACGGCCGCCGCGACGGAGGGTGCACGGAGGCGGCGTTCCACGAGCCACATGAACAGCGGCAACGTCGCCGTCAGCACGAGCGAGAAGAGCGCCACCGCCTGCAGACCGACGAGCGAGTGGTCGGCGCGCTCCGAGAGCACCTGCGACGACGCGAACGCGCCGATCGCGGACGCCACGTGCTGCAGCGCGCTCTGGAGCGACATGAACTGCGCCCGCTCGTCGGGATTCGGCACCCTCGACGTCAGCGTCTGGTAGGCCACGTTGCGCGTGGACATCGCGAGCATGAAGCCGACGAACATCACGAGGATCGGGATGGCCGGCGGATCGGACACGTAGCCGAGGTAGAGGACCGCCGCGAGCACGACGCTGCCCACGAGCCCGACGT
Source organism: Deltaproteobacteria bacterium (assembly GCA_020854145.1). Lineage (GTDB taxonomy): Bacteria > Myxococcota_A > Polyangia > Polyangiales > JADZFZ01 > JADZFZ01. Next base: position 14,424 of record JADZFZ010000133.1, on the reverse strand, counting down.
GAAAGGCTCCGACGCGGTCCACGGCGAAGCCGAAGAGGCGTACGGCCGCGAAGCTCGTCACACCTCCGATCCCGTAGAGGATCCAGAGATCCTGGCGCGGGAAATGGAGGTTGTACTGGAAGTAGGCCGCGAGGTTCGGGATGAGCGCGAACGCGCCCATCGTCGTGGTCACCGTCATGGCGTACGAGAGGACGACCGTCGGGCGGCGCACGAGATCGAGCATGGCGGCCAGAGGGCTCGTGGTCGGCGCGCTCCGCTGGTGACCCGTCATCGAGGGCAGGACGAGCCAGATCGCGAGCGCGGCCACGGCGCCGAGGGCCGCGACGCCGACGAACGGCAGCCGCCACCCGCCGAGCTGCGCGAGCACGAGGCCTGCGGGGACGCCGAGGACGCTCGCCACCGAGAAGGCCGCCATCACCGCGCCCATCGCGCGACCTCGACGCTCCGCGGGGATGATGTCGGAGATCACCGAGAGCGCGAGGCTCGTCGCGGGGCCGCCGAAGAAGCCCGCGAGCACGCGCGCGGCGAGCAACGTTCCGAAGCCCGTGGCGAGCGCGCCGGCGGCCGTGCCGAGCACGAGCCCGATCATGCAGAGCGTGAGCGCGGGCCGACGGTCGAATCGATCGAGGACGAACGCACCGGCGAGGCCCGAGACCGCCGCGGCCGCCGTGTAGCTGCCGCCGACGAAGCCGAGGTGCGAGGTCGGGATCGCGAGCTGCTCCGCGAGCTCGGGGCCGAGCGGGCTCACCATCACGAAATCGAGGATGTTGACGAACTGCACCCCGGCGATGAGGAGCACGATCTGCAGCTCGGCCGGATGGCGGGCCGGCGCTGGTGGCGATGCCGACGTGGCCCCGCTCTCGGGACCGGGCGCCCCCCGTGTCGGCGCCTCCGACATGCCGCGTCTTTCTAGTGCCAGCGCTCGGCTGCGGCAACGAGGCCGTCGGAGCCGGGCTCGCCGTCGCCCCTACTGATCGCCGAGCTCGGGGTCGCCGCCGCCGCCGCCCACCTGCGCACCCGCTTGCACGCTGACGCCGACACGCCGCGGTCGAGGGCGACGGGGGCGCGCCGGCGCGGCCGCGGATGCGCCGGCCTCCACCTCGCCGCCACCCTCCTGATCGACCGGCACGCGCGACGTGTCGAACGGGGGCGGGCGATTCGGATCGCAGGTCGGGCCGAAGCCGTCGGCTTCGAACGTGTAGCTGAGGAAGCCGTTCTCCTCCCCGCGGATCGCCTCGATGGTGACCTCGTGCGTACCCGCGCGCGCCGGGCTGCAGTAGCTCAGCAGGTAATAGCGCTGCATGTAGCCGGTGATGCGCTCGCCGATGCTCTGGAACGCTTGCGCGAGCGCGGCCGCATCGGTGGCGCGGACGTAACCGCTGCGACCGATGTCCTCGAGCATGCTCTCGTCCATCTCGGAGCCGAGACCGATCGCGAAGACGTCGACCTCGGAGCCATCGACCGCCGAGATCATGTCTCCCCACGAGACGCGCGCCGCGCGATCGGTGCCGTCGGTGAAGACCACCAGGCTGCCGAAACGGAGCTGGGCGCGTGATGCATCCATCGCGGCGCGGAGCTCCTCGAGGGCGAGGACGATGGCGCCGTGCAGGTTCGTCGAGGGGTCGCGGCTGCGAAAGCCGGTGAGACGGCCGGCGCCACGTGGCTGTTGACCGGGCCGTGCGAAGGGCGAGACGGGGTGCAGCTCTGCCGCACCGTCGAAGGCGTAGATCCCGATCCGCTGCTGCGCGCCGAGGCTGGTCGTGAACTGCGAGACGGCCGAGTCGACCAGCGCCGCCTGGTCGCTCTCGGTGACGCTGGCGCTCATGTCCACGAGCAGCAAGGTCAGGTGCTCGGCCGCGACCTCTTGCGCCACGATCGTCTGGCGGCTCTCGTGCACGCTCACGAGCTCGCCGTCTTCGTAGATGCGGAAGTCCTGCGCTTGCAGACCAGGCACGGGGTTGCCCTCGCCGTCGTCGACGGAGAAGAAGACGGCGACGTTGCTGGGCCGCTGGTGGGCGCCGCGGATGAGCGCGAGCTGCAGCCCGCCACCGCATGCCGTGGAGGAAATCGCTAGAGCAGCAAGAAGTGCGAGTCTTCGCATGGGAAATCGCCTCGAGGTGGAAGTCATTCGGTCGTTCGTCGTCGGAGAACGGCTTGCTGCAGCGCACAGGATCCCACGCGCTTCACCTTCGCCGCAACCAGAGGCCTAGCCCGCCGATGGCGGCTGCCAACCCGATGCGCGCGACTGCAATTCCCGTGGAATGGGAGAAGGTGGAACCGGCGAAGGCGTCGTAGGTCCGGATGGCGAGCTCGAAGAGCCCGAGCGCACCCGTGAAGAACGACAGCGCGCCGCCGACGCGGCGGATCAGCCGCTGCACGGACGGCGTGGCTCGCCAGGAGGCGCGCAGCGCTCGTACATAAGCAAAAAGCGCAACTCCCGCGAGCGCGCCGGACGGCAGGAGAACGAGCACGCGTTCGGTCGGGCTGAGCGCCGAGCCGGCGTTGGCCGCGGTGACGAGCGAGCCGATGACCGCGGCCGTGCTGACGCCGGCTGCGACACCGACGGGCACGCCGAGCGCCACGGCGACCGGCCGGGCGATCCGCGCGAGCCGGCCAGCGTCTTCGACCGCTTGCTGGATCGACGCGGCCGCCTCTTCGGGGCCCGCGCCCGCACCGACGATCGCGGCGGCACCGCGAACGTCGAAGGGTGCGAGCTGTCGGTCGAGCTCGGTGACGCTGCGTGTGCGCGTGCGGGGGTCGCGCGCCATCGCGTTCTGGATGACGACCTCGAGCGCGTCGGGGATCGACTTGTCGTGCGTGCGCGGGCGAGGAGGATCCTCTTCGAGCACGCGGTGCAGGGTGACGCCCGGATCGTCGCCCTCGTACGGCGAGTGGCCCGTCAACATCCGGTAGAGCACAGCGCCCGCCGAGTAGACATCGACGCGCGCATCGACGACAGACGACCCACGCGCCTGCTCGGGCGCCATGTACATCGGTGTTCCGACGACCGCGCCCGTCTTGGTGAGCTGCGGGTCGTCGGCGAGCTTGGCGACGCCGAAGTCGAGGATCTTCGCGACGGTCTCGGCGTCGGCGACGTCCTTGCTGCCCGGACGCGCCTTGGCGAGGAACACGTTGGACGGCTTGAGATCGCGGTGCACCACGCCGAGCGCGTGCGCCGCTGCGAGGCCGGCGCAGATCTGCCGCGCGATGGGCACCGCGGTGGCGAGCGAGAGCTTGCCCTCGCGGTCGAGGCAGGCCTGCAGATCCTCCCCCACGAGGAGCTCGGCCACGATGGCCGGTCGGCCGTCGGGGGTCGTGAGCACGTCGACGACATCCACGACGTGATCCGATTGGATGCGCGAGAGCGCCCGCGCCTCGCGCTTGAAGCGCTCCACGACGTCGGTGACCTGCGCGTAGAGCTCCTGGATGACCTTGACGGCGTAGCGACGATCGATGCGGGTGTGCTCCGCTTCGTAGACGCGACCCATCGCGCCGCCGCCGAGCATCGACACGATCCGGTAGGTGCCGCCGAGCGTCGCACCGAGCAGCGGGTCGACCGTGTTGCTCTCGGCGAGCGGAGTGGCGTCCTTCGGGCACACGACGAAGTCGGCCGGGAACGTGCCGCCGCAGACGCGGCACACCTTCGTCCCGCTCACGGGATCCGCGAGCATCGTGCGCTCCTCGGTGAGCGACGACGCGACCTTCGGCATCGGTGCGGAGTCTACGCGACGGCAGGCGTAACGAAGCGCGAAAGCGCGGCGTACGATGCCGGGCGATGACGATCCCGCTGACCTGCATCCTGGTGGCGTACGCGCTCGTGTTCTTGCCGCGCGTCTTCGTGGTGGTCGCGCAGAGCCGCGACGAGAAGGGCTACGACAACCGCGACCCGCGCGAGCAGCAGGCGCGACTGACGGCTCCATGGGCCAAGCGCGCGAGCGCGGCGCACGCCAACGCGTTCGAGGCCTTCGCGCCCTTCGCCGCCGCGGTGCTCGTCGCGCACGTGGCCGGAGCCGATCCGACCTGGGCCACGATCCTGGCGCTCGTGCACGTGGGCGCGAGGACGATCTACCCGTTCCTCTACGTCGCCGGCATCGGGACCGCGCGGTCGCTGGTCTGGATGGTCGGAACGACCGCGACGGCGGCGCTCATGGCGCTGCCCTGGATCGCACCTGCGTGAGACGACTTCGATCTTCCGAAGGCGTCGTCACCGCTGCTCGCGCGTCCGTTCCTTCTCGGACCTCGTGACGAGCTCGGCTTCGGCGTCCTCGGCCACCGGCTCGGGGCCTGCGGCGGCTTCGACGCGGACGTGAGGAGCGGGCCGACGCGCACGCAGCTCCCGGAGCTCGAAGCGCACGATGCCGTCGGGGTCGATCTCGGCGGCGATGCGCGAGCCGTCGGCCATCGACGACAGCAAAGCGTCGGCCTCGGCGAGCGGGATGCCGAGCGCCACGGCGGCCTCGGTGGCCGTGATGTTGCCGTCGCTCGCGGCGGCCGCGGCGATCACCGCTTGCTCCAGGCTCGCGCGGCGCGCTCGGGCGGCGGCTCGGTCGCCCTTGCGCGCAGCACCGAACGCGAGCGCGCCGGTGCCGAGCCCGAGCAGGCTCGCGAGCCCGGCGGCGATGATGCCGCTGATGCCAGGGATCACGAGGGCGAGCACGGCGCCGCCGAGGATGGCGGCTGCGATCGACAGGCCTCCGAAGGTGCGCCACGCGATCGCGCTGCCGCGGCCCACGAGCCCTTCGCGTCGCGTCAGAGCCAGACCGCCTCCCGTGCCGGCGGCGGCGAGCGCCGTACCGGTCGCAGGGGCCGGGGCGGCGCTTTGCGGCTCCTGCGCTCGCGGGGCAGGGGGCGTGGGCTCGGGAGGTACGGACGAGAGGCGCGCGCCGCCACGCAGATCCTGCAGAACGACGGTGCCCGGCGGAAGGTCGCGACGCGCTCCGCACGCCGCGCAGACGTGCCAAGGGCCGCGTTTGAGCACACCTGCGATCGCGTTGCAGCTCGGGCAGCGGTTGGCCTCGCCGAGGACACGGCCGCAGCCGGGGCATCGAAACGCGCCCGGCGACAACGAAGTCCCGCAGGTCGGGCACGACGACGAGGAGGACGCGTCGTCCACGACGCTCTCGAGGATCAGCCCTCGGCCGGGCGGGCGTCGGAGGCGGGAAGGATCTCGACGGTGGTCGCCTCGAGCTCGACGGTCGTCGCGCCCTCGGCGAGCGAGGCGCCTTCGCTGTTGTAGTGCGCGATCTCGTTCGGCGAGAGCGGCCGGACGGCGATGCGGCCTTCGGCGGTGGCGCGTCGACCGACCACGTCGCGCGGCAGGAGGAACGCGTGGCCGGCCATGCGCACGAACACGGGTCGCGCCTGGGAGCCTTCGGCCGCCAGCTCCATCCAGCAACCCATGCGCTGGCAGACCTGTCGCACCACGCCGGTGGTCTTGACGGTCTGACCGGCGAAGCGCGAAGGCTCACCCAGGATCTCGGGCAGCGCGACGCTGGAGGTCAACGCCCCTTCGCGCCCGAAGACGCGGGTACCGTCGGTTCGCGTGGCGACGGGAGCGCGAGGGTCGCGCGGGCGCTCGGGCTGCGCCGCGGCGTTGCCCGGGTGTGGGCACGACCACGTCTCGCCGTTGCCGGCCGCGGCGGACGAAGCTCCGGGGCGAGCCGCGGCGGCGGTGTTGTCGGTCGCGCTCGCGAGCGGCTCGACGGAGGCGCGAGCAGGAGGTGCGCTGTCGCAGCCCGTCTGGACGGAGAGCGCAGCGAGGACGGCGGTGGCGGTGAGGACGGCGTGCAGTCGGGACATCGCGCCGTGTTCTAGCAGGCCGCGGGGCAGGTCACGCCCCGATGCACGAGGCTTGTGAGACAACCCCCAGGCGGTCGACCCGAGGGTCTGCCGGTGGTCACTCGAGGGCGCCGCGCGTCTCGCGCAGGACGTCGATGTAGCTGACGATGCCGACGAGATCGCCCGAGGACTCGTCCACCACCGGGATGGCACCGACCCGGTGCTCGATCATCAGATCGATGACCTCGCCAATCTCGTCCTCGGGGGCGACGGAGACCACGTCCGTGCTCATCAGGTCGGCGATCGGGGCGGCCAGCCGTGCCTTCAGGTGCGTCAGCGCGTCCTCGTCGACGGCGAGCGTCAGAGCCAGCCCGCGCAGGTCGCGATCGCTCACGATCCCGACGAGCTCGTTGCCATCCACGATCGGCAGGTGCCGGAACTCCATGGTCCGGAGGATCTCGAGCACCTCGCCCACGCTGGCTTCGGAGGATGCCACCACGGGGTGACGCGTCATGACGTCGCTGGCGATCATGTTGGTCTTTCCGGCGCGTTCCGCGCCTGCACGGCGGGTCCCGCGGGTCAGCGCGCAACGCCCATCGCGAACTGCCGCACGGCGGTGATCTTGCCGAACGAGATCTGGAAGAGGGTCAGGAAGTGGTCGCGATGCTTGGTGCCGTCCGGTCGGCTGCCGATCCAGCCGTACTCCGCGAAGACGCAGTCGTCGGCGGCGCGGAGGGTCAGCCGCTGGATCTCGATGCCGCCCGAGTAGGTGTCGCGCAGCATGCCGAACAGCTTGCGGATGGCCGGCTTGCCGGCGTGTTTACCCGAGATCGGCGTCCCCTGCGGGTAGTCCCACACCGCAGCGTCGTCGAAGTCGTTCATCATCGCGTCCAGGTCGCCGGTCGCGAGATCGCGAAACAGCTTCTCCACGGTCCTGAGGTTCTCTTCGATGCGTTGCATGGCGTCCTCCAGCGCGTGGCCCGATCGGTAGAATCGCAACGCGCGTGCCGCGGAGCGGGCCCGACGATCGGCGTATCGAGAGCGCATCGCGACGCAGTGGCAGCGCCGATCCGCGAAAGGCTTGCGTGACGGCGAAGGCGTTTCGCGCGGATCACTCTTCGGTGGGGGCGGTCTCGAGGCCGAAGAAGGCTCGAATGCGGCTCGCGAAATGCTGCTTCTGGGAGGCCATGCGGCGAGCACGGGCTTCGGCGCCGAGGTGCTCCTTCACGTCCTCGAGCTCGTCTTGTCGGCGGGCCAGCTCACCGGCGACGACGTCGGCGAGGTGCGGGCGCTGGGCGAGCAGCGCGGAGAAGGCCGACCGGTCGAGCCGCCAGCACTCGACGTCGGTCGTCGCGACCACGGTCGCGGAACGCTCTGCGCCCGTGAGCAGCGACATCTCGCCGAAGAACTGCCCCGCGCCGATGCGTGCGACCTCGCGCTCGTCGTCGCCCACGCGGATGCGAACCGCGCACTCGCCTCGCGTCACGATGTAGAGCCAGTGCGCCTTGGCGCCCTGCACGGTGAGCGCTTCTCCTCGGGCGAAGGGGGCATACCGCAGCGAGCTGGCCAGCGCGACGCGCTCCTCCTCCGCGAGGTCCTTGAAGAGCGGCAGGCTCGTGATCGCAGCCAGGCGACGATCGGCGTCCTCGCGCATCTTCTCGGCCACGCGCTCGCGGCTCTCTTCCGTGACGAAGACCGCGTGCGCGGGGATGGACAGCGCGATGCCCGCGCGCTTGAGCGCGAAGTAGATGCGCTGGCGCACGGCGCTGTCGGTGGGGTCGTCGAGCGCGATGTCGGTCAGCCAGTACCGGACCGCGTAACGGCCCCAGCTGTCGGCGAAGTCCATCAGGATCGCGTGCGCGGCGGGCTCGAGCGCGACGTTGGGGATGGCTGCCTTCTGGAGCCCACGATCGACGGCCTCGATCACGTCGGAGGGCGGGAAACGGTAGTCGACGTTGAACCAGACCCACCGCCTCCACTGCAGTGGCTTGCCTTGCCGTCGGCCGAGCACCACCACCTGGGTCTTGACGAGCGTGGAGTTGGGGATGACGACCGTCTCCCAGTTCCGCGTCTCGATCGCGGTGTAGCGCCACCGCATGTCGACGATGCGTCCGCTGACGTCGCCGACGCGCACCCAGTCGCCGACGTTGAGCGAGTCGTCGGTCTGCAGAGCCACGCCGCCGACGATGTTGCCGAGCGTGTCCTGGAGCGACAGACCGATGACGGCCGTGAGGACCGCGGAGGTCGCGACGATGCTCGAGAGATCGAGACCGGCGCGCGACGCGACGACGAGCGCCGTGACCGAGCCGACGACGACGACCGCGACGTCTTGCAGGATGCGCGGCGAGCGGACGTGGAGACGAGGGAGGACACCCTGGAACACGAAGCCGCCGACGGCGATCACTGCGCAGAGGGCGCCCGTCAGCACGCACGTGAGCCGCAGGTCGCGATGGGGGCTGCCCGAGTAGGCGCGGACCGCGCCCGCCGCGACGAGAAGCAACAGGTGCACGACCACCAGGACGAGCGTCGTTCGGACGCTGCGCCGGCCGTGGTCGCGGTGGCGGTCCACGACGAGCACCGACACCACCGCGGTCAGGACTATCCACGGCGTCCAGCTCTCCCGTGCCTCCGCGACCAGTGCGGAACCGATGTCCATGTGCCGATGATGAGCACAGCCTGCCAGCGATTACACGCCCGTCGCTGGCGCGATCACACCCTCCATCCCCGCTCGCGCGGTCAGCCCGAGGGCTCGGTCAAGACCGGGACCGTCTCGGCGGGCGCGGAGCGCAGCGTGCCGCGCACTCGGCCGGGCAACACGTTGATCTCGAGCGGACGATCGAGCTCGAACACGTAACCGCTGCGTGTCACGCGGAGCTCGGTGTCGACGCCATCGACGTCGACGTTCGTACGGAACGAGAGCGGCGACTCGCCGACGCGGCGGTGGGGCCGGCGCGCCAGCACGGTCTCGAAGAGGCGGATCGCCAGGTGGTTGTGGAGGCGGTGGCACCCGTGCGAGGCGCGCTGCCAGATGCTCGTGTAGTCGACCGAGCCGTGGGTGCGCACGCCGCGATCGGCGCCCGCCACGAGCGTGCCGTCCGGGCGTCGCGTGGCGCTGCGATGGTAGGCCGCGACCAGACCGTAGGCGGAGGCGTACCCCGGACCGAGCAGGTAACGACGCACCTCGCGCACGGGTGTGCCGGTGGTCTCGTCGACGCGATACTGGGTGACGAGGTCGCGTGCGGGCGTGGCCGGCGGCGGCAGCCACACCGGAGCGGAGACGATGCGCTCCCAGACCGCGGGGCCGCTCGGTGACTCGTAGTAGCGCCAACGCTCCCCGTCCGCGCTCGACTCGATTCGCCAACCGCCGATGGTCGTCGGGTAGCGGGCCAGCAGGATCTCCTGGCCGAGCCAGCGCACGTGCAGCGACAGCGTGGGACGTCGCTCGAGCGCGGGAGCCACGAGCCTGCCCTGCGCGTCGAAGGGCGGGTCGTAGGAGACGTCGCCGCGATCGATCACGACGAAGAGGTCCATCTCGGGCGCGTAGTAAGGCGGCAGCTCGAGCGCTTCGATCGCGACCCACCGGGGGCCGTCCGTGGCGAGGTCGCCCAGCGAGTCGAGCCATCGCGCGGCCGACCCGGGGGTCTCGAGGCCGAAGCTCGCGACGACGCGCTCCGACATCTCGCGCTCCAGGTCGCGCATGGGCGCGGCGTCGCCGAAGGCGTCCCAGTACGTGCGTGGCCAACCATCGAGCGTCGTGGTGACGGTGGCGTCCTCGATGATGCCGGCTGCCGACATTGCGCGTTCGGTGAGCACGCGGACCACGGCGCGGCGCTCGAGCTCCGCGGGCGGCGTGCGCAGCGCCTCGAGCGTCGGTCCGGTGAGCCGTCCGAGCGCGTAGATGCGGTGGCGGCGCTCCATCTCCGCGAGCGCGTTGCGCGTCGGATCGTCGAAGGATGCCGGGACGAAGCGCGTTCTGAGGTGGCCGTCGCAGACGAGGCGGCTCTGCACGGCGGCGACCGCGCTGTGCGTGCGCGACCAGCGATGGTGAAGCGCCAGGAGGCGGCGATCGATCGGCGGCAGATCGGCGAGCCCCACGCGCGCGGGACCGAACGCGGCCTGGCGCAGGAGCAGCGACTGGAGGAACCGCTCGGGGACGTCCGACGACTCGGTGTGGCGCACCTCGCCTTCGTCGAGCGGGAGGCCCGAGAAGGCGCGCAGCACGCCGAAGTCGAGCCTCGCGGCGCAAGGGCGCGCCAGCGACTCGGTCAGGCGTCTGCGCAGGACCGAGAGCGCCGGCGGGATCCCGTAGGGCTCGAGGTAGCGGTCGCGGCGAGCGCGGCCGCTCGTGTCCGCTTCGAACTGCTCGCGTGCGAGCGCGACGAAGGTCGGGCCATAGGACGACGCGCGTGGACGGCCTGCGCGATCGGGCCCGCCCGCGAAGAGTCGCGGGGTCCAGGCGTCGCCGAGGTCGAGCACGAGCAGACGTCGGCCGGCAGCGTCGCGGGCACGGGTCGCGCCGTCGATCCGGCCGTTGCGCCAGACGGGGATCTCGGCCTCGGGGGACGGCGCGACCTGCGCGAGCGCGGTCGGCTCCGCGGCGACGAGTCGTGCTGCGACGAGCAGCAGAACCGTCGCGCGCGCCGACACCTTCACTCTTCGGTAGGCGGCGTCGCCGGCTCTTCGGTGCTGGCAGGCTCCTCGGGCGGCGCGGTCGGCTCCGACGTCGCCGTCGCGGTCTCCCCGGAGGAGCCCGTGTGATCGTCGCCTGCGGGCGTGTCCGTCTCCGAGCCTGCCGTCTCCTCCGTGTCCGGCGTCTCCGTCTCCGCGTCGTCGCCACATCCCGCGCTGAACGCGCCGAGCGCCAGAAGCGCCGCCAAGAAACCTCCACGATCGATTCGCATGGTCATCTCCTTTTCACGCCCTTCACTCTGGCTCGGGATTGTTGCGACTTCGCCGGCGCCCGCTGCCGCGGGCAGCAGGCTCGCTCGGATTCGCCCGGCAGTGGTGTACCAGCGCGTGCCCCCCGGCAATATCAATGTGCGTGCCGGCGCCGCTCCGGCTGCGACGACGCAAGCGCGAGCCTGCGGCGCGGCGAAGAGCTTTCGCCCCGAGATCCGGCCGTGAGGCAGCTTCGGTGCGCGGCGAGCGCTCCGGGCGAACGATTTTCGCGGTGCCCCGGGCCTCGCCATGCAGGTCACGGGGAGGTACGGCTCGTGCCTGAGCAGAGGATCATGGTGCAGCGGAGATTGATCGTGGAGGCGATCGCCGAGCGGACGGGGTCGAGCATCGACGCGGCGGAGACGAGCCTGCGCCACACGCTCGAGGCGCTGTCGGACATCCTCTCGAGGGACGAAGCCACGACGCTCGCACGCGCGCTCGACGAGAGTCTCGGTGCGGTGCTCGTGAGCCCACCCCGACCGCGCGCGTTGCCTCTCGCGGTCGAGCTCGACGAACGAGTCGCGGAGCTCGGCGGGTCGAGGCGCGGGCGTGCGCGCGAGGAGGCATTGGTCGTCTGTGCGGTGCTGGGTGAGTCGATGAGCCCGGCGAGCCGGCGCGAGCTGCAGGACGTGATGCCCGCACGCGTGGCGGCGTGGTTCGAGCCCATCGAGCAGGCACGCGCGATCGAGCGTGTCGTCGTGCCGCCGGGCGAAGGTCGGACCCTCGCGACCGGACGGCCCGGCAGCGCGCATCCCTTGAGCGAGTCGCGCCCCGTGGATCGGGCGCATGCGGAGTCGGTCGCGCGAAGCGCGGATCCACACGCGGAGGAGCGACTCTCGGGTGCACGCGGGTTGACGCAGGAGCGCGTCGGCGAGTCGGTCGCGAACGCCGAGCCCGAGGAGGGGCGCCGCATCAGTCGAGCCCGCGAGCCGCGCAGGTGACCGAGACGTCGGCGACGACGGCGTGGTGGCCCAGCCCGGCCGACCGCGCGCGTCTGCGTACGGTCTGCGTGACGGGCACCAACGGCAAGACCACGACGACGTCGATGATCGCGTCGATCGTGGGCGCAGCGGGCGAGATCGCGGCGCGCGTGACCACCGTGGGCGCATGGGTCGGCGACGTCGCGACGGGATCGGGGCCGGGGTGGGAGCCGTTTCGCGCGACGGTCGCGGCGGCGCTCGACGCCGGAACGCGCACGTTCGCGCTCGAGGTGACGTCGAAGGCGTTGGCCGCGGGCTTCGCCGAACGATGGCCACCCGACGTCGCGGTCTTCACCAACCTGACGCGCGATCACCTCGATCGGCACGGCACGCCCGAGCACTACCTGGCGTCGAAGGCGCGGCTGTTCCTGGCGCTGCCGCCGACGGGAGTGGCGGTGCTCAATGCGGCCGACGAAGCGAGCGCGTTGCTCGACGAGGTGATCGATGGGCGCGTGCGACGGTCGGCGTACGCGACGCGACCGGTGGCGGCGGCGACGGCGGGTCTGCCGATCGAGCTCGCCGCGCGCGAGGTCGTGGTCTCGCGCGAGGGCACGCGCGTGGTGCTCGTGCCATCACGGCTGGCCGACGCGCTCGGAGGCGAGCTGCGTCTGTCGGTGCTGTCGGCGGTGCACGCGGACAACGCGCTGGCGGCGGCGCTCGCAGCCGACGCGGTCGGCTACACGGGCGAGGCGATTCGGCGCGGGCTCGAGTCGTTCGGAGGCGTGGAGGGGCGCTTCGAGGTCGTTTCGCGGCAGCCCCTCGTGGTTGTCGACTATGCGCACACGCCCGACGCGCTCGAGGGCACGTTGCGCTCGGCACGCGCGATCGCGGGGACAGCTGGCGGACGCGTGATCTGCGTGTTCGGGTGCGGCGGGGATCGCGACCGCGGCAAGCGACCGATGATGGGCCGCATCGCGGGCACGATGGCGGACCTCGTCGTGCTGACGAGCGACAACCCGCGGAGCGAGGATCCCGAGCGCATCCTCGACGAGATCGCCGGAGGGGCGGGGGGTGCGGCGAGCTGGTCGCGAGAGCCGGATCGGGCCGCCGCGATCGACGTCGCGATCGGCAGCGCGCGCGAGCAAGACGTCGTCGTGATCGCCGGCAAGGGGCACGAGCAGGCCCAGCAGGTGGGCGCGACGACGCGACTGTTCTCCGACGTCGAGGTGGCGAGGGGAGCCGTCGCGCGACGTCGCGGCGACTGAGCGGTGAGAAGAGTCGTTCGTGCTGAGCGCCCATCGGCTTCGCCGACCCGGCAGGGACGAAACACCTGCCCCACCCTTTGGGTGGGGCTGTTTCTTCCTAGCTCGTCGAGGCACGCGATCGCGGCCTCGACGTCGCTCGGGCGAACGGTCGGCGCCGAGCGGCTCGCGAGCGAGCGAGCGTCACTCCTCGCCGAGGAGCTTGTTCATCGAGGCTTCGTCGGCGGGCGTGAACGGGTATTTGTCGAACTCGGCCGACGTCACCCATTTGTAGGCGTTGACGCCGCGCGCGACGAGCTTCTCGGAGAGCAGGCGACACTCGTAGAGGAAGAGGTCGACGGTGTAGTGCTCGTACGGGTGGCTCACGAAGGAGATGAGCTGCCGGACGGAGATGTCCGCATCGAGACGCTCTTTGACCTCGCGACGAAGCGCCTCGGCATCGGCCTCACCGTCTTCGACGCGGCCGCCCGGGAACTCCCAGAGGAGCGGCAGCACCGCACCCGGACGTCGCTGGGTGATGAGGTATTGCCCATCACGCTCCATCACGGCAGCCACCACGCGGATGGTCTTGCGGGACGACTCGGACCCCATCGACCTGTGCTCGCTTCCCGTCGCGCGACCGACGTGCCGTCGGAGGCACCTCGACGCGTACAGGGGCGGCAGCGTACTCCGACGCGTCGTGCGAAGCCAGATGCGACGCGGCTTCGGACGGCTTCGGAACGGATTGGAACTGCTCGCCCAGGGACGCAGTGATCTCGCGCGGTTGGATACGTCGATCCTGTCCCCGTGGTAGGAGGGTGGGGTGGGCCGCAGGGCGCGGAGGGTGACGAGGGACGTGGGAGCGCTGATGGCGTCGCTCACGCAAGCGCCGGCGCGCGGGCGGGCGTTGAAGGCGGTGTTCGAGGCGTGGCTCGACGCGGACGACGAGGACGAGGTGACGCTCGTGACGTCCGATGGGTCGGTGGTCTCGCTGCGACCGCCGTCGTCGCCCGGTGCGCTCGAGGCGGTGGCGACCGCCACGACGAGGCCCGCGACGGCGACGGGAGCCGAGGGGGCACGCGGGTCGTGGCTGGAGCACACGGCGCGAGGGCTCGGGGCGGAGGGGCCCCGGAGCTACGCGGGCTACGAGCGCGCCTTTCGCGAGCACGTGGTGGCGCTCGATCTACGGCTCGCGGCGATGGAGGAGCGCGAACGTGCGGCGGTGGCGGCGGAGCTCGCCCCGGCGCGCGCGCGCTTCGCCTCGGCGCTCGCGTCGTACCACCGCAACGCGGCGGCGGCCTGGGCGTCGGGAGGTCGGCGTCCGCTGCTCGTGTGCGACGTGCCGGAACGCGCGGCCGAAGCTGCGGCGGAGAGACACGCGCGAGGCACCCACGTGCTCTGGTTGGACTCGATGCGCGCGGACGCGTGGGACCGGCTGCGGCGATCGCTCGAACGCACGCTCGGTGGCCGCATAGCGGTTTTGTCGGAATGGTTGCACTGGACGGCGCCGGAAGGCACGGCGCGCGCGCAGGTGGACCTGTTCGGGC
>JADZFZ010000132.1 GCA_020854145.1 Deltaproteobacteria bacterium | reverse complement strand
CTCGTCGGTGCGACCGGCCTCGTCGGTCGCGAGCTCCTCACGTTGGTCCCGCGCGCCTGGCCTGGCGCAGAGACGATCCTGTTCGCATCGCGCGATCAGTCCATCGAGCACGACGGCAAGACGTACTCGGTGCACGGGTGCGGAAGGCTCGACACCTCCGAGGCTCCGAAGGGCGACCTCGCGATGGTGGCGCTCGACGACGAGCACTCGCGCCGTTACGTGCCGCGGCTGCTCGAGCTCGGCTATCGCGTCGTCGACAAGAGCAACGTCTATCGAACCGACCCTGCGGTCCCGCTCATCGTCGCCGGCGTCAACGACCGGCTCGTCACCGACGGCGAGCGGCTCGTGGCGAACCCGAACTGCACCACGATCCCGCTCGCGCTCGTGCTCGGTCCGCTCGATCGCCGCTTCGGCATCGAGGACGTCGATGTCGCGACCTACCAGGCGGTGAGCGGCGCGGGCATCGCCGCGCTCGATCACTTCCTCGAAGCGTCCGCCGCCGGGTTCGCGTTGCGCGACCGCCTGGGGAGCGGCTTCCCGGCCGACGGCTACGCGGGCAACGTCTTCCCGCACCACGGCGGAACCGACCCGAGCGGCTTCTCGGCGGAGGAGCGCAAGCTCATGTTCGAGTCGCGCAAGATCGTCCGCGGGGATCTCGCCGTGTCCGCGCAGGCCACGCGGGTCCCCGTCGCGCTCGGTCACTACGAGGTCGCGTGGGTCCGGCTGCGCGAGGCGACCGACGCTTCGCATCTCGGAGCGGTCCTCGAGGGAGCCCACTTCCTACGCTTCGTCGCCGGCAGCGACGGCGCCGCGATGAACGTGCGTGCGTGCGCGACCGATCGGGACCGCGCGTGGGTCGGTCGCGTGCGCGAGCCCGAAGGCGCGGGCGGAAAGCGATTCTGCGTGACGCTCGTGGGCGACAACCTGCGCCTGGGCGCGGCGACCAACGCCGTGCGCGCCGCCTCGCGATGGTTCCCCGTGAAGGACGCGGAGCTGGCGGGTCCGGGTATCTGACGACGCTCGCGCAGTAGTAGTCTCCGCGGCGTGTCGATCCGAGAGACTGCCAAGGCATCGATCGTCGCGGCCGCGCGCGCCGCGATGATGCCGCTGTGGGTGGCGTACGAGGCCGAGTCGCGCGTGCTCGGCGCGGACAAACGCGACCGCGCGCTCCAGTCGTACGCGCAGATCCTCGCGGCCATCCCGGGCCTGACGGGCGAGTACGCGCGCAAGGGCTTCTATCAGCGCGCGCTCCGCCGATGCTCCGACTCGTGCTGCATCTCGTACGGCACGGTCTTCTCGCACGCCGACGCGTGGATCGGCGAGGCCGTGTACATCGGCATGCGCTGCAGCCTCGGCATGGTGCGGCTCGAGGATCACGTCACGATCGGCAGCAACGTCGACATCCTGAGCGGCAAGGGCCAGCACGGCTTCGACGATCCCGACACGCCCATCCAGCAGCAGGGCGGCCACTACGAGGTGGTCACCATCGGCGAGAACACGTGGATCGGCAACGGCTCGGTGGTGCTCGCCGACATCGGGCCGAAGTGCGTGATTGCCGCAGGCAGCGTCGTGGTCAAGCCGATCCCCGCGGGCGCCATCGCGGGCGGCAACCCGGCGAAGGTGATCAAGATGCGCCCCGGGTTCGGCTGAGTGACTCTTGCCGGGGGCTCCGCCCCCAGCGTCCCCGGAGAGGCGAGAGGGGGGCGCGCTACGAGCTTGCCCCCCTCTTGCGACTCCCCCGAAAGAACGAGTCCCGATGAATGCGCGTCTTCGCCGTCACCCATCGCGTCCCCTACCCTCCCAACAAGGGCGAGAAGATCCGCAGCCACGGCTTGCTCGTTCCGCTCGCGAGCAAGCACGAGGTGCACCTCTTCGCGCTGGCTGAGCCCGCGAGCGACGTCGCGCACGAACGCGCGTTGCTCGACGCGGGCTTCGCCTCGGTGACGCTCGCGCCCATCGATCTGCGCCTGCGCAAGGCGGTCTCGGCGCTCTTCGTGGCGACTCCGCTGCCGCTGACGCTGCCCGCGTTCTTCTCGCCGACGCTCGCTGCGAAGATCGCGCTCGCTGCCCGCTCCGCGAAGCCCGACGTCGCGGTGCTCGAGTCGTCGAGCACGCTGCCGTACGCCGAGATGCTGCCGCGCAACGTGCGCTGGCTGATGGACCTCGTCGACGTCGACAGCGCGAAGTGGGACGCGTACGCGAAGGGCGACGGCTCCGTCACCGAGCACGCACGCGCCATCGTGCACGTCGTCGCCGAAGCCAAGCGCCTCGTGTTCCGGCGCGAGGGCGCGACGCTCGCCGCCGTCGAGCGACGCATCGTCTCGCGCGCGTTCGCGACGCTCGTGACCACGGAGCGCGAGGCCGCGTTGCTGCGCGACGTGTGCCGCTCCGGCGCGCGCGGCGAGACGTCCGGGCGCATCGAGGTCGTCCCCAACGGCGTCGACACGGTGAAGTTCGCGCCCGTGACGCCGCCCGCGCACGACGCGCGACCGCGGCGCATCGTGTTCTTCGGCGCGATGGACTACGACGCGAACGTCGATGCGGCGCGATGGTTCGCCGACGCCGTGCTGCCGCGCGTACGCGAACGCGCCCCCGACGTGGTGTTCGTGATCGCCGGGTCCAACCCCGCACCAGAGGTGAGATCGCTCGCACGCACCGGCGAGATCGAGGTCACGGGCTTCCTCGAGGACATCCGCCCCACCGTGCAGTCCGCGCTCGTCTGTGTCGCGCCGCTCCGCGTCGCGCGCGGTGTGCAGAACAAGATCCTCGAAGCGATGGCGATGGGCGTCCCCGTGGTCACCACGGTCGCGGCCGCAGGCGGGGTCGAGGGCCACACGCCCGAGAGCCTGCGCGTCGCAGAGGACGCGAGCGCCATGGCCGAAGCCGTGCTCGCGTTGCTGGCGGACGAAGGTGCCCGGACGCGGCAGGCCGCCGCCGCACGCAAGCTCGTCGTGGCGCGTTACGGCTGGGCGCCTCGTGCCGCGAAGCTCGAGTCGCTGCTCGAGGAGGCAGCCGCCGCTTCGCGGGCGTAGGATGAGTCGCGATGAGCCTGCTCAAGTACATCGTGCAGGGCTTCGGCTGGAAGGTCGGCGGCGAGATCGCGGGCGAGGCGATCAAGAAAGCCCACGACGACCTCACGAAGGAGAGCCCGGAGGAGACCGAAGCGCGCCAGGCCCGCCAGCGCGCCGAGGACGAGCGCCGTCGCGCGGAAGAAGCGCGCAAGCAGCGCGAGCAGGAGAAGCGCGACGCGATCAAGCGCGAGCGCGAGATCGACCAGGAGCTCGCCGCGCTCAAGAAGAGGGTCGCGAAGAAGAAGTGAAAGAGTCACGCGCATGAAGGCCATGGTCACCGGCGGTGCCGGGTTCATCGGATCGCACATCGCCGAGCGGCTCGTCGCCGACGGCCACGCGGTCCGCATCTACGACAACTTCACGAGCGGCAAGCGCGAGAACCTCGCCCATCTCGAGGGGCGCGTGGAGGTCGTCGAGGCCGACGTGCGCGACGCGCCGCAGCTCGACTACTGCTGCCGCGACTGCGACGTCGTGTTCCACGAGGCCGCGATCGTCAGCGTCCCGTACAGCGTCGAGCACCCGCAAGAGACGCACGACGTGAACATCCAGGGCACGTTCAACGTGCTCGAGGCCGCCAAGCGCCGCGGTGTGAAGCGCGTCGTCTTCGCGTGCTCGGCGGCCGTGTACGGCGACGATCCCGAGATGCCCAAGCGCGAGTCGATGCGTCCCGCGCCGATGTCGCCCTACGGGATCGAGAAGCTCACCGGCGAGCACTACCTCGCCGTGTGGTCGCGACTCTTCGGCCTCGAGACCGTCAGCCTCCGCTACTTCAACGTGTTCGGCGAACGACAGGACCCGTCGAGCGCCTACTCCGGCGTGATCTCGATCTTCGTGGATCGCGCGCTGCGTGGGGCGCCCGTGACGATCTTCGGAGACGGTGGCCAGTACCGGGACTTCGTCTACGTCGGCAACGTCGTGGACGCGAACATCCGCGCCGCGACCACGCCGGGCATCGCCGGTCGCACCTACAACGTCGGCTGCGGTGTCAAGACGACGCTCCTCGAGCTGCTCGACACCATCGAGCGCATCGTGGGCAGCAAGGTGGAGCGCAAGCTCGCCGACCCGCGCGCCGGAGACATCCGCGAGTCCCTCGCCGACATCGCCCGCATCCGCGCGGAGCTCGGCTACGAGCCCACGGTCGGCGTCGAGGAAGGCCTCCG
>JADZFZ010000131.1 GCA_020854145.1 Deltaproteobacteria bacterium | reverse complement strand
TCGCACGCATCGAGCCCGCTCGCGCAGCCCGCGCTGCACTCACCCAGCGAGCACACCTCTTCGTCGCCGCACAGCGTCCCGCACGCGCCGCAGTGGCCGGGATCCGATCCCGTATCGACACATTCGCCGCCACAATCCAATCGCGGCGCGACGCACGCGCAATTGCCCGTCGCATCACATTCGAGCGGAGCCGCGCAGCCACCGCAGCTGCCGCCGCAACCATCGTCTCCGCACATGCGTCCCGTACAATCGGGCATACACGGCGGCCCCGCGTCCACGGGCGGCGGAGGGCCTGCGTCCGGCGGCGGCGGCCCTGCGTCCGGCGGCATCACCGGCGGCCCCGAGCCGAGCTCGTACGCGCCGATGTCGAGCCGGTCGCCCACCATCGGGCGCGCCGCGGCGGTGCCCACGGCCAGCAACACACGCGCGGGAGGGTGGAATCGCGGCAGCGCCTCGGGCCGCGGGAAATCGAATCCCGCAATCCCCGCCGGCGCCGGATCCGCCGCGTCCGCCAAGGGGCTGCCCATCGCCGGGCGCAGGTCGTCCCCCCCGAGCGACTCGAATCCCGGATCCGCGCCGCGCAACGTGCCCGTCCATTCGGCCGGCACGTCGCGCGCTCCCGTTCCCTCGATCAGCCAGTTGTTGCGTCCGGCCACGCGCCGCGTGCCGCCGACCCATGCAGCCTCGCTGTCTCGCACGATCTGCGGGTCGCCCGAGCCCACGTGGAAGATCACGTTGTTGTGCGCCTCCAGGCTCTCGATCCCGTCGAACAGCCGGAACACTCCCGCGGTCCCCGCCGCCAGCACCACCGTGTTGTGGACGAACCGATAGCGCCCGTTGCTCTGGCCCGTGCCATCCCCGCCGAATCGCACGACCCAATGGTCGGGATTGAGACCGCCTTTGACGAACACGTTTCCGACGACGTCGGAGTCCTCGCGATACGCGTCCTCGGGAATCGACGTCCCTCCGGGGTCGGGGCCAATCAATTCGAGCTCGTGATAGAAGGAGCTCTCGATCCAGTTGTAATAGATCTCGTTCCGCTCGGCGCGCGACTTGATCCCATTGCCGCCATTGCCGTCGTGCACCCAGCAGAATTGCATCCGGAACACCGAGCCCGGATAGGTCTCCTGGTCCGTGCTCATGTAGACCTGGTGATCGCGGTCACCCCCACCGCACGCATAGATCTCGGTGTACTCCAGCAACAACGATCCGGAGTCCGTGTCGGCGCCCAACAATCCCTGCGACGGACAATCGTGGATCACGCAATCGCGTACCGTGATGTCGTGCGCGTGGTGGTAGACGCATCGCGCCGAGCCGCCGGTGATCTCGAATCCCTCGAGCACGTAGTGATTGCCCGAAAGCTCCACTGTGTTTCGCCCGCCCGAGATGACCGGCCGCCTGCCATCGGCCGAGCGGATTCCGCGAATCACGATGGGATTGCCCGGAGCGCCCGGATCCTGGAACCAGTACGCGTCGTAGGTCGCGCCCCCGGCGACCTCGACGATGTCCCCCGGCATCAGCGGCGGCAGATCCGCGAACTGCGCGTAATCGCCTCCCGGGCCCATCGAGTACGTCGCAGCGCTCGCCGCCGCCGGCAGACCGATGACGATCAGCGAGACAATGGGGATTGCGGTCGTCGACCTGCGCATCGTTCACCCCGCTTCGAGGAGCTTCTTCGCCTCGACAATCACTCGCGCCCGCACCGCCTTCGGGCTCGCCTCGAGACGCGCTCCCGCCGCGTTGCGATGCCCGCCGCCGCCGAGGGCGACGGCGATGCGCGAGACGTCCATCGCCGCCTGCGCCCGCAAGCTCACCTTGCACACGGGGATCACGCGGCCCCGCGCGTCGCGCTCGGACTCTCGCTCCCAGACGAGCGCGGCCACCTCGACGCCCCGCAACATCCGCGCGTAGTTCACGAGCCCCTCGACCATCTCGTCGGTCGCGCCCGCCTTCTCCAGCATCGCGCGCGTCACGGTCATCACCGCGAGCCGCCCGCCCTCGAGCACGCGGATCGTCCCGAGCGCGCGCCGGAGCAGCTCCATGCGTGCAGGCATCCACCCCTCGAAGACCGAGTAGGCGACCTCCCACGGGTCGACCCCGCGATCGAGCAACGACGCCCCGAGCCGCAACGTCGCCGCCGTCGTCGACGAGTAGCGGAACCCGCCGGTGTCGGTCACGACGGCCGCGTAGACCGCCTTGGCCGCGTCCTCGGGCAACGGGCTCACGCCGAGCGCGTCGGCGATCCGCACGACGAGCTCGGCCGTCGCGCACGCGCGGTCGTCGCGGTAGACGATGTCGCCCAGGTCGGCCTCGAACGCGGCGTGGTGATCGAGCACCACCACCGGGCCGCTGCGCGCCGGCGGCGGGAACTCGCGCGCGACGAGCGACCGGCTCGCCGTGTCGCACACGAACGAAGCGTCGAACTTCGCGCCGCGCGGCAGACGCCTCGCGATCGCCTCGCTGCCGGGCAGGAACGCGAGCGAGAGCGGCACCGGGTCCGGGTTGAAGGTCACGACCTCCGCGCCCACCGCACGCAACACGGAGGCGAGCGCGAGCATGCTGCCGAGGCCGTCCCCGTCCGGCTGGACGTGGCACGTGACCAGGAAACGCCTACCCGCGCGGATGGTCCGGACGACCTCGTCGAGGACGTACTGGTCGAGACGCCGCGCACTACCTCGCGCCTGAGCCGCCACAGCCGGGCCATCGTCGCAGGAACGCGCGCGGATCGTCGAGCCGATTCAGCCGGAGCACCCCGTCGCGATGGACAGCGCGCCGCAGACGCGTGCGACGATCTCGGGAGGCAACGTCGCCACGTACTTCACGAGCTCTTCCTGACGCACGGTCTGAACCAGGTCGAGCTTCACGACCGAGGGGCCTTTCATGCCGTGCTCCTCGCCGATCAGAACCTCCGTGACCACGCCGTGAATCGTCGAGCTTATCGGCGCGACGATCGCGGTTCGCAGGTACCGCAGGGCGCTCGCTCGGCTGAGCACGACCACGGGGCGTCGTTTGTCGGGCGGAGCGAACCGGCAAAGCCAGATTTGCCCGCGGGTTACTTCCAGTCGTCCGGCCATGCGCGGAGCTCGGGGGCGACGAGCATGTCGTCGTCGTCGTCGTTCGTGTGCCGTCCGTACGCACGCCGGTACGACGCATCGATGGCGTCCTCTTGCTTGCGCCGGAGGTACTCCTCCACGGCGTGCCGGAGGAACGCAGAGCGTCCCTTCTGCTTCACTTCGGGATCCGCGTCGATTCGACGGAGCAGCTCCGGATCGATGGTGAACTGCACGGCCTTCACACCACGAACCGTACCACATGATGATGTGGATTGACCCCCACATCGGGCCGACGCGCCCTCCGGGGTCGATAGATTACGAATCGTGAATCGGGACTCGTTCTTTCGGGGTGGTCGGAGGAGCGCGGCCGCGGGGGGCGGCGTCCGAGCCCCCCGCCAGAGACTCAGACGAGCTTGGCAACGAGCTGGATGTCGACCGCGCCGAGCGCCTTCGACACCGGGCAACGCGCTTTGGCGGTCGCCGCGAGCTCCTGGAACTTCGCGTCGTCGATGCCCGGAACCTCGGCTTCCATCGACAGCTCGATCTTCGTGATGGTCGGACCGTCCTCGAGGTGCACCTTCGCCGTCGTGCTCACGCGCTTGGGCGGCAGGCTCTCCTTGGTCAGCAGCGCGGAGAAGAACATCGAGAAACAGCCCGCGCTCGCGGCACCGATGAGCTCCTCGGGGTTCGTGCCCGGAGTGTCACCGAATCGCGTCGCCCAGCTGAACGGGACGTCGAGCTTCCCGCTGCCGAGCTTCATCTCACCGTTGCCCTCCTTGAGGGTCCCGTTCCACGTCGCGCTCGAGGTACGTACCGGCATCGTCGTCTCCTTTTGGGGCCGCGCTCCTTGCGCGCGGCGCGACGCTTTCGCTCAGCGACGCGCATCCGTCAAGCGAACCCGCGATCCCGGGCGGACCTCGCGCGCGGCCCACGGTGCCGACGCGTTGGAACCACTCCAGCGTGATGGCACCTGCGCCAATGCGCTGACGAAGACGGGTAGTCTGACGCCATGCCCGCACAACGACCGAAGAGCGAGCCGAAGTCAGCTGCCGACGAGGCTCGATGGATGGACCTCGGACCGCTCGTGTCCTTCCCGGAGGGCTCCCCCGTGTTGCGCAAGCCCACCGCCGGCTCCGGAGCGACGTCGCGCCGCTTCGTCTGCGTCCGCAGCGGCGATGCGGTCCACGCGCTCGACGACCGGTGCCCGCATCAGGGCTATCCGTTGTCGCAGGGCTCGGTCCGCGACGGCGTGCTCACGTGCGAGTGGCATAATTGGAAGTTCGACCTGAAGACGGGAGGTTGCCTCTTCGGCGGTGAGCCGGTGCGGCGCTACCCGACGCGCGTGGTCGAGGGTCGGGTGCACCTCGATACGACGCTCGACGTCAGTCGCGAAAGCGAACGCTTCGTCGCGGGGATTCGAGCGGCGTTGCTGGACGACGATCCTGCCCGCGCGCTGCGCGAGGCGTTGCGTCTCGGTGCGCTCACACAGGCCCGGCGCGGTCGTGGGCTCGGCGACCTCAAAGACGGTCTCGGTGTGCTCGCGCTCGACGGCGCCGAACGCGCGCAATGGGGATTCGATCACGGGCTCGCACTGCTCGCCGACACGTGCACGTGGGCCTCGCGTGGATGGATCGACGCCGCCGAGGCGTTCGTCGCCGCAGCGGCGGCCGTGGCCGAGCCGTCGCGCAATCGCTCACCTCGACCCGTGATCGCTCACGACGTGGATCGCGCGGACGAGCCGAACGCCGTGGCCGAGGACTTGATCGCGGAGCGGCGCGAGGACGCCGAGTCGCGCGTTCGTCATCTCGTACGGACGCGCGGCGCGCTGGCCACGGCGCGGGCGGCGTTGGTCCCGTACGTGAGCCGGCGGCTGCTCGACTACGGGCACGGGACCATCTTCCTGGCGAAGGCGCTCGAGCTCGAGGCGCGTTTCCCACGCGCAGCGGAAGCGCTGATGGCTGCGGTCACGCTCCAGCTCGCTTGGGCCACCGACGAGCTCGCGCTTCCGCCGTTCACCACCACGCGCGAGGCCGTCGTGGCCGTCGACGGGCTCGCTCCCTCACCCCGACCCTCTCCGTCGAAAGGGGCGGGACGGCGTGCACGCGACTTCGATCGCCCGGCATACGAAGCGGCCGTCCTCGAGGGCGAGCGCGCGGGCGTCGACGCGACGCTCGCAGCGCTCCGCGAGGGCGGCGATCCGGTCGCGCTCCTGCGCGCCATCGGTCACGCAGCCGCCGTGCGTCTCGCGCGCTTCGATCGCGCATGGGAAGAGCGCACCGACGCGGAGGTCGGAGTGCTCGACGTCACGCACGCAGTCACGTTCGTGGATGCGGCGATCGCGCTCTCGACCGCGCAGCCCTTCGACGTGGTGGCGCGATTCGCGGTCGCCGGCGCCGGCTTCGTCGGCAAGCTGCGCAAGGCAGACACCGCGACCGTCGAGTCGTCGCCGAGCGCGCGCGACGCGAGCGCGGGCGCGTCGCTGATCGACGCCGTCCGCGCACGCGACGTCGTTCGCGCCCGCTCCATCGCCGACACGCTCGACGCCGAGGGCCGGCGCACGGCCTACCGCGACATCGCGCCATTCGCTGCGTTCGAAGCCGCG
Organism: Deltaproteobacteria bacterium; assembly: GCA_020854145.1. Classification (GTDB taxonomy): domain Bacteria; phylum Myxococcota_A; class Polyangia; order Polyangiales; family JADZFZ01; genus JADZFZ01. The sequence goes on along the minus strand of JADZFZ010000131.1, from coordinate 1,375 downwards.
GTGCGCCCGATCTTCTACGCCCACACCGTCAAGACGACGGAGGCGCTGCGCCGCCTCGAGGAGAACGACCCGCAAGCCGATGGCGTGTACCTACGCGCGTGCGTCTCGTACGTCGTACCGCGCCGCCGCGAGCGCGCATTCGCCCGCACGGCAGCGATCGCGCGGAGCTTCCTCGCGAACGGACGCCCGCCGGTCGGCCTCTACTGATTCGCTCGTTTCGGTCGCTTTCGCGATCTCGTCCATCAGCCGCCCGGCCCCGGGCACGGACCGAAGGGGTCCGCGAGCGACGCGTCGAAGCGCGACGCGTCGACCGGCGGCAAGGGCACCGTCGTCGGATCGCCGGGCCCACCCCATGGCGGCGGCTCCTCCCAGGGCCCGTAGGTGTTGCCCGTCGTGTAGTCGTGCATCGGGCCATCGCGCATCGCCCCGTCGCGCATCGTCTCGAGCGTGAACGCGCCGTGGATGGCGTTGTCGGTGAGGCGCGCGTAGCTCGCGTCGGTCGCCGCGAAGCTCGGCGTGATGCACGTCGAGTGCGCGTGCACGCGGTTGCACGTCGCCCACACCGACGCGAAATCGCGGCCCATGCCTTCGAGGTCGAACGAGTCGAGGATGCGCGCCTCGTGGGGATCGACGAGCACGTTTCCGTCCACCCAGAGGTGCTGCGGGGCGCGCGACGGGTCGGGATGAACGCGGACGCGGTGGTAACGCGTGCCGCGGATGTCGCTGCGGAAGACGACGAGGTGGCTGCCCGCGCGATGCTCCCAACCTTCCGGGTAGCCGTTGACCTCGCGCGGCCGCGCACCCGACATGATCGCGTTGCCGGCGTAGACGATGTCGCGCCCTTCGCCCAGGCTCGCCGCGCCGGACGCGTGCCCACGCACGTTGACGATGGCAGCGCGCTCGACCGGGAAGGCGAACTGCCAGAGCAGGCCGCCGCCCCGGCCGTCTTCGCCGTTCATGTCGAGCCCATCGACGATGACGTCGGTCGTCGTGCTCGACATGAAGCCGATGGATCCGACGCGTCCTCCGGAGTGCACACCGGGCGTCGGGCCACGCAGGCGCACGCGCGTCGTCGTGGACTCCGGCGTGTACCGACCGACGAGGATCGATCCCGTCGAGACTCCTGGAGGGACGACGATGTCGACGTCGATGACGTCGCCGAGCAGCACCGCCTGATCCGCGAAGCTCGCGCCGATCGTGATCTCGGTGCCCGCCACGATGCCCTCCGCGCTCAGCTCCGCAGCGGACGTCACCGTCACCGAGCGTGTCGTTCGCGGCGCCTCCGGCGCGGTGATCGGCGCCCGCGCCCCCCACGGGCCGTCGGCCGCGTGGAACGGGATCCGCGCGAGGTCGAGCGCGGGATACCAGCGATAGG
>JADZFZ010000130.1 GCA_020854145.1 Deltaproteobacteria bacterium | reverse complement strand
TCGCACGGCATCTCGAGACACGCGCTCGACGCTTCGCGGAACGTGTCCTGGATCGCGCTGCCCAGGCCGGGCCCACACGGCGAGTCGCCCGTCCCGAAGCCACCGCACTCCGTCTCGCGCCCCGCGCAGGCCTCGTCGTAGGCGTCGCCGGCCGCCGTGCGCGGCGTGGCGCCGATGGCCTCGAACGCGCACGCGTCGTCGCCTTCGTCGCAGCTCTCGCGACACGTGGCGTACGCACGCACGGCATCGTCGACGAGCCACGCGACGTAGCAGTCGCCCTGCCGTGCGCAGTCCGCGCCGTCGTCTCCACACATCGAGACGCGCAGCTCGCAGGACGCCGCGAACCGCTCCTCCGCGGTCTGGCTGGGTGGCGGCGGCAGGACGCTCGTGTCGCTCCCGGCGTCGATCGTGCCGCTCCCGCCGTCGTCGTCCCCGCAAGCCACGAGCGCCAGCGAGAGCCCGACGCCCAGCACGCCCAACCAGCGCGTCACCCGAACGATCGACATGGCGCCGAGTGTAGCGGGCGTCGGGCCGCGACGCGCGACGCAGAAACGGAGCGCTACGCGTGGAGGTGGTATGAATCGGACGAGCCGTGGCGCCCGACGCTGCCCAAGGCGGGTTCGTCCCGCCGGCCCGCATCGGGCCTTTCCGCATCGACTCCGTGATCGGAGCCGGCGGGATGGGCATCGTCTATCGCGCGATCGCGCCCGACGGCCGACCGGCCGCGCTCAAGGTCCTTCGCTCCAGCATCACGGACGCGCACACGACCGACCGCTTCCGTCGCGAGGCGCGGATGCGCATCGAGCACCCCAACGTGATCCGCACGCTCGACGCCGGGGTCGATCCGGCCGGGCAGCCTTGGATCGCGTTCGAGCTGCTCGAAGGAGAGACCCTCGAGGCGCGGCTCGAGCGCGGCTCCATCCCCGTGCCGGAGGCGGTCGAGCTCGGGATGCAGATGTGCCGCGGGCTCGCCGCCGTGCACCAGCACGGCATCGTCCACCGCGACCTCAAGCCGGGCAACGTCTTCCTCTGTCGCGATGGGACCGCGAAGCTCCTCGACTTCGGCATCGCGCGCTTCGATCCGCTCGAGACGCGTCTCACGCAGCAGGGCATGGTCATCGGGACACCCGCCTACCTCGCTCCCGAGCAGGCTCGCGGCGAGCCCGACGTCGATGCGCGCGCGGACCTGTGGGCGCTCGGCGTGGTGCTCTACCAGGCGCTCTCGGGGCGATGCCCGTTCGAGCGCGACCGGCCGCTCGCGACCGTGCTCGCCGTGCTCAGCGAGGAGCCCGAGTCGCTCACCGTGCTCAACCCCTCGGTGCCCGAGCCGCTCTCCGTCGTGGTGCGCCACTGCCTGGCGAAGTCGCGCGAGCGCCGGTGGCGGAGCGCCGAGTCGCTCGCGATCGCGCTGCGTGCGCTGCACCTCACGCCGCCGCCCGATCGACGCGGCATCGGCGCGCCCGTCGACGAGCACCCGCAGGAGGTGATCCTCGGCGAGCAACGCGTGGTGGCGGTGCTGCTCGCCGATGGCGTGCACGACATCGAGCGCTTCCGGAGCGCGGTCAAGCAACGCGGCGGCATCGTCTTCAACGTCGCGGGCAACCGGGCCGTGGGTCTCTTCGGCGCGGAGAGCTGGGACGGCGACGAGCTGACGCGTGCGGCGGAGGTCGCGCTCGAAGCCCGCCACGCCTGCGGCCGCATCGCGCTCTCGTCGGGACGCGCGACGGGGATCCAACGCGGCATCTCGGGCAAGGCGCTCGAAGCAGCCGAGCGCGGGTGCGCGGCAGCGGTGCTCGGCGTCGCCGTCGACGCGGAGACCGCGCGCGCGCTCCAGAGCACGTTCCAGATCCGGCGCATCGGCGACGGCCTCTGCGAGATCGTCTCGAGCGACCCGTCGGTCGACCTCGCACCGGGCACGATGGTCGGGCAGCCCACCGTCACGCTCGGTCGGGCCGCGGAGATCGCCCAGATGCGTGAAGCGCTCGAGACGGTCGTCGCCGAGCGCCACCCCGTGTGCGTGCTCGTCAGCGGACCCCCGGGTATCGGCAAGTCGCGGCTGCGCGACGAGATGGAGAACCTCTCGGTGGTCGCCTCCGCGGACGCGCGCGTGCTCGTCGGTCGCGCGGAGCCCCTGCGACGCGACCTGGCGTTCTCGCTGCTCGGCAACGCCATCAAGCGGCGCCTTCGGCTCGGTCGCCAGCAACGCGGGGTGCCGCCGCCGCCACCGCCGCAAGGCGTGAGCGACCCCTTCGGCGGGGTCGTCTCGCTCGTGCTCGAGGCCGTGCACGATCCGCGGCGCGCGATCGACTGCGCGGAGCTCATCGGGATCCTGATGGGCATCCCCCCGGTGCGCGACTCCGAGACGCTCCGTCAGGCGCGCCTCGATCCGCAGCTGATGACCGACTGCATCCGGCTCGCGCTCGTCGACTACCTCGGCGGGCTCGCGGCTCTCGGTCCGCTCGTGCTCATCGCGGAGGACCTCCAGTGGGCCGACGCACGATCGCTCGACATGCTCGAAGAGCTCTTCGATCGGCTCTCCGACGCGCCCTTCCTCTTGTTCGCGACGGCACGCCCCGAGCTCGCCGAGCGCCGCCCCGATCTGCTCGCGGGCCGCGACGTGCTGCGCCTCGAGCCGCGCGGGCTGAACCAGCAGCAGGTCGCGGCGCTCGCCACGGCCATCGCGGCCCGACAGATCCCCGAGCCGCTCGTGCGCGCGCTGACCGAGCGCACCGCCGGCAACCCGCTCTTCGTCGAGCAGATCGTGATGACCCTGCGCGACGAGGGCGCGCTCGATCACGCGCCCGCGACGTTGCCCCTGCCGGTCACCGTCGAGGCCGCGGTGCAGTCGCGCCTCGATCAGCTGCCGCTGTCCGAGAAGGAGCTCTGCAAGCGCGCCTCGGTGCTCGGCCGTCCGTTCGTCGCTCCCGAGATCGAAGCGCTCGGTCTCGCACACCCCGAGCCGCTGCTGGCCGCGCTCGTGCGACGCGATCTGCTCGCGACGCGGGCACGCGCACGCGGGCCGGGACGCGAGCACCTCTTCCGCAGCGCGCTCATCGCGGACGTCGCGTACGGGATGCTCGGCGACGAGCGGCGCATCGAGCTGCACCGTCGAGCCGCGGCGATGCTCGAGGCGCAGGCGGGCACCGACGCCGAAGAGGTCGCGGGCCACTACGAGAGAGGCAACGAGCCCGAGAAGGCGGCGCGCAAGTACGGCGCCGCAGCCCTCGAGGCGACGCGACGGGGCGATGCCGTCACGGCGCTCCGATGCGCGGATCGCGCGCTGGCGCTGGGCGCGCCCGACGATCTGCTCTTCGACCTGCACATGACGCGCAGCTCGGCGTTGCGCTTCCTCGGCAACCTGCCCGATCAGGAGTGGGCCATCGTCAGCGCGCTCGGCTGCGCGTCGACGGACCTGCATCGCGCGCGCGCGCTGACGGATCTGACCGCGCTCCTGCAGCGCCTGGGCCGCACCTCGCACGCGATCGACGCGGGCCGCGACGCCGTCACCGCAGCCCGCGAGGTGGGCGACCCGCTCGTGCTCGCGCTCGCACGCGGACAGCAAGCCGCCGCCTTCATCTACGCGGGGCGATCGGAAGAAGCCGAAGAGGCGCTCGCGGAGGCCATCGACGTCGCGCCGCATTCGTCGCCCGCGGTGCTCGGCTCGCTCGCGAGCTGGTCGGCGGAGCTCGCGGCCGCTCGTGGCAGCATCGGCGTGCGACGCGATCAGTACGCGCTGGCCGCACGCTGGTACGCGGAGGCCGGCGATCTGCGCCGCGCGGCGGGCGCCGAGATGAACCTCGCCGACACGCTCAATCGCGTGGGCGCGTACGCGGAAGCGGATGCCGCGCTGCGAGCGGCGCTCGAGAAGCTGCGGCGCGTCGGGCACCGACTGATGGAGGGCTACGCGCTGCTCAACCTGGGCTACGCGCTCACGATGCTCGGGCGCGTCGACGAGGCCGTGGCGATGCTCGACAACGCGGGCACGCTCGCGCTCGCGGCGCGCGACGCGCGGCTCGGCACGTTCGTGGACATCTATCACGCACGTGCGCTCCTCGCGGCGGGCAAGCCGACCGAAGCCGCGCAGCAAGCCGAGGACCGCGCGGACAAGGCCGAGAAGGCGAAGCTCCTTCCGTTGCGCGTCGGCGCGCTGACGATCGCGGCACGCGCGCGCCTCGTGCTCGGTCACATCGACGCGGCAGTGCACCTGTCGGGCGCGGCGCTCGCGCTGCGCGACAAGCTCGGCAGCGTCGAGGAGGACGAAGGCGAGGTGTTCCTCGTCGCGGCGCGTGCGCTCGAGGCCTCGGGGCGGATCAACGAAGCCGAGGCCGTGCTCTCGCGGGGCCGCGATCGCGTCGAGGCCATCGCGTCGCGCATCGCAGACCCCGAGCTGCGGGGTCGCTTCCGCCGCGACGTCGAAGCCAACCGCGACCTGCTGAGCTGGGCGACGACGACCCTCCGTCGCGTGCCGAAGGGCTGACGGAGGCCGCGCGAATGACGACGAGCGTTCGTCTCGAGGCGGGTCGGATGATCGGCGGAGACTTCCGGGTCGTCGAGCCGCTCGCCGAGGGCGGGATGGGCGCGGTCTACGTGGTCGACCAGCTCTCGACGGGACGACGTCGCGCGCTGAAGGTGATGCACCCGACGATCGCCGCCGACACGCCGACGCGCGCGCGCTTCACGCGCGAGGCGCAGATCGGGTCGCAGATACGGAGCGAGCACGTCGTCGAGGTCGTCGCAGCCGGGGTCGACGAGCGCTCCGGCCTGCCGTGGCTCGCGATGGAGCTGCTCGACGGCTGCTCCCTCGCCGAGCTCGTCGAGCGACGCGGGCCGGTGTCGCCGTCGGATCTCGTCCGGCTCTTCCGGCAGATCGGGCACGCGATCTCGGCAGCGCACCGCGTCGGCATCGTCCACCGCGATCTCAAGCCGGAGAACGTCTTCGTCGCCGAGTCGTTGCGCAGCGACTCGCCCTTCACCGTCAAGATCCTCGACTTCGGGATCGCGAAGCTCGTGCAGGTCGCGACCTCGGCGCGCAACTCGCAGCTCATCGGTTCGCCGCTGTGGATGGCGCCCGAGCAGCTGTCCGCGCAGGCGCCGGTCGGCCCTGCGACGGACGTGTGGGCGCTCGGGCTCATCGCCTTCTACCTGCTCACGGGGCGCTCTTATTGGCTGTCGGCGAGCCGCGACGAGCCCGAGGTCCAGGTGCTCATCACCGAGATGGTGCTCTCGCCGCTGGCGCCGGCGAGCGAGCGCGCGGCCGTCCTCGGTGCGGGCGGCGCGATCCCACCGGGCCTGGACCCCTGGTTCGCGCGCACTCTCGCACGAGAGCCGGCGCTCCGATTCGAGAGCGTCGACGCGCTGCTGTCCGATCTCGTCGCGCGCGTCGCTGCGCTCGGGCCCGAGACGCCGACCACGATCGTGCCGTCGGCCGCGCCGTCGGCGGTCACGGGCCCCTTCCCGGGCAGGGCCGAGGGACCGCTGGCGGCCGTCGGACGCACGCCGGTGACGGTCATCGCGACTCCACCGACGAGCGGATCCCATGGGACACAAGCGATGGAGAGCGTGCCGGACACGCGTCCGGTCCGACGCCAAGCGCCGGCCGCATCGCCCGCGATGGCGGACACCGTGCCGGTCCGCAAGCGGCGCGGGATCGCGTGGGTCGCCGCGCCGATCGTGGTCGCGGCCCTCGGGGCGAGCGCGCTCGGCGTGGCGTGGATCGCGAAGCGACGCACGCCCGGCGGCGATGACGTTCCGGTCCCCGTGCTCCCGCCGGCACCGTCGTCACCCTACGCCGGGCAACCAGCCTTCGCGCCGACGACGCCCACACTGCAACCCGCGCCGACGCCGGTCGTGCCGCTGGCGCCCGTGTCGCCCGTGTCGCCCAGCGCGACCTCGCCTGCTTCGGCGGTCGCCGACGCCGCCACGACGCCGCCCATCGCGATCGATGCCGGCGCGGTCTCGGGCGGGACGACCCCGGGCACGCGTCCTTCGCGACGCACGCGCGACGCAGGCGCGTCGTCGCGACCTCCGGACGCCGGCGCGCCCGCACCCACGCCCACTCCAACGCCCACGCCGACTCCGACGCCGACGCCCACGCCCACGCCCACTCCAACGCCCACGCCGACCCCGACACCCACGCCGATTCCGCCGGCGCCGATTCCGCCGGCGCCGACGCCGACACCTACGCCGACTCCGACTCCGGAGGCGGACGGGCCCTCGGCCGAGGAGGTCACGCGGGCGATGCAGCGCGCGCATCGCGGCGTCGTCGCGTGCGCGATGGGTCAGACCGGCAGCGCCACGGTGTCCGCGGTGCTCGTCGGCTCGACCGGCCGCGTGGCGAGCGCGAGCATCAGCGG
>JADZFZ010000129.1 GCA_020854145.1 Deltaproteobacteria bacterium | reverse complement strand
GTCGATCGCCCGCGACCCGGCAAGGGGCGTCTCTATCGCGTCTCACCCGAGGGTCGCGTCGAGCGCATCTTCGCGGACGAGTCGGCGCAGCTCACGGCAGTCGAGCTCGGCGAGGACGGCATGGCCTACGTCGCCGAGGGTCAGAACGGGCGCGTCTATCGCGTGGCGACCGATCGGACGTCGGACACGTGGATCGACGTCGACGAGCGGCAGGTGCTCGCGATCGCGCTGACGGGTCGCTCCCCCGTGATCGGCACGGCCGACGGCGGGGCCGTCTACCGCGTCGTGCCGACGCGCGCAGAGCAGGGCACGTGGAACAGCAAGGCGCTCGACGCGGGCTTCGCGGCGCGATGGGGCCGCCTCATGTGGCGCGGCAGCGGACGGGTGTCGGTGCAGACGCGCAGCGGCAACACCGAGCGACCCGACGCCACGTGGACCGATTGGTCCAGCCCGATGACGGCACCCGGGCCGATCCGCTCGCCCGGCGCGCGCTACCTCCAGCTCCGCATCCGCTTCGCGACGGATCCCAACGCGGTCGTCCGCTCGATCACCGCGTTCTACCTGCCCCAGAACCAGCGCGCGGTGATCACCGAGGTCGAGGTACGCGCGAAGCAAGCGCCGGCGCCGGCGAAGATCGGCGACGCGCGATCGGCGTCGCCGCTGTACACGGTGAGCTGGCGCGTCGACAACCCCGACTCCGACCGCGTGCGCTACCGCCTCGCGTATCGCAGCGAAGGCGGTGACGCCTGGGTGCCCATCCTTCGCGAGACCGAGATCGTCACCGAGACGCGCTACGAGTGGAACACCGAAGGCGTCGCCGACGGCTGGTACCGGATCCGCGTGGAAGGCAGCGACGAGCTGTCGAACCCGGAGTCGTTCGTCATCCGCGACGCCCGCGACTCGCCGCCCGTACGCATCGACAACCACGATCCGGAGATCCTCGAGATGTCGGTGGCGGACGGACGGGTGCGGGCCCGGGCACGCGACTCGCTCGGCCCGATCACGAGGCTCGAGGTGGCGGTCGACGGCCACGACTGGCGCCTCGCCTACCCGACCGACGACCTGTTCGACGGGCCCGACGAGCGGTTCGACTTCGCCGTGCCGGGCTGGCCGCTCGCGCCCGGCGTGCACGCGGTGGCCATCCGCGTCTGGGACGCAGAAGGCAATCAAGCGACGCGCGAGTCGGTCGTGCGCGTCGGAGCGCCGGCCGCCGCCCCGAGCGCACGCGGTGCCCGACGGCCCCGTTGACGCGTTGCACGGGCGGGGATCCGCGTGCTATCTCGCGCGTCCCGCGTTCGGAGCAAAGTCATGAAGAAGGCACCGCTGACCGTAGTGAAAGAGAAGTTCGGGTCCAAAGAGAAGCTCGTCGAGGCCGTTCGTGGTCTCGCCACGGGGGATCTCTGGATCGAGCGGGGCAACGAGGACAAAGGCCTCGACTGCGTGTCGAACGCCAAGCTGCTCCGCCTGCACGGGATGCTCACCGACGTCAAGACGCGCTTCGGCGGCCGCGCCAAGCTGATCGACGCCGTGCTCGGGCAACAGAAACGCGTCAAGGACGCGGGGATGCGCGCCCACCTCGAGAAGCTGCCTCTGCCGCGCCTCGTGGACCTCTGGCGCGTCGGCGGCACGGCGAGCTGACGCCTTTCGTTTTTTGCTTTTCATCTAGAGCGGCCGGTCGTTGCCGCTGGAGTTTCGCGCCTGTACGCTGGCCGTGGAATTCCGAGTGAGCCTGCCGCGCGCGCCAGCGGGCGGACGGCGAGGTCGCAACACGCCCGAGCGGCAGCGAAGGGCGTGAATCCGAGTCGGATGCCACGGCCGAGCGCGAGGCGACGCCGTGAAACCTTTTGACGGGACGCGTGTCGTAAGGGCGTGCGCGACGATCACGGCAGCGATGCAGTAGGCCCCGAGGACGGAGGCTCGTCCGGCTTCGCCGAGACCGAGCTGAAGGACGGCCTCGATCCGGAGCTGGCCGCACTTCCGCGCCCGCCCTCTGGACGGCGGTTCCTCACGGGGGCGTCGATGCTCGCGGTCATCTTCGCGAGCGCGGCGATGATCGCGTTCCTCCGGGCGGACATCCGCTACTTCTTCGCGCACGACGAGGCGGCGCCCCTCGGTGCCGTGACCTCGCTCGATCCCGCGCGCGCCGAGGCCAATCAGCACGTCCAGATCCAGGGGCTGCCGATGCGCGCCAACACGGTGCGCTACAAGCGGCTGCTCTCGAGCAATGCGTACGAGGTCTTCCCGCTCGCGGGGCAGCGCGTCGTGTTCGTCCAGACGATCGCAGGCGCGACGGAGCCTTCGGGCGCCACGCCCGGCTCGTACACGGGCCGGCTCGTGACCTTCGGGATGGCTGGCTCGCGTTACGCCGAGGTCCGCAGGGAGCTGCAGCGCCTCGGGATGAACGTGACCGACGAGAGCTTCCTCCTGCTCGCCGATCAGACGCCGCGCGACTACGCATGGGCACCCCTGCTCGCGTTGCTCTTCGCGACGTTCCTCGTCGTCAACGTCGGCTGGTTCGTCTACAGCTTCGTGCCTCTCGCGCGCCTGCGCCCCGCGGTCGCCCGCGCCGAGCGCCGAGCCTGACGCATCGTTGCCGTTGGTGCTGAGCAGCCTCGCGAAGCGAGGGTCGTCCAAGCACGCGGTTGCGTCCTTCGACGCGCGGTCGCTTGGCTCGCGCGGCCCGGGACGAACGGCCGGGAGTCCGAAGAAGCTTCGGACTTGGTCGCGCTCGTAATACGCTCCGGGGCTGGTCGGTCCCATGAGCGAACGCCCGCCGCCGTCTCCCGCTCAGGTGGCGCTCGCGCTGGCAGCGACGGGCCGCGTCGATGCCGCGCACGTGCTGCTCGAGATCGCGCTCGACGAGGATCCGGGCGACGAGGAGTCGAACGAAGCGCGCGAGCGACTTCTGCGTCTGGAGCTCGAGCCGCTCGAGCCCGAGGAGACACCTCGCGTCTTTCTCGGCGCGCCGCTCGTCGATGCGTACGTGCAAGGTGGTCTGCTCCGCGAAGCGCAGGTGATCGCGCAGACCTTGTGGTCGATGACGCCCGACGACGCAGCCGCTGCGCGACGGGTGAAGCTCTTCGAGCAGGCGCTCGCACCCCTGCCCGACGGCGCGTCGGACGAGCTCGTGCGCGCGGACGCTCTGCTTCGCGAAGGCGCGATCGCGTCGTCGCTTCTCGCGTTCCGCGACGCGGCACAGAAGGCGGCGGCTCCGGCGTGGGCACGAGCGCGCGCCGAGGCGCTGCGGGCGCTGGTGCTCGCGCGCGACGCACCGACCGTGGCTCCATCGCGCGCCGTCTCGACGACGGATGACACCACGCGCGTCGGACGCGACCCGCGTCGCGTGCTCGCCCTGCTCCACGAGCGCAATCTCCTGGGCGCGGCGGACGAAGCGAAGATCGCGGCCGCCTCGATGGGCGGCGAGATGCCGGCGCTCGCCGCTGCCCTCGCGCGCCTCGTGGAAGTGGCGAATCGCGTTCCCCGCGACTCGCCCGAGTCGCGGAGCACGTTGCCGATGGGCCGCCAGGGAGTGGCCGACCTGCACGTACGCATGGCGAGCTTCGATCAAGCCATCGCGCTCTATCGCGCGGTCGTCGAGGCCAACCCACACGATGACGAGGCGCGCGAGATCCTCGAGGCGCTCCGTCTCGTCACGCGCCACATGCGCACGATCGAGGTCGAGCGTGTCGACTCCGTGTCGCTCGCGACGCCGGGCGAGGAGGTCACGCGGCCCGCGCTCGATCTCGCGCCCACGACGCGCCCCGCGCTCGACCAGACGGGCGAGCTCGTGCTTCCACCCGCGGCGGAGGTGGCCGAGGTCGTCGCCGTGATCGAAGAGAGCACCGAGCCCGGCTCCATCGTCGAGCGGACGCTGCACAAGGTCGGCGCGGCTCCGCCCCTCGGCGATTGGGCGTTGGTGTCGTCGCAGTCGGGAACGCTGCGTGGCGACGAGGACACCGCGATCACGTCGCCGGAGGTCGCCGCCGAGCTGGCGCTCCGGCAGGGATACCCGGAGCGCGCGCTGGCGCTGTATCGGGAGCTCGCGCGCGGACGACCCGAGGAGCATCGCTTCGCGCAGCGCATCGCGGGCATCGAGCGAACGCTCGGGCTCGTGGTGGACGAGCCTCCGCGCAGCGCGAGCACGCTCGAGCAGAGCGGCGGCGCAGAGAACGACGACAGCATCCGCGTGGACGTCGAGGAGCTGCCCTCCCCGGAACGGGTGCCACGGGCGCTCGGGATCGCGGGGCGTCCGGTGCGCACGCCGACGGGGCCGTACCGTTCCGCACCGCGTCGATCGGCGGCCGCGACGACGCCCGAGGACGCGCCCGCGAGCGCGGGCGGCGACAACGGGCTCGGATCGGCACAAGGCCCCGGTCCGACCGTCTCGCCGCGCCAGCGACACGACACGACTCGGCACGAGCCGACGAGCGGAGGCGTGCAACGACTCCCCGATCTCTTCCCGACGATCGTCACGACCACCGACGTGGAGCGCGCACGCTCGCCGTTCGATGGGCTCGACGAAGAGGAGACGGCCGTCAACGTCGCCGCGAGCGATCTCGTACGTCAGGGACTCCTGGTCGGCCCTGCGCACCCGCGGCCGCCCCTCGGAGCCACTGCGAGCGAGCCGCTCGCCGCGATCGCGACGCGCGTCGAGGAGCTCGCGCCACCGACGGTTCGCCTTCCGGCGGTGTCCGAGGCGCTCGCGCGTCAGATGCACGCGTCTGCCGGTGCGCCCACCGTCACGCGCGCCGCAGACGAGCGAGGTCACGCAGCGCCCGAGGCGCGCGACTCGACGACGGACGCCGAGGGTGCACCGCCCACCGTGCGGCTGCAGGCCGTCTCCGAGGTGTCGGCGGACCCGACGTCCGACGCGGACGCCGTCGCGCGCCCGGCCGTCGCGGCCCGCAGGATCATCCCGGTAGGTGATTGAGCCCGCGCAGGTCCCGGAGCGACCGTGCGACGACCGGCTCCACGACGCTTGTGAACCGGGTGGAGCCTCGCCTACGTTGGCTGCCGCTGGGCGCGAGCTCGTATCCTCCGTCGCGTCCGGGGGAGAGGAGAGACATTCGTGAGAAGGACGACCAAGCTATCGGTCTTGTTGGGCGCATCGATCCTCGTGTGCGCCGTCTCGTTGGCCTGTGGAAGGAGCGAGTCCACGCCGACACCTCCGGCCACGCCGGCGCCTCCGACGGTCGCGACGCCGACGCCGCCGACGACACCCACGACACCCACGACGCCGACCCCACCCGCGACGCCGACACCCCCCACGCCCACGAAGGCCCCGGAGGAGACGTTCGCGCAGAAGGTCGCCAAGAGCCGACCGCTGACGCCGACCACGGCGCCGCAAGTGGCCCTCGGTCGCCAGATCCGCGCGGTGCGCTGCACGATGCCGGGCGTCGAGCTGCTCTCCGACTCGAGCTTCGATTCCATCGGTCGCATCGAGATGGGCACCGACGGCAAGCTCTACGCCCTCGATGCGGACCACCGCATCATGCGCTTCGACGTCGCGGGCGAAGGCGACACGTGCACGCTGACGCTGGATCAGACCTTCGGCACCGCAGGACGCCTCAACCCGGGCCGGGACATCAAGGAGATCGCCGCAGTCGCCGGCAACCGCATCATCGCGTCGAACGGCATCTTCAACAGCTACCGCCTGACCAACGGCGCGGTCGACATCGACTGCTCCGGTGGGGGCGGCTACCTCGCGGCGTCCGCGGACGGGCGCCTGGCGATCGGGCACTTCGCGAACTCGGCGCTCAAGCGCGTCACGTGGACCGACACGCTGTGCCAAGTGGAGGAGTGGTCCGCCTTCCGCAGCCCGTTCACCAACGTCAACACCGTGTCGTTCGTCGGTCGCGACATCGCGATCGGCGGCGTGCTCGACACGCCCGCCGACAGCGACCCGCGCGTCGTCATCGTCTTCGATCAGAACGGACGCGAGCGTTACCGCGCCGGCAACACGGCCGAGGGCTTCGGCGACGACCGTTTCGGCTGGGTGCACGCGATCGAACAGTGCGGACCGAACCTCTGCGTGGTGGACTCCAACTTCCGCCGACTGAGCGTGTGGAACCCGCGCGGCGAGTTCCAGGGCGCGGTCCGTCTCGGCGATCTGCTCGGTCTCGACTACCCGTGGATCCCCGACCTCGAGATGGTTCGCAACGTCGCCTACGTTCCCGCGACGCAGCAGCGCGAACGCACCGGGGTCTACGAAGGCGCCATCTATCGCGTCTTCGGCCTCGTCCCGTAGGGCTCCACGCGGGCCTGTCGGTCTCGCACCTTCGAGGCAAGCGAGCGCTCGCCCTCTCTGCCTCTCCCCGCGGTGCGGGGAGAGGCAACGCGTCCATGGGCGGCGCGCGAGCCCGGCACCAGCCTCCCTGCTACGAAGCCGCGCGCGCAGCGCGCAGTCTCTCGTTGGACGAGCGACGGCTCGGCTCGACTCTCCCCGAATGGGCAGAGGGCCGGGGTGAGGGGCAATCTCCGCTCCCGACCTCGGGGTGGAGATTTCGCCTTCCGACCAGGGTGCTTCGGTTGTGGGGCGTGGGAGGCTCGGAAGGCGAATTGCCGTTCACATATGAGCAAAAAGAACAAAGACGCGCCCGGCGAGAAGATCATCGCGCGCAACAGCAAGGCCCTGAGCGCCTATGCGATCGACGAGAGGTTCGAAGCCGGGCTCGTGCTGACCGGCTCGGAGGTCAAGAGCCTGCGAGCCGGCAAGGCCGATCTCGAGTCCGCCTACGCTGCCTTCCACGGCAGCGAGCTGTTCGTGCACTCGATGCACATCGCCGAGTACCCTCAGGCGAAGGCTTTCGGGCACGAAGCCAAGCGCGAGCGCAAGCTCCTCATGCACCGCAGCGAGCTCGAGAAGCTCCGGGGCCGGGTGAGCGAGCGCGGCTTCGCGCTGATCCCTCTCCGGCTCTACTTCAAGGAGGGCAAGGTCAAGCTGGAGATCGCGCTGGCCAAGGGTCGCAAGACGGTCGACCGGCGAGAGCACATGCGATCGGAAGAGCAAAAACGGGAAGTCGCGGCGGAGCTCGGCCGCCGCCAGAAGGGTGGTCGATCGTGACCGGCGATGCGCCCGTGGCCGTGTCGGCTCGACTGGGCTCGGGCATGGATGCGCTCGTCGAGCGTTTCGACGGCAAGATGCTCGCGATGCGCACGGCGCGGCCGCACGCGCCCGGGGAACGTGCGGACGTCGCGATCGACGCGTCGGGGCGAACGGTGCGCGTGCGCGGGAAGGTCGTACGCGTGGTCCGCGAGGGCGACGCGTTCCTGGTCACCTTGAGCCTCCTGTCGCTCTCGCGCGGCGATCGGGAGGCGCTCGTCTCGCTCCTCGCCGAGGCGGGGGCCCCGCGTCCCCGGTGACGCTCGATCGCGACGAGACCGCGAGCGCTCGGCCTGCGGCGGAGCCGGAAGTCGGTAGTCGCGTGACGGGCTCGGCGTCGCGGTCGCGCGCGCGCATCCGGATGCTCGTGGTGCCGCTGCTCTCCGTCGCGGCCGTCGGGGTCGTCGTGCTCGTCGCGGAGGTCGCGCGACCGCCCGGCACGACTTCGCTCTTCGGTGTGGAGCTCGGCATGCGCATGGACGAGGTCATGGGCGCGTTCGAGCCGCGCGAGCGAGGGACCTGGTCGCTCGGAGCGACCTCGACGCGCGCCGAGCCCGACGGGGGCGACGACACGGGGATCTCGTGGACCGCACGAGCGGCGCCGTCGGACGTGACGCCGATACGCGCGCGTTTCGAGTTCCACGAGAGCCGGCTGGCGGCGGTGCGCGCGACCTTCTCGCGATCGGTGACCGTCGCGCAGATCGAGCAGCGCGTCGGGCTCCCGGAGGTGCACGAGCGGGGCGGCGCGCACACGTGGGATCTCCCGGGCTCGTTCTGCATCGTGATGGAAGAGGCCGACGGCAACCGGTCGCTCTTCCTGCTCGACGCGACGTCGCCCCGCTACGAAGGCGAGATCGAGCTGCTGCGTCGGGTCGACCAGCTGCCCTGACCAGCGAGATCGCTCAGAACTCGTCCTGGCGATCCGAGAGCAGGTCGTCGAAGGCGCGGTCGACGTCCTCGCTTCGCGGCTGGTCCTGGGGCGCGGCCATCTCCGCAGTGGTCAGACGTCGCAGCCGCTCGGCGGTGTCGCGGAAACGCGGGTCGCGCTTCTGGACCTTCTGGAAGTAGTAGAGGGCTTCTTTCGGATCGTGGAGCAGCTCGTACGCGGCACCGAGCTCGTAGTAGAGGCCGAGCTCCTCCGCGTCGGTCTTGCTGTCCGCGTAGAGGCCCTTCTTGAAGCTGCTGATCGCATCGTGGAACTGGCCTTTGTCCACGCAGCAGAGGCCGATCATCGTGTGCGCGATGCACTCCTTCTGCGGGTTGCGCATCGCGATCTCGAACTCGGCGACGGCGTCGTCGAGCAGGCCCATCTCCTTGTACGCGATGCCCAGGTCGTAGTGCGTCTCGCTGTCCTCGAGCCCGACCTGCTCTTCGACGCCGCGCTTGAACTTCGCGAACACCTGCTCGACGTCGAGCACGTCCGAGCCTTCGCTGAAGCCGGCTTCGACCGCGCCAGCGGGCTCGATCTCCTCCGCGAGCTTCTCGGCGAGCGCGAAGCTGTCGTCGCCGGTCATCGTCGAAGACTGCTCGTCGAGCTCGGCCAGGCGCTCCATCACGAGCGGATGGTTGGGGTGGATCGTGAGCAGCTCCTGCAGCGTCGCGCGCGCCTCGTCCGCCAGCCCTTGCGACACGAAGAACTCCGCCTCGTCGAGGACCTCCTCGACCGAGACACGCCGGAGCTCGCTCGACAACGACGGCCGCATCGACCGCGGCGGCTGGGGGATCAGCGACTCGGCCACGCCGGGCACGTCGGTGGCGGTGTGCTCGAGATCGACGTCGGAGGCTCGCGCTCCGACAGGACGCCCACTCGCGGGAGCGGCTGACTCCGGGCCGGGCGCCGGACCCACGTGGAACTCGTCGGGCGAGAGGCCGAGCTCGTCGAGGTCGGCCATCGGAGCCGCCGCGAAGTCCGCGCGGCTGGCGGCGCTCCTGGGCGCCGGAGGACCGTCGAACTCCTCGGGCCGCATCTCGTCGAGATCGTCGGCACCGTGCAACGTGCTCTCGGCATCCGCCCGGTCGAGCGCGGTGATCACGTGTGCGGGCGCGACGAACTCCGCGGCACCGCGTTGCGCCGAAACGTCGCCGGGGTCCGTCTGCGGTCCGCTCAGACGACCCTCGTCGGTCTCGAGGAAGTTGAGCGCGTCCGAGGAGGCGCGAAGCTCGTCGCGCGCCTCCACGGCCGGAGCAGGCGCCGCGAGGAACGACGGGATGATCGGACGCGGACGCGGGAGGGAACGCGACTGGGGCGCCGTGGGCGGCTCCGAGACGCGTTCGTCGGGCGGCTCGGTGGACGGGCCCGGCGGAGCGCTCTGCAGGAGGCTGTCCGCGGACAGCGGGCGATCGGACGGTGACGACGCGCCCGGCGCGGGAGCATCGGAAACACCGCCACGCGCTTCGGGCGCGAAGCTGCGCGTCGACTGACGCCGAGCGCCCAGGCGCTCGAGCAGCGTCGCAGCGTCGTCGTGGGCGGGATCGAGATCGAGCACCTGGCGCAGATAGAAGATCGAAGCCTGCGGACGCTGCGAGACGAAGAACTGCGCGAGGTGGAACAGCTGCGCCGCGGCAGCAGGACGATTGCCCGCGTCGAGCAGCAGGTCCTTCATCTTCTCTCGCGCTTCGACGTGATACGGGTCTATCTCGAAGACGCGCGCGAGGTGCTCGACGGCCTTGGGCTTGAGGCCGTAGCGGAGGAACACGTCGGTCTCGGTGATGATCCGCGCGACCTCCGCCTCCGGATCACGCGTTTCGGCGACCTCGTCGTCGACGAGCTCGTCATCGGTCGCGGCCGTGACGACGATGGAGTCCTCGTAATCGTCTTCGTCGTCGGCGTTCGGCACGGGCGCGGGGATGGAGGACGGCTCGTCCGGCGCGATCGACTCGAGCGCGGCTTCGTCGTCGAGCACCTCCATCGCGTCTTCGTCGAGAGCGTCGTGCTCCTCCAGCGCTTCGGGCTCGTAGGTCTCGCGCGGAAGGGGCGCGGCGACGGAGGGCGGGACGGCGCGTGCGGAGCCTCCACCGACCAGCGCGCTCTGCGGGATCACCGCGCGCGGAGACGGACCGTGATCGCCACGTCCGAGCATGTCGAGCGCTTCGGCGTCGTTCGGCTCGAGCTCGAGGATCCGGGCGAGGGCCCGATCGCGCGGCTCGCGGCGACCGGCGTCCTGGTGCACCCGCGCGAGCTCGCGATAGACGCTCACGGTCTTCTGCGTCTGGCCGAGCAGCTGGAACGCACGCGCGAGCATCTCGAGCGTGTCGGTGTCGCGTGGATCGGCCTTGAACGAGATCTGCAGCTTCGCGAGCGCGCGCTTCGGATCGTGGCGATCGAGGTAGATGGCGGAGAGCTTGCGCGCGACGACCTCGTCGGCGCGGTGGAAGAGGAGCCGCTCGGCGACCTTCACGTAGTCGTCGATGCGTCCTTGCTGCTCGAGCAAGCCGCAGCCGACGGCGAACTCGTCCGCCGCGGGCTCGGCCTGACCCAGCTTCGAGAGCGCCTCGGCGACCTTGATGCGCGCCGCGATGTTCTCGGGATCGACCTCCGTCATCATCCGCAGGATCGCGAGCGCGCGTTGCTCGTCACCCCCACGCGAGTACCGGCCCGCGATGAGCTCGAGCTGTCCGAGCGCGTCCGAGACCAGGCCGAGCGCTCGGTACATGTCGGCCAGGCGCAGCTGCGCGTCCAGCAAGCTCGGATCGAGCTTGAGGATCTGCTTGAAGACGGCCACGGCCTTGAGAAAGAAGCCCTGCTGCGCGTACGTCTCCGCGACCTGCTGATACGTGCGGCACGCCTCGAGCCGAGACCCCTTCTTGACGTAGAGGTCACCGATCTTCAGCAGCGTACGGACGTCGGCAGGATCCTCTTTGACGACCCGGAGATACTCCTGGATCGCCTTGTCGACCTGCCCCTTCTGCAGGTACTTCTGCGCCGAAGCGAATACCTTGTCTCTGTCGAGGCTCACGACGTCCGTGCGGTTTCCTCCTGCTCGTCGCGGATCGAGTCGCAGGCTGCGCCTCTCCCCGGGTGGTCTCTCCCGAGGTGTTCGTACCCTGCTGGTCTCCCGGAAGGGCGTGTCCCGACCGAATACACGGAGGGCAGGGTCCGAGGCCCGAGCGAGCCTCGGAAACCGAGCGAGGATACCGCGGTACGGGGCGAAACGCTTGCATCATGGCCGAGCGTCTCTCGCGCTGCCGAGGGATGGCCGTTTCTCGTGCTCGCCGTGATCGCGTACATCGTGGCATTCGTCGCCGTCGCCGCGCTCGGCATGGTCGCGGCGCACATGGCCGCGCGCATCTCGCGACGAGCGGCGGCCATCTCGTTCGCCGTCGCCGTCTCGAGCCTCGGTGTGGCGGCGTGGGTCGGCGTCGCTCCGGGCTCGGCGTGGGTGCTCGCGACGAGCGTCGCGCTGCTCGTCGGAGGCTCGTCGCTCGGCGCGCTCGTCGGCGCGCGCATCGACTCACCGGGACATCTCCTGCCGGTCGTCGTGGTCTCGTCGTTGGTCGACCTCGCGAGCGTGCTCCATCCCGCGGGACCGAGCGCGAACCTCGTCGAGTCGCCTCGCGCGCTCGCGCTGCTGGCGGTCTGGTTCCCGCTGCTCGACGCGGGTCGGCTCGCGCCGATCCTCGGCGTCGGGGACATCGTGTTCGCGGCGCTCTACGTCGCGGCGATCCGTCGTCACGGCTTGTCGCTCGTGCGCGTGACCGTCGCCGCGATCGGCGGGTTGCTCGTGACGATGGTCCTCGTGATCCTCACCGCGATGCCGCTGCCGGCGCTGCCGCTGCTCGGGATCGCGGTCGTGCTCGCCATCCCGGAAGCGCGCCGCATCCCGGCGGCGGATCGTCGCAACGCGTGGCTCGTGATGGTCGCGTTGGCCGTGATCGTCGCGGCGCTGCTCGTGCACCGCTGTTACGCTTCGACGTCGCCGTGAGGATCGGGAGCTTCATCGCCGTCGCGTGGCTCGCGGGGGCAGTCTGCGGTTGCGGCGGTCGCGCCGCCGTCGTGACCCCACGCGTGCCCACCTTCGTGATTGGCGATCCCTCGCGGCGACCTCTGCCGGACACCCTGGCCGTCGCGCTGTCGGGATGGAGCACCGCGGCCTCGGATCCGGTGAAGCGGCGGATGAGCTGGGGCGCATCCGACGAGCCGGGTGCCGCCGAGCTGCGTGGCCTCGCGCTCGGACACGACGCGCGCGCCGGCATCGCGCGATTCGCGCTGCGGGCCATGCAGGTCGCGCATCGCGCGATCCGAGCGCCGCAGGACACCGTCGCGCTCGAGGCGCTGCTCGACGCAGGAGGCACGAGAGTGCCGGGCGATCCCGGGTTCGCGGCGTTCGCGTCCGTGTTGTCGCTGGAGCTGGCCGCCGAAGCGCTCGAGCGGGGAGATCCCGGGACCGAGGACGCGTGGTGGCTCGACGAGCTCGCGCAGAGCATCGAGTCGCAGATCGCGCGCACCCGCGCCATCGCGGACGCGGCAGTCACGCAAGTGCCGGTGCCCGCCGGGCTCGACGTTCGTGCGCGCGCGGCAGCTCTTCGGTGGCTCTCCGCGCGCGGCGTGGGCGTCGATCAAGGGCCGTCGTCGAATGCGACGTCGACCTCGATCGCCAGACCGTCCTCGGACTGAGGCCCGCGCGCGAGGACGACGACGGCGCGCTCCTCGCCGTCGTCCGCACCCGAGCCGAGCGTCGTCTCGCGCACGCGCAGGCGTCCGAGCGTCGGATGACGGAGCTGGAACCATCCCGTGGCGTCGGGCCACTCCCCGCGATCGTGCATGCGCAACGGCGGGTGGGTCTCCGCGCGCACGACGGCGTCGTGTACCTCACGTTCGGTCCGCAACGGCGACCACAGCGTCTCGGCCATCGCGGAGCGGTCGCGCCACGCCGCGTGCGCGTCCATCGTGCGCCGCGCCCAGGCGTCGAACCGGGCGAACGCATCGAGGTGAGGCGCCGCGGCTCGCTCGGCCGCGTCCGCCTCGGGGCTCGCGGTGCACGCACAGAGGCTCGCCGACGCGCAGAGGACCGCGACGAGCGGTGCACGACGAGCAGCACGGCGTAGCCATGGCGACACGGGGCCCGAGGGTACCCGTGGCTCGCAACGCGTCCACATTTCACCTTCGCACGTCGCTGCTATGGTCGCGACGCGTGGCGTTGATCTCGTTTCGCGGCGTGCGCAAGGCGTTCGGCCCCAAGGTGGTCTACGAAAGCCTCGATCTCGACATCGAGCGCGGCGAGTCGATCACCATCATCGGCGGGTCGGGACAGGGCAAGAGCGTGATGCTCAAGCTCCTCATCCGTCTGCTCGTCGCCGACGCCGGAAGCATCGTGTTCGACGAGCAGGAGGTCACGCGGCTGAAAGACCGCGAGCTCGGCGCGTTGCGCCGCCGCATCGGCATGCTGTTCCAGGGCGCGGCGCTCTTCGACTCCATCTCCGTCGGAGAGAACGTCGCCTACGGGCTTCGCGAGCACTACCCGAAGATGCCCACGGCCGAGCGCAGGGGCCGCGTCGCCGAGGCGCTCACGATGGTCGGCCTGCCGGGGATCGAGGGCATGCGCCCGAGCGATCTCTCGGGCGGCATGAAGAAGCGCGTGGGCCTCGCGCGCACGATCGCGCTGCGTCCCGAGGTGCTCCTCTACGACGAGCCCACGACCGGGCTCGACCCGATCAACACGACGCGCATCAACCGCCTGATCCTGCAC
The DNA here is from genome assembly GCA_020854145.1 of Deltaproteobacteria bacterium. Taxonomy (GTDB): domain Bacteria; phylum Myxococcota_A; class Polyangia; order Polyangiales; family JADZFZ01; genus JADZFZ01. The sequence goes on along the minus strand of JADZFZ010000129.1, from coordinate 22,450 downwards.
CTCAAGGAGCAGCTCCAGGTCACGAGCATCGTCGTGACCCACGACATGACGAGCGCCTTCTTCGTCAGCGATCGCATCGCGATGATCCACCACGGCTACGTCGTGTTCACGGGCACACCCGACGAGGTCCGCCGCGCGCGCGACGCCCGCGTGCGCGACTTCATCGAGGGCAACGCTCCGAAGGGCGAGGACGCGCTCGCGCTGCTGCGCGAAGGAGGCTGATCGCAATTTCCAGCACGCGCGGTCGGGGTAGACGTCGAGCGCCGTGGGCTGCTAAGCCGTTCGGCGTTTGGAACAGGCGTCGCGGTACATCAAGGTCGGCATCTTCGCGCTGCTCGCGCTGGCCATCGGCATCGCGATCGTGTTCCTCATCGGATCGAGCCACTCCATCTTCGGCTCCACCGTCACGCTCAAGACCGCGTTCACCAACGTGGGCGGCCTGAAGCGTGGGGCTCCGGTGCGCATCGGTGGGCTCGACGTCGGCACGGTCACGGCGGTCGAGTACGGCGCCGACCGGCGGGTCCTCGTCACGTTTCGCGTCGACGCGGAGGCGCTCGCGACCCTGCGCTCCGACAGCGTCGTGCGGCTCGGCAACAAGGGACTTCTCGGCGACCGGCTGCTCGACCTCGACACGGGCACTGCCGCAGGCCGTCGCATCCAAGCAGGCGCGACGCTCCGCAGCGAGGAGCCGTTCGATCTCATGGGCGCGGCGGCGGGCCTGCGCACGCGTGCGGACGGCGTGCTCGGCAACGCGCAGGAGCTGACCGGTGCGCTCGCGGATCCCGAGTTCACCGGCAACGTGCGCTCGGTGGCGAAGAACCTGGCGACCATCACGCGCGACGTGGCCGAGAGCAACGGCACGGCAGGTCGCCTGCTCCGTGACGAGCAGCTCGCCGCCGACATCGCGTCCGCGACCCAGGGCCTCTCGGTCGCGACGCGACAGGTCACGGCCGCGACCGCGGACGTCCGCGCGATCACGCGCGATCTGCGGGCGATGATGAGCGAGATCCGACACGGTGACAGCCTCCTGCACGAGCTCGTCTACGGAGACGACGGAGGACGCCTCCTGACGGAGCTGACGGCCACCTCGTCGGAGGTGCGCCAGATGCTCGCGGCCATTCGCGAGGGTGACGGCGCCGTGCACGAGCTCGTCTACGGGGACGAGGGCGGGCGCATCGTGGCCAACATCGCGGAGGCGACCGAGAGCGTCCGGGAGATCCTCGACGACGTGCAGGCGGGTCGCGGCACCATCGGCGGCTTGCTCGTGGACCCTTCCATCTACGAGGACATCAAGCGCCTGATCGGCGATCTCGAGCGCAACGACATCCTGCGGGCGCTCGTGCGCTACAGCATCACGGAAGACGAGCGGCGGCGTCCTCCGCGCTCACCGCGCGAGCAACGCGGTGACGATCGCACGCAACGGGAGGGCGAGCGCGGAGGCGAGCGCGAATCCTCCGACGGCGCCGAGCAGGACTGATCACTCCTCGTCGTAGTCGCGGACGACGCCGCGGCGTTGCGTCGCGGTGGTGGGCGTCGGGCTCGGCGCGGGGGCGAGGCGAGGCGCCGGGGTGGGCGCCGGCGGGCTCGTACGCGTCGTGCGCACGGGCGGCGGGTCGCTCGCCGGCGGAGGGATCCGCAGCGGGGGCGGCGCCGGCGTGACGAACGGCGCAGGTCGGGTGACGGCCGCGGACGCCGGTCGCGTCGTGCGCGCGCTGCGCTGGGTTCGCGATCCGGCGGCGGAGCTGGCGACGGGTGTCGCGACGGGGTGCACGGGGACCGGGGCGATCACCGGGACCGCGGGTCCGACGGGGGACGCGGGCGGGGTCGTCGAAGGCGTGTCGGGTCCGGACGGGGTCGCAGGTCCCGTGGCGCCCACGCCCGCGCCCGTGACGCTGCCGAGGGTCGCCGCGCCGCCGGCGGGGCTCGTCGGCGTCGCGGCGCTCGTCTCCTCGCGCGCGGTCAGGAACCAGGCGAGGGTGCCGCCTCCGACGGCCGCTGCGAGACCGATCACGATCGCGGCGACGATGGGCGCGCCCGATCGCCGCGGCCGACCGAGCTCGTCCTCGAGCGCCGCTGCGGGGAACGACTCGGGCATCGGTCCCGTGCTCGCGAGCGCGTCCTTCGGCTGAGCGACCAGAGGCCCGGTCTCCGCCAGGGATCGGGCACCGGACGGGGGCACCGGATACGCCGCGAGCGGCCCCGTCTTGAGCGACTGTTGCGGCAACCGCACCGTCTCGGCCATCGAGCTCGCCAGCGGGTCGACCGTCGCCGCCATCGAGATCGACGGCGGCGTCACCAGCGTGTCGCTCATGCGCACGCCGGAAGCCGACTCGAGATCACTCTCGCTCAGCATCGCGGTGCCGCCGCCCTCCACCTCGTGGCGCTGCGTCCAGCGCCGACTGACGAGCGATCGGAGCGCCGAGATCTTGTCACCTGCCTCGCGCTCGAGCGTCGCGGTGATGGCTTCGCCGCTCGGAACGATACCCGCCGAGAGCGCGGCCGTACGCAGCTCTGCGTCGAAAGCCGATGCGCTCTGGATCCGCTGCGCACGCTCTCGCGTCAGCGCGTGCAGCGCAACGCGACCGATCGCCTCGGGCACGGGCGCCATGCTGCTCGGGCTCGGGATCGTGTCCTGCGTGATCCGACGGAGCGTGTCGAGAGGGCTGTCCGAGCGGAAGAGCCGCTGGCCGACCAGCGCCTCCCACAAGACGATGCCGAGCGAGAAGACGTCGCTCCGCGCGTCGACCGGCTTGGCGAGCGCCTGCTCCGGTGAGTAGTACGACAGCTTGCCCTTCAGCTCGCCGGTCTGCGTCTCGGTCGAGCGCATCAACGCCTTGGCGATCCCGAAGTCCACGACGCGGGCCCGTCCGTCGACGCCGACGAGCACGTTCTGCGGAGAGACGTCGCGATGCACGATCCCGAGCGGGTTGCCATCGGGGGCCTTGGCCGTGTGCGCCGCGTGCAGACCGAGGGCGGTGTCGCAGACGATCTGCACGACGGCCTCGAGCGGCAGTCGCTCGCCGCGGTCGGCGGAGCGCGCGAGCATCGTCGAGAACGACACCCCCACGACGAGGTCCATCACCAGGAAGAGCTCGCCCTCCTCTTCTCCGAGCTCGAAGATGGGGACGACGTTCGGGTGCTGGACGTGGGAGGCGACTTCGGCCTCGTCGAGGAACATGCGGACGAACTTGTCCTGGCTCGCCAGCGTCCGGTGCATGCGCTTGAGCGCGAAGAACCGGCCGAAACCCTTCGCGCCCGTCATCCGCGCGAGCCACACCTCCGCCATCCCGCCGGAGGCGAGGTGTGCGAGCAGCTCGTACCGACCGAGGACAGTCCGCGGTTTGGACGCCGAGGAAGACTGCGGCATCTCGGACGCCAGTATACCAGAGGAGCGCAAGCTTGACGGAAAGCCTCGGGCCCGCGCACTGTCTCGACCGAGTGCGAAGCTTCTCGGGCGTCGGCGCGCTGTGGCTCCTGACCGTCGTGGCGGTCGCGCCGCTTTCGGCTCGCGCGCAGACGGACGAGCCGGCCGTGGCAGTGCGGGAGGACGACGACCCGAGCTCGCGCGACCGCGCGCGCGCGCTGTTTCGCGAAGGCGTCCGTCTGACCGACGAGCTCCAGTGGTCGGACGCGCTCGAAGCCTTCCGCGGCTCGTATCGGATCCGACCCGCACCCGCAGCGCTCCTCAACATCGGGATCGCGCTCCGCTCGCTCGGTCGCTACGTGGAGGCCGAGGAAGCGCTGTCGCGTTACCTCCGGCTCTATCGCGGCCGTAACCCCGAGCACGACGCGCTGGCCATGCGTTACGTCGCGGAGGCAGGCGCACGCATCGCACAGCTGAGCGTCCGAACGCGCCCCGCGGCGGTCGAGCTCACCATCGACGGGCGCCCCGTCCGCGGGGAGCGCGACGGCGACGTCACCGTCCTGCGCGTCGACCCCGGCGAGCACTTCATCGGGGCGCGCGCGCGCGGCTACGCACCGGTGCGCCGCGCCATCACGCTCGTGCCCAACTCCGACGAGGCGATCGTGCTGACGCTGCAGCGCATCGAGACGCCCGACGAAGGAGGTCCGAGCGGCTGGATCTTCGTGGGCATCGGCGCGGGCGTCGCCGCCGCAGCCGGCGCCGTCGTCGCCGCGATCCTGCTGACCGCCGAAGAAGGCCGCTACCCCCAAACCACCTACGCCGCCGCCGGCCGCTGATCCTCGTGCGCCGCTCCACCACGTTCGCCGTGTCCTTCGCGCTCCTCGTGCTCTCGACGTCGGTGACGGCGTGCGAGGAGGAGTGCCCCGACGATCAGACGACCGCGGTCGTGCTCCGCATCCTCGGCGCTGCGGCCCTGCCGGCCGACACGACCTTCGACATCGCCGTCTTCGCCCACGAGCAGTACGAGCTCTCGGCGGGAGCGGCGCCGGTCGTGGCCGAGGAGATCGCCGACTTCGTCGAGATCTCCGACGTCTCGTTCGTCGGTGAAGGCGTCACGGTGCTCGTCACCCCACGCTGCAACGATCACTGCCGCGAGTTCCTCGCGCGCTTGAGCTTTCGCCGACGCGACCTCGGCGACGCCGTGGTCGCGACCGCGTGGCTCGAGACCGGCTACCGCGAGGAGTCGTTCACCGAGTTCCGCTGGCTCGTGCCCGACGCGCTCGTTCGCGGCGGCGCGCCGTGCACCGGCTGCGCGCCCGACCAGACGTGTCGCGCGACCGAGGAGAGCTCGTTCATGCCGGTCTGCGAGCCCATCGCGATCGACCGGTGCAACGTCCCGCCGCTCGGCTCGACGTTGCTCTGGGACGACTTCAGAGAGCCGGGCTGCTCCGAGACTTGCGAGTGACGCGGCCGCGGAGGCCCCGCTGGATCACGGGGCAGGATCGATGGGGATCACGGGATCACGAGAAAGCGCGTCGGCGATGTCCTTGGCGACGATGCGCCCGCGATCGAGCTCGTCCGGCCCCAGGCTGACGGCGCCGACGACCGCGTGACCTCCGCCCCCGTGCTTGGCGCAGAGCGCCGAGATGTCGTGCGCACGGGGCACCTTCGACCACGGGTTGAACCCGACGGACACCTTCGTGCGGCGCGCTCCGCGCGACAGCACGACGACGTAGCGCGCCTCGGGGAACAACATGTACGGGATGAACTTGCCGTATCGCTCGTCGCCCGACTCGACGAGGTCGATGCGCACGACGCCGTCCTCCACCCTGCCCGCGGCGCGTACGCGCTCGATGTCGCGGTCGCGCTCGGCCACGATGGGCGCCAGACGCGCGCGCACGTCCGCGTCGTTCGTGAGCTCCTCGAGGGTCGCGCCTTCGGCGAGCGCGGCGATGCGGGGCGCGAGGAACTTGTCGTCGCCGTGCCGCTCCACGACGGCCATCAGCTGCAGCGCGGGATCGGGCAGCCACACGGCGCTCTCGGCCGTCTCGAACGTCGCCGTGTCGATCACGTGCGCCCACCGAACGAGCTCGTCGAGCTCGGGCGCCTCGAAGCCGAACCGCGTGCGCGTCACGTCCGCGATCAACCGGCAGCAGGATCCGCACTGCGCGTCGAAGAACTTGTGACCGGTCGAGTCCGCGGCGAGATGCGCGCGCTCCTCGTCGGAGACGAGCCCCGTGAGGTGATGGTCGAACCACCAGTCGAGCTTCGGCGACGTCGAGTACCGGAAGTCGACCACCGCGTTGAGGTCGCCGTCGAGCACGCTCTCGGGCACGTGGGATCCGCCCGGCTGATGGTCGAGCCCGCGGTACGCGAAGGTCGCGCCGGTCTCGCCGGCCTCGCGCCTCAAGAAACGCGTGAGCAGCGCGGCCGACGCCATGCCGTCGAAGCAGTGACCGTGATAGGCGATCGTGATCTTCACGAGGGCTCCCTGTCGTGGCCGGCCGGACCTTCCGCGACGGAAGCGGACGCGAAGCCCGGCCGACCCTCGCGGCGTCGCTCTTCGGCGCCGAGCGCGACTGCGGTCAGGTTGAGCACGTACTTCTCGTCGCTGAACGTGGACGGTCGCGGCAGAGCGAGCTTCTTCGCGAGGTGCGCGGCCAGACGCGCGAAGAGCTCCGACCGCACCGAGAGAGGCAGCTCGTCGCGCCGCAAGGCGAGGCCCACCATCGCGTCGCGCTCGGCCGCGGAGATCCGCCGGGCCACGGCGCGCACGCGCGGGTCGTCGACGAACGTGTTGTAACGCTCGGCCTGCGGGACGATCCGCGACGGGACCGGGACACGCCGCTCGCGCACGACGATCGTGCCGGCCGCGATGTCGCCGAGCCGGCGCGCGTGCCGATCGAGCAACGCGGTCGTCGCTCCGACGCCGTAGAGGCCGGGCAAGAGGTCCACGATGCGGACGAGGTTGCGCACGGCGGCTTGCATGAACGTGATCTGGATCCCGCGCGCGTCGATCACGCGCAGGCCGAGCGCCGCCTTGCCTATGGTGCGGCCGGCGAAGCGCCATTCCGCGACCATCCCGTAGAACCACTGCACGAGGAACATGAAGAGCAGCACGAGCGCCGTGCCGAGCTCCCCGACCGCGAAGCCCACGTACGACACGAGCGTCGCGAGCGTCACGACCGCGCCGATCATCACGAGGATGTCGACGAGCCACGCCATCGCGCGCGTGGGCAGATCCGCGAGCTCGAACTCGAACTCGACGTTCTCCGGCGTACGGATGGTGCAGACGTCGCGCACGACGGCTTCGGGTCGGTCCCCGCCCACCGCGACCCTCTCGCCCGGGATGGGGAGCTCGCGGGCGCCGTCGTCGGTCGGGCCCGCGGCACGCGAGGACGTCTGCATCGAGAGGCTCGCGGTCACCCGGTCTCTGCTAAAGGAACGTGCGGTGGACGTCAATCGCTTCATCCACGAGCGCGAGGGCTCGTGGCGCGAGCTCGAGACGCTCCTCGATCACGTCGAGCGACGCGGAGCCGCCTCCCTCGGGGTCGAAGGCGCGCGCCGCTTCGGCAAGCTCTATCGCGCCGCGTCGAGCGACCTGATCCGAGCGCGTACGGCCGGCGCGGAGGCCTCGCTGGTCGACTACCTCAACGGCCTCGTCGCGCGCTCCTACGCCTACGTCTACGGAGGCGGCGCAGGACGCGGCCGTGCGGTGCTCGAGTTCTTCGTGCGCGGGTTCCCGCGGCTCTTTCGCGAGGAATGGAAAGCCGTCGCGCTCTCCGCGTCCTTGTTCGCCGCGGGCTCCCTCGTCGGCGCGGCCGGCCAGACGTTCGACCCGAGCGCCGAGGCCGTCCTCATCCCGGAGGACCACCAGGTCCACACGCCCACCGAGCGCGTCGCCGACGAAGAAGCCGAAGGCACGGCGCATCGCGCCGACAAGGCCGCAGCCTTCTCGACGTTCCTCTTCACGCACAACATCAAGGTCTCGTTCTTGGTCTTCGCGCTCGGCATCACCGCCGGGCTCGGCACGAGCATCGTCCTGTTCGCCAACGGGCTGCCGCTCGGCGCGCTCGCGGTCCAGTACCACCAGCACGGCGAGGGCACGTTCTTCTGGGCGTGGATCCTCCCGCACGGGATCCCCGAGATCACCGAGATCGTCATCGCGGGCGCGGCCGGGCTGATCCTCGCGCGCGGAATCCTCTTCCCCGGTCGACGACGCCGCGTCGATGCGCTCCGGCACGACGGCGGGCGAGCCGTCCGCCTCGCGCTCGGCGGGATGCCCATCCTCGTGCTCGCCGGGCTCATCGAGGGCACGATCAGCCAGATTCACGAGCCGGTGATCCCGTACGCCCTCAAGCTCGTGTTCGCCGCGATCGTGGGTGCGGGCGTCTATGCGTTCTTGCTGTTCGCTGGACGCAGCCCGACGCCCACCTCGGAGCCGCCCGCGGCCCTGGCAGCCGCCGTGCACACATCGACCGACGCGAAGCCCGTGTAGCGTCGAGGCAACGCTTCGTGGCTGATCCGCGCAGCGCCCGTGACGTCCGCGCCACAGTGCGTGCAGCGGGCTGCACGATCCCGGCCGCGATGGGTCGGTTTCCCGGGCGCTTTCGTGCACCCGGGATCCGGCACCGCGTGGCACATCGCTCGCTTGACGTCTCGCAACTCCGATTCTGTTCTGTCAGGATCGGGCAGGCGGCGGGGGCGACCTACCGGGGGTGCGCCTCTCTTCGTCTCCGCCTGGGGACGCGCGAATCAGGAGGCAGCAGCATGTCGACCAAGACGGGCTCGGTACTGGTACTGGTGACGGTCCTCGCGGCGATGCTCGGATGCTCGTCGTCCGGCGACGGCGGCACCAGCGGCTCGGGCACCACCGGCATCGCGCGCGACGGTGCGTTGCTCGTCCTCGCGGACGAGGACAACGGCGAGGCCGTCCTCGTCGACACCGAAGCGTGGAGCGTCGTCGGCACCGTGCGCCTCGACGAGTTCGACGGCGAGCGCAGCCGTCCAGACCACGTCACCGTGTCGTCCGACGGACGCGCCTACGTGAGCCTGATGGGAAGCCGCGCCGTGGCCGAGATCGATCTCGCGAGCCGTCGCGTGCTCCGCCGGATCGCGACGCCCGCCGAGCCCCGGGGCGTGGCCCTCTCGCGCGACGAGCGCACCCTCTACGTCGCGAGCGCGACCACGATGAGCGTCGCGTCGATCGATCGCCAGAGCGGCAGCGAGACGGGTCGCACGTCGGTCCCTGCCGAGCCGCGCGCCATCGCCGTGCACACGGACGGCAGCTTGCTCGTGTCGCTTCCGCGCGCAGCGAGCGCGGTGCGCATCTCCGGCGCGATGGGACCGCTCGCGGCGCAATACGACCTGTCGACGCGGACGGGCGCACGCACCGGCCAGGTCGATGTGCGGCCGATGCGCGCGAGCACCGTCGCGACGAGCCCCACCGAGGACGAAGGCTACGTCCTGCACGCCTGGGCGAGCGATCAGGTCATCACCCGCACGATCCCCGGCGAGTACTACTCGACGAGCCAGGGCCAGCGCGTCGCCAACGGCGTCACCAGCGTCGACCTCGGCGACGACACCGTCATCGACGACGACCGTCGCATGCCGCCCGCGCTCACGTTCGGCACGCCGAACGTCTCGTCGACGGGCGGGTTCTTCCCCGGAGGCAGCGTCGAGCCCGGGTTCGCGGGCCCGAGCGCGAGCGTGATCGATCCGAGCGGTCAGTGGCTCTTCGTCGCCGGCGAGACGAGCGGCACGGTTGCGGCCATCCCGCTGCGTCGCTCGACGCGTGCCTCGACCGAGGGCGGTTGGTCCTACGCCGAGCTCGCGACCGGCGACGACGCGGTCGGCCTGCGCGGTCTCGCGATCTCGCCCGACGGCAAGCGCCTCTACGCCCACTCGGTGTTCGGACGGAAGCTCTTCGAGCTCGTGTCGAACGGCAACGGCGGCATCCGTCGCAGCCGCACGCTCGAGCTTCCCGCTTCGTCGCTCGGCCAAGAGGAGCGGATCGGGCGCAGCCTCTTCTACTCGAGCGTCAACCCGCGCATGACCACGACCAACGGGATGGGCATCGCGTGCGCGACCTGCCACATCGAGGGCCGCGACGACGGCCGCACGTGGATCTTCATGGACGGCCGCCGTCAGACCCAGACGACCGCGGGCGGCATCCTCAGCACCGCACCCTTCCACTGGGCCGGCGACATCGCGGCCATCCACAACCTCGACCGCCTCGTGGCCGGAATGGGCGGCGACGGAACGATCCGCTCCGCCGACTTCGACGCGATCGCGGCGTACATCGACACGATCCCGGCGCCCGACATGCAGCGAGAGGAGACCACCCTGGTCGCGCGCGGCCGCGAGCTCTTCGAGAGCACCGCGTCCTGCGCGGGCTGCCACGCGGGTGCCCAGCTCACGGACAACCAAGTGCACTCGGTGTCGATGCCCGGCTCGCTCGACACGCTCACCCTCGCGCAGACGCCGTCGCTCGTCGGTGTGCGCGTCGGCGCGCCCTATCTCCACGACGGACGCGCCGCGACCCTTCGGGAAGTGCTCGACATGAGCCGCGGCACCGGGCACGGCACGCTCGACGGCCTCTCCGACGAGGACCTCGACGCGCTCGTCGCCTACGTCGAGACGCTGTAGCTCGCGTTTGGCCACGGGCGTGCCACGCTCGCGCCGTGCCGTGCATCTGCCATCGCCCCGACCCTCTCCCCCGGCAGGGGAGAGGGGGCCTGAAGGCGATCGCGCTCGTCGCGCTCCTCGTCGGTTGCTCGTCCGATCCGACGGACCAGACGCCCGAGGGAGCGGTCGAGCTCTTCCTCACCGCGATGCGCGAGACCGCCGCCGACCCGAGCGCGCAAGCGCGGGCCTACCGACTGCTCGCCAGGCCTGCGCGACGTGCGCTCTACGCGCGGGCGCGGCGTGCGGGCGAGCTCGCGGGCCGGGACTTCGCTCCCGAGGCGATGCTCGTCGCGGGCCGGCTGCGCCTTCGCTTTCGCCCGGGCGTGCGGATGCGCGCCGAGGTGAACGGGACGTCCGGCGTGGTCGTGTTGACGGGGCAGGACGGTCGCGTGGCCCGTGTTCCCGTCGTCCGCGAGGAGGCCGGCTGGCGCATCGTGCTCGACGTGCCGCCCATCCCGGCCCCCGCCGATCGACGCCGCGACGCCGGCCGCTGAGCCCTCACGCTCTCTTCCGGATGAGCTCGAGACGCTCGCGGATGGCGATCGCGAGGGCGCCCGATGCGCGGGGGAGCGCGCGCTCGAGCTCGGCGGTCGCGTCGGCAGCGCGGCCCACCGCCACGGCGGCATCGCACCACACGAGCAGCGCGCGTGGATCGTCGGCGCGTTCCTCTCGCGCGACGTCCGCCGTCTCGAGCGCATCTGCCGCGAAGCCTGCGCGCAGCCGCGCCGTGGCGAGCGCGAGCACGATCTCGTGCGACAACATCGGCGTCGACTCGGCCGCCCGCCCCGCCGAGCACAACGTCTCGATCGCCTGCGGGAACAAGCCGCGATCGAGCTCCGCGAGGCCGAGGAGAAAGCTCGGTCGCGCGTCGTCCGGAGAGGCCTCGGCCGCACGCCTCAGCGGATCGAGGGCTTCGGCGCTCGCGCCCGCCGCGAGGTACGCCGAGCCGAGAGACAGCAACGCGGCCGCGTCGCCCGGGTTCTGGTCGAGACGACCTCGGGCCGCGTCGAGGGCGTCGCGCACCGGCGATGCGAGCATGCGGTAACGCTGCTTCCACCGACCTCCCTGGGGCGAGGCCCGGCGCGGCGCGAGCGTGCCTCGCCACTCGCGGAGGGCCCAGACGATCGCGCCGACGTGCAGGACGAGCAACGGCAAGCCCGCGGGCCAGGTCGCGGGCGCGTAGAGCCGCGTCCAGTCGCCCGGGAAACCGACGAGGCAGAAGAGCGGGTAGAGCACGAGCACCAAGAGGAGCGAGATGCGCGCGAGCTCCAGCCGCGCGTAGTTCCACGCCGCGCGTCCCGGTCGCCGCACCGTCCAAGCGATGATGGCGAGCGCGAGCGCCACGCTGACGACGTTTCCCGCGAGCGCGATCAGCCATTCGGACCACACGCCGAACGGGCCCTCGTAGGCGACCTCGCCCCAGAGCAGCATGTACTCGACGGCGGTGACACGACCTCCGAGCGCCACCACGGCGACCGCGTGCCCCGCCTCGTGCAGGGCGATGGTCACGGGCACGAGCAGGTAGAAGACGCTCGCGCCGACCAGCCTGCGGTCACCGACGTCGAACCGGCGATCGGTGGCCTCGCGCCAGCGCAGCACGAGACGAATCCCGATCGCCGCGGCGAGGATCCCGTAGACGACGTAGAAGCCGATCCGAATCGCCGGTGTCATCGGAGCCCGGCCACCGCGGACCTCCGCGAGTTGGGACACGCCGTCATCCTGGCTTGCGCGCAGTCTTGTCGGGGCTCGGCGGGGGATGCGATATCCTCGGCACAGGCGTGGACCCCTCGATGAAGAGCGCCTCCGATCCGAGCGGCGGATCGGTCTTCCTCGGCAAATACGAGGTCGCCCGGCGGATCGCGGGTGGCGGCATGGCCGAGATCTACCTCGGCCTGCACCGGGGGCCCTCCGGTCTCGCGGAAGCCGTGGCGATCAAATGCGTTCGCCCGGAGCTCGCGGAGGACCGCCAGTTCGTCAAGATGCTCCATCAGGAAGCGGGCCTCGCCGTCCTGCTCGACCACCCGAACATCGTGCACGTCTACGAGATCGGCGAGCACGACGGCCAGGTGTTCCTCGCGATGGAGTACCTGCTCGGCGAGACCCTCGGCGCGCTGGCACGCGCCTGCGAGAAAGGCGGCGTCCGCGTGCCGTGCGGGGTCGCGGCGCGCATCCTCGCAGAGGCCGCACGTGGTCTGCATTACGCGCACAACCTCGCCGACACGACGGGCGCGCTGCTGCACATCGTGCATCGGGACGTGTCTCCGCAGAACATCTTCGTCACCTCCGAGGGTGTCACGAAGCTGCTCGACTTCGGGATTGCGAAAGCAGCCACGGCCCTCGAGCAGACGCAGGCCGGTGTCGTAAAAGGCAAATACGCATACCTCTCCCCCGAGCAGGCGCGAGGCGAGCCGGTCGATCCGCGAAGCGACGTGTTCTCGCTCGGCGTGTGCGCGTGGGAGTTCCTCACCGGCGAACGCCTCTTCGCCGCGGATCACTCGCTCGCCTCGTTGCACGCCGTCACCTCCAAGCCCATCCCGCCGCTGCAGCGCATCCGTCCCGACGTGCCCGCGCGTCTGGATTCGATCGTGCGTCGTGCGCTCATTCGCAAGAAAGAGGATCGTTGGCAGACGGCCGGCGAGATGGCCGACGCGCTCGACGAAGCCGCGTTCGCCGCGGGCGGAGCGAACGTCGCAGACGTCGGCGCGTTCGTCCGTAAGCTCGTGGGCTCGACGATCGATCGCCGCCGCGGCGTCCTGAACCAGCTCAAGCGCGGGAGCGCCCCGCTGCCGGCTCCGGAGCCGATCTCGACCGAAGAGCCGTGGATGACCCACGCCGCGACGTCCGTCGCCGATCTGGACGAGCTCCGTGGAGAGCCGTCTCGGGCGGACATCCCGTCCAAGCCGCGACCGACCACCTCGTACGCGCAAGCAGGCAGCGCGCTCGCACCCTCGGCACGTTACGAGACGACGCCGCACATCCACACCGATCGCCTCTCTCCGGGCGAGGGCACGTCCGCGTACGGAGGAACGCCGAGCGGAGGCGTGCGCCCTGCGGCGACGTTCACCCCACAGAGCGGGTCGCCGGCGGCACCGCGCTCGACCTTGCCGTTGATCGGCACCCACCCGCCGCCGACACCGTTTCCGGGAGTCCCTGCCGCGCGAAGCCCGAGCCCGAGCGCCATGGGCAACCCGATCCCCACGATCGAGATCTCGGCCGATCTCGCCGGGGATCTGCCCATGCCCGAGATCACGATGTCCGGCAGCGCCCGCGCGGGCGCCCCCGCAGGAGGCCTCCATGCGCCCCCGAGCGGCTTCGGCGGCATGCCCCTCGGAGGCTTCGAGGCTCCCCGCATCACCGACGCCGAGGCCGATCGACCGAGCCGCGCTCACACGATACCGGAGCGGCCCGGCCTCCTCGGCACGACGGGCGAGGACGCGATCCCCCCGGGGTATCCGGCCGACGATCCGCCGACGCGCGCGGGCCGCCCCAAGCTCGCGCGGAACCTCGACGAGCTCAAAGCCCAGCTCGCCGGCAAGCTCGAGTCCTCCGAGCGACGCGCGGATGTCCCGGCGATCCCGACCTCGTCGGCGCCCGAGGCGGCGATGCCGATCCCCGATCTGCCGCCGCCACCGCCGCCCTCGATCGCGCCGAGCAGCCGCCGCTCGACCCAGCGCCTGACCGCGCCCATGGATCGCGCCGAGCCGAAGAGCGGCGCCGTGGCGGCGCTCCGCACCGCGATCTTCGTGACCATCGGCATCGTCATCGGCGCGGTCGTGGTGTTCCTGACCCCGAAGCTCTTCGCCCCACCCAACGTGGGCCGCGCGGTGATCCTGGTCACGCCGCTCGACGCCGATCTCGAGGTGGACGGCCGACGCGTCGGACGCGGCTCCGCTCGTCTCGATCCCCTGGCGGCCGGCACGCACCGCGTGCGCGTCACGACGCCGGACGGGCGCGGCGTCGCCCAGAGCTTCGAGGTCTCGGCCGGCAAGACGACCGAGCTCCGCATCGAGATCCTGGGCGCGGCACCGGCGCAACCTCCGCAGCCGGGCGGAGCGGTACCTGCGCCCGCGCCCGCCCCTGCGCCACGCTGACGTCAATCGGTCGTCAGGATCTCGGCGCCGTATCCGCCGAGCATCACATCGACGCGCCCGCCGGTCACCGTGCGCGACGTTCCTCCCGTGGCCGAGCGCAAGGCCGTGCCGTCGGACAATCCGAGCGCACCGACCGGCACGCTCACCGACCGCGCTCCACTCTGACGATTGAAGACCGCCAGCGCGAGGCTCGATCCGGCACGGCGAGCGAACGCGAGCGTGCTCGCGTCGGCGACGAGCGCGTCGCCGAGGTCGCCGCGGCGCAGCGCCTCGGATTGCTCGCGTGCGCGCCCGAGCGCACGCACCCAGTCGAGCGTCTCCTGCTCGTTGCCGGTCAGCCCTTCGAGATAGAGCATTCGCCGATTGTCGGGGTCGCCCGCGCCCGGCAGGCCGATCTCGTCGCCGTAGTAGACGAGCGGGATCCCCGGAAGCGCGAAGAGATAGGTGAATGCCATTCGCAGACGCGCGTAGGCGGCCGGTTGCGTCGGACGGGGCGGCGGATCGCGCCAGCCCTGGGCGATGTCGCTGATGATGTCCCAGCCGCCGCAATCGAGGTCTCCCGCCGCATTGCTGACGAATCGCGCCATGTCGTGATTGCCGAGGAACGTGCTCATCAGCGCGCCGGAGCCGTAGGCGTCCGCGTGCCCGCGCACCCGGCGGTGCAGCTCGTCCACGCCGATGCGATCGAAGGCGAGCGCGTCGAGCAAGGCGAGGTTCGACGGGAAATCGAATTGCCCGTGCACGAGATCGTCGCCGACGTAGCGACGAATGAGGCCCGTGTCTCCCGTGAAGGTCTCGCCGACCATGTAGAACGGGACGCCGGTCTGCTCGAACGCACCGCGCATTCGGCTCCGCAGGTCGCGGACGAACTGCATGTCCATGTGCTTGAGCGCGTCCACGCGGAAGCCGTCGGCACCCGTCGAGACGACGAGCGAGACGGCGTCGTCGAGAACACGATTGCGGGCTTCGGGAACGCGGTAGTCCCAATCGGGCAGATACTCGGTGAACCAGCATTGCTCCGGCTTGGTGTCCCAGCCCACGACCTCGCAGACGTCGGCCGGCTGATTGAACCAGTCGTCGCGGTGCTCGGCGTAGTAGGGGTGCGCCTGGTGCACGTGATTGACCGCGAAATCGAGCAGGATGCGAATCCCGCGCGCGTGCGCGGCGACCACGAGCGCTCGCAGCTCCTCGAGCGTCCCGAAGTGCTCTTCGATGTCGGTGCCGGAGCTCGGCCAGTAACCGTGATAGCCGCTGAAGGTGGTCATTCGGCGCGAGGTGCCGGGACCGCCCGACTGCCCGCATCCGGTCCCGGTCGGCACGAACCCCGGCCATGCGTCACCAGGATTGTCGGCGGGCCACGAGACCCAGATTGCGCTCACGCCGAGCTCGTCGAAATAGCCGTCTTCGATCTTCGACGTGATCCCGGCGAAGTCACCGCCCATGTAGTTGGCGAGAGGATTCTCGATTCCCCCGACCGGCGCGTCGTTGCCGGGGTCGCCATTGACGAATCGGTCGGTCATCGCGAAATAGAGCGTCACGTCGCGCCAGTCGGTCGTCTCGTTGACGTACACCTTGAGGAGCAGCGTCTCGTCTCCGACCGTCAATCGGACGTCGTGGATCCCGTCGGCCAGACCCGCGACCGAGATCGAGACGACGTCGCCGGAGACGGTCACCGCACCCGGGGCGTCGCGCCAATCGACGGTCACCGCGACGCTCGCCGGCTCGGGGCTCGACATGGCGCGGACGCGTGCGGTGAACGTGCCCGAGGCCGAGTCGGTCGCGTGCTCCTCGACGGTGAGGGAGCCGCCTCCGCACAGGGACAAGACGCTGTTGAAGCCTCCGAAGCCGTCGGCCTCCGCCTCCGGGTTCCCCGTGTCCTGCACGAAGGTCCCGTCCACGACGAACTTGTAGAGGTGCCTGCCGGGAGGCTCGACGAGCGTGGTCAGCTCCCACTGGTCTCCGGTGCCCGCGACACGCTCGAGCGGCAGCGCCCCTTCGGCCTCGGTCGGCGCCCACGAGGTGAACGTGCCCGTGACGAGGACGCTCGATGCGGTGCCGCGATACCGGAACGTGTGCTCGTTGCACGGCGGTGGGGGCGGAGGAGGAGGACCCGCGTCCTCGAGCGACCCGTCGGCGCCGGGCCCTGCATCGGGACAGTCGAGCCCGCTGCCACCGGATCCGCCGAGCCCGCTGCCACCGCCCGATCCACCGAGGCCGGAGCCGCCGCCGCCGCAGCGCGGAGGACGGTACCCGGGGCCCTCGCCGTCGGGTCTCGGCGCGGCGTCGTAGGCGAAGCGGGGCTCGCTCGGAGAGTCCCCACATGCGGTGACGCAGAGAAGAGTCACTAAGGTGCTGGACAAGAGGCGTCGGTCGGGCAACAAAGGCAAACCCTCGGGTGAATCGGTTCTGGAGAGAGGAAGCCGGTGAAGGCGCGGCCCGGCTCGGGCGGCCATCCTACTATCGTCGGAGCCGAAGCGCCCGTCGTCTCTTGCCCACTCGAGCGAAGAAAGAAGTCCCGATGTCTCGCTTGGCTCGCGCCGTCGTGATCTCCGCGGTCGTCTCGTGCGTGGCGTGCTCCCCCGAGGTGGATCAGACGGTCCAGGACTCGGGCACGAATCGAGACGTCGGAGCGGACCCCGCCGAGGCGGGCGGCACGCTGGTGCTCGACCTGATTCGGCCCGACCGGGCGACCACGTCGGGCGGCACGGCATTCGAGATCTTCGGCCGCGGGTTCGTCGACGGCGCGCGCGTCTCGTTCGTGCTGATGGGCGCCGAGCTCGACGCGACCGACGTCGTCGCCGAGGACTCCACGCGGCTCACGGGACGGACTCCCGCCACCGACGGCCGGTTCGGTCGCGCGAGCGTACGCGTCGCGTTGCCGACGGGACGCACGGCCACGTTGCCGGATGCGTTCATGTTCGTGGACGGCCTCGATGCGGGCCCGCCGGATCCCGACATGGGCCCCCCGCCGCCGCCGGCGGACATGGGTCCGCCGCCTCCGGTGGACATGGGTCCGCCTCCGATGGACATGGGTCCGCCTCCGGTGGACGTGGGTCCGCCTCCGGTGGACATGGGTCCGCCGCCTCCGGTGGACATGGGCCCGCCGCCCCCGATGGACATGGGCCCGCCCGATCTCGGTCCGCCCGATCTCGGTCCCCCCGATCTCGGTCCACCGGATCTGGGTCCGCCCGATCTCGGTCCCCCCGATCTCGGTCCGTCCGACACCGGCCCTCGGGACACGGGTCCTGTCGATGCGGGCGTCCCGCGTCCGACGGTGTGCACGGTGGAGCGTCCCGTCGGGACCGACCCGATGGCCGGCAGCTTCGTGCACGGGTATCTGGCACCGCTCGGCGTCGCGCCGCGCGCCACGCGGATTCAGCTCACGATCCCGGGAGTGTCCGAGGCTCCCGGACAATCACCGGGCGTGGTGGTCGAGGTCGGGCGCGGACTCCTTCCCGCGCGCGGCAGCGACGACGTGTCGGGCTGGACGTGGACGACCGCGAGCTACATCACCGACGCCGGCAGCATCGAGACCTATCAGGCCGCCATCACCGCGCCCGGAAGCGCGGGCGAATACGGGATCGCGGCGCGCGTGACCGTCTCCGGCGGCGCTCCCGTCTATTGCGACCTCGACGGCATTGCCAATGGATTCTCCGCCTCGATGACGGGTGTCATCGTCGTCCGACCGGTCGGAGCCACGTTTCCGAACTATTGTCACGTGCAATATCCGCTCGCGCCGCCCACGGGGCCGACATTGACGGGCAGCCCGTTCGGCATGCTCTCGTCGCAAATCTACGGATGGGTGTACGAGCCGGGTTGCACGGACACGGGCGCGCCCGGGGGATGCCCGGGGATGGCGGGCGCGGTCGGCTACGGACCGCCCGGCTCCTACCCTTCCACGGAGCGGTGGGTCTGGACCGCGACCACGTTCAACGTGCACCCGGTCGGAGATCCCAACAACGACGAGCACTGGGACGACGCTCTCCGCGTCGTCGCGCCCGCCGCCGGCAATCACCACGTGGCCTATCGATTCAGGATTGGCACCGGACAATGGCTGTATTGCGACAGTCGAGACCACCTGGGCTCGACCAACGATTATCATCCCGACGGCGCATTGCTGATGACCATCAGCCCCTGATCGTCGCCACCAGGGCGCCCATCCCGGGCACGTGAGAATCGAGCGAGACGAGCCGAGGTCGATTGCACCCGGCGCGCTCGAGCCAATCGGCAATCTCGGCGGCGGGATGGACGCGCGCACCGTCACGGCGCAATCGCAGGTGGAGCGCGTAGCTGGCGACGAACGCAGCGCGCTCGGGGCTCGCGGCGAGCACGTCGACCACCACGAGCTCGCCGCCCGGACGCAGCGCCGGGGAGATCCGCGCCAGCAATCGCTCGCACACGTGCGCGGGCTCGAGGTGCAGGACGTTGGCGACCACGACGCGCGCGTACGTCCCCGCCGCGAGCTCGGCGGTCGTGAAGTCGGCCGCGAGCGTGTCGAGACGCTCGGATAGCCCGAGCGACGACGCACGTGCCCGAGCTGCCGAGTGGACTGCCGCGCTGTCCAGGGCCACGGCGCGCGCGTCGGGGCTTCGCGCAACCATCGCGAGGCTCCACACGGCGCTGCCCGCGCCGACGTCGAGCACGAGCCCGTCGACCGGAGGCAACGCAGCGGCGAGCGCCTCGGCGGCGGACTGGAACATCTCGCCCAGGCGCGGCGTGACACGGACGTAGGACTCGTCGCGATCGACGCGGACGGTCTCGCCGGATGCGAGCAGCGTCGGCAGGTGCGCGTAGAGGCGCGCCAGCTCGTCGACGTTCTCGGCGGCTCCGCGTTCGGTGATGCAGGGGGCGGCCCGCCACCCGCCCTCGGTTCGCTCGGCGAGCCCGAAGGCGGCGAGCGCCTCGAGCACGAGACGCGTGGCCTCCTCGTGCAGCCCGAGCTCGCTGGCGAGCGCGCCGCACGAGCTCGTTCCGCGCTCGAGCCGGCTCAACAGGCCGCTCCGCCAGGCCGCGACCACCGTGGCGGTGCGCGCCGCTTCGACCATCACCTGATGCGCGCTCATGCCTTCACCGCCGTCGTGATCGGGCGCATCTGGAGCAGCCAGACGCGGTCCGACGCGTGCGCCCATTCGATGTCCTGCGGGCTGCCCGCGAGGCGATCACACGCCACGCCGAGCGCGATCACCGCGTCGAGCAGCGGCGGCTCCAGGCACGAGCGCTCGACGCGGTCGCTCGGAACCGCGACCTCCTTCGCACCGCTGCCGTCGACCACGTCCATCACGGTCTTTCGTCCGCTCGCACGCTCGACGACCGCGCCGCTCGCATCGACACGCACGCGATCGGGCGTGACCCGGCCGTCGACCACCACCGCGCCGAGGCCCCAGGAGGCCTCGATCACGCGCGTCGCGTCCCCGCTCAAGGGGTCGCGTCCGAACGCGACGCCCGCGACCTCGGCCGCCACCAGCTCTTGCACGACCGCAGCCATGCGCGGCTCGCCGGAGAGCCCGTGACGGCGGCGGTACACGAGCGCGGCGTCGGTCCAGCCGGAGCGCCAAACGGCGGCCAACGCGCCGGCGACCTCCGCGCCGCGCACTCCGAGCGCGCTGTGGTGGATTCCCGCGAAGCTCGACGCGATCCCGTCTTCCCCCAGTGCGGACGAGCGGACGACGAGGGGTCCCGCGAGACCGTCGACGAGCGCGGCGAGCCGCTCGAGGTGCGCCGGGTCCTCGGCTGCGACGGCCTCGACGAAGTCCGGGTCGAGGGCGAAGCCGCGGGGCACGGGAAGCCCGTTCGCGATGGCACGCGCGAGGCCCGCGGCTTTGCCGCCGAAGGTGGCAGCATCGGCTGCTTCGCCGAGCGACGCCGAGCTTCCCAGAGCCGCGGGACGTCGCGCCTGCCGTGTCGGCTCCGCGAGAGGACGAGCCCTCGCCGGCCTCTGCTTGGCCGCTTCGGGCGGCGCGAGCACCTCGACCCTGCCGCGATCGCCATCGACACGAACCCACGCGCCGTCAGGCACGCGGCTCATCGCGTCGCGGCAGCCGACGACGCCGGGGATGCCGAGCTCGCGCGAGACGATCGCTGCGTGGCAGACGAGCCCTCCGTGCTCCGTCACGAGCCCCGCAACCGCGCTGAGCACGGCGTTGAAGCCGACGTTGGTCGCCGTGGCGACCATGATGCTGTCCGGCTCGACGCGGTCGAGGTCCGCTGGCGTGCGCACGACGCACGCGATGCCTTCGACCACGCCGGGGGCGACCCCGAGGCCGACGAGCGGCTCGGGCGCAGGCTCGTCGACGTCCTCCTCGAAGCGACTGACGAAGGCCATCACCGCGCGCGTGAGCCGCGCAGCGCCAGGCGGCAGCCACTCGATCGGGGGCGGGCTCGCGGGCCTGCCGAGCGTCCGTGGCGGCGTGGCCGTCGTCGCGGCGCGTCGCTCCGCCGAGCGCCCCTCGACCACGTCGCGAGCGGGGCCTGCACCTGCGACGACCGCGTCGATCTCGTCGCAATCGAGATCGAAGACGGCGTCGCGCTCGGCCAGGCGTCCGCGAGCGGCCAGGCGTCGACCGAGCTCTAGCGCATGGCGACGCACCAATCCGCCGGCCCACGTGGCCAGCCCGACCTGGTCTTCTCGGGTCCGACCGCCATCCCGCGCCTCGGCGAGACGTCGATCGAAATCGTCTCGGTGCTCGGCCGGAACCCGCGCGCGCAGGTCCGCAGCGGCGGCAGCCGCGTCGGCGGCTGGATCGACGCGTCGCGGCGCGTCGAGCGCCGCGCGGACCCCGGCGACGATCGCCGCGGGATGCTCGGCGATGGCCTCGGCGACGAGGTTGTCGATACGCCAGCCGTACTCGTCGAGGTACGTGGCGAGCGCGGCGGCGACCACGGGATGCGCGCGCATGACGTCGAGCGCCGCGGCCGGCGCCTCCGGCAGCTCGATCGACGCCTCGCGCAGGGCCGCCGCGATCGCGCGCAGCAGCGCCAACGGGCGAACGGTCTCGGGCGACGCGCCGCCGAGCGCACGCAACGCCTGCCGGGGCTCGACCCCGGCCCAGCTCTGCGCGGCGACGAGGAAGTCCCCGACGGGCGGGACCGTCTGCGCGGCCATGGCGAAGTGCAGCTCCCAGAGCTCGAGCAAGCACGTCATGCATCGCCGCAGCTCCGCGGCGAGCGACCGCTCGTCGGATGGCTCCTGCCGGGTCAGCTCGGCGAGGCGCCCGCGGAAGCCCGGGGCGTGCACGCGGTCCCACGCTTCGTTGGCCGTGCGCCACGGGCGCTCGTCGAAGACGGCCGCCGAGCGTCGAACACGTCGCCGGAGCTCCGGGTGGAAGAAGAGAAGCGCCTTGAAGATCAGCTTGGGCGGCGGCCCGGACGCGTCGGGAGGGGCGCCCACCGGCCGCGGTGCGGTGTAGAACCAGCCGTGGACCGTCCGGAGCTCGATCGTCTCGAGCAGCGCGCCGATCTCGCGAAACCCTTTCCTGAAGCCCTCGGCGTAGCCGCGCTCGAGCTCCGCGCGGCCGAGCCGTGGCCACGGGAGGGTCTGGTGCGATCGATCGAAGGTCCACGAGCCGGGACCGGGAGGGGCGAACTCGAGGGTCGGGGACACGCGCAATGGGCACCTCGCAATTGACAATAGGAAACATCTATCCAAGAGCCGAACCCTCTGTCAACGAAATTAGCTGTGCGTTTCGTTTTTTCGAGATACGAATCATATCGTCATGGCGCGATCGAGGACGACTGTCCGGAAGCCACCGAAGAAGGAGTACTCCAGCCCTCTCCGAGAGGAACAGGCCGAGCAGACGAGGCTACGCGTCCTCGAGGCGGCGACGCGATTGGTGGCGCGGGGCGCCTCGGCGCTGACCATCCCGGCCGTCGCGAGGGAGGCGGGCGTGGCGGTGCCCACGGTCTATCGGTATTTCCCTTCCAAGGAGGCGCTCGAAGACGGCATCGCGGCCCACGTGCGCGCGCTCATCGGCGTTCCCAAGCAGGACGTGGCAGGCGGGCTCGATGGGTGGGTGCGCGCCACGGCCGAGACGTGGCGGCGGTCGGCGTCGATCGATCGATCGATCTACCCCGTGATGCTGGCTGCCGTGGGACGAGACGTGTTCGACCCGCGGGGAGCCAAACGCCGCGAGCTCGTGGCGCGCTCCCTCGCGGCTTCGCTCGAGGGCGTCGAGCCCGCCGAGCGTCGGTTCTTCACCGACGTGGTGGCGGCGCTGTCGAGCACGACCGGCGCCGTGTCGTTCCTACGCACCGGGCTCGACATCGAGGAAGCGGTCACGCGCTACGAATGGCTGGTGGAGCGTCTGCACGG
>JADZFZ010000128.1 GCA_020854145.1 Deltaproteobacteria bacterium | reverse complement strand
GCCGCGAGCGCTTCGGGACCGAGCGCGAGCAGGTCGTCCCTCACGAGCGCACCTTCTCGGCGATCCAGCCGGCGAGCTCTCCCGGCGTCATCGCGCCCACCTCGGCGCCGGCATCGACCAGGTGCTGTGCGAGATCGCGGTCGTAGACGGGATTGGCCTCTTCGTCGAGCGCGGCCAGACCGAGCACGCGCGTGCCCTGGGCACACAACGCGCGGACCGTGCGCACGAGCGCACCGGGATCTCCGCCCTCGAAGAAGTCGGTGATGAGCACCACGATCGCGCGTCGCGGGACGTCGACCAGCGAGCTGCCGTACATGACGGCTTTCGCGATGTCGGTGCCGCCGCCGAGCTGCACCTTCAGCAAGAGCTCCACCGGATCCGACACGTCCGCGGTCAGATCGACGACCTCCGTGTCGAAGGCGACGAGGTGCGCGCGAATCCCGGGCAACGACCACAGGCACGCTGCGGTCACGGCAGAGTGGATGACCGAGCCCGTCATGCTGCCACTCTGATCGACCAGGAGAATCACCTGCCAGCGCTCCGTGTGGCGCTTCGTGCGTGCGAAGAAGTGCGCTTTCTCCAGGTACAATCGCCGCTCTTCGGGCGACCAGCGCGCGAGGTTGTCGCGAATCGTCTTCTTGAAGTCGAAGTTGCGCGCCGACTTCAGCGGAGACGCGCGCCGCCGGTCCACCGTCCCCGAGAACGATTGCCGCACCTTCTTGGCGAGCTTCTCCATCAATTGCCGCACGACCGCGGCAATCAGCTTGCGCGCCTGCGCGAGCACGTCCGGCTTCATCAGGTGCTTGGTGCGCAGCACCGCGCGGAGCAGCGTCTCGTTCGGCGTCACGCGCTCGAGGACGGCTGGATTGGTGACGACGTCGTCGATCCCGTATCGCTCGACGGCGTCGCGCTCGAGCCGCTCGATGGTCTCCTTGGGAAACAATCGGTGAATCGATTCCAGCCATTCGGGGACCGTCAATTGGGACGGCCCGAGCCCCCCGGATCGCTCGCGGAGATCGCGGGCGCCGACGTCCCGCTCGCGCCCGTAGAGCCAGGACAATGCCGCGTCCATCGCCTGGCCCTGCGAGGACAACGTGCCTCCGAGCGCGCCGTCGGCCGACTCGCCGAGCACGAGACGCCAACGTTCGAGCGGCGGGAGCGGGTCGGCCGTCACGGCTCCTCCGTGGCAGCGTCGGTGGGCTCGGGCCCGAGCCCGTAACGCGACAGCACCGCGTCGGCCTGCGCCTCCATCGAGAGCGCGCGTGCGACGGTCGCCGGATCGGTGCCGAGCCTGCGCAATCGGCGTGCGTCGTCGGGGTCGCCGCCGTGGTGGCGCAACACGCGCCGCGCGATGGCGTCCCGCTCGCGCGGCGGGAAGTACGAGAACGCCAGACGCAACGACGGCACGGCGACGAAGAAGTCCTCGGCGGGCATCGCGGCCACGACGTCGTCGACGGCGAGCACCAGCTCCGGCGCGTGCACGATCTGCTCGCGGGCGAGCGCGAAGAGCCCGGCGAGGAAATCGCCCAAGGTCGCCGGCAATGCCACCGCGCGCAGCTGCGTGCTCGCGTGCTCGCGTGCCTCCTCGTCCGCACCGAGCGCCCCGAGCGACCACATCGCGCCCATCGTCGCGCCGCGAATCGAGGGCGGCGACTCCGGATCGGCGGCCGTTCGCCGGCAGATGTCGACCAGATGCGTCGAATCGATCGCGACGTCCCCGCGCGTCGCGTCACGGGCCAGGTCTCGCAAGGCGGACACGGCCGCGATCAGCGTCTCGTCGAGAGGCGCGCTCTTGCCGCGTATCCCCTCGAGGAGCCAGCAGCCTCGATCGAAACCCGCCGACAGGACGGCCGCGATCGTCGTGCTTCCCGACGACCCGAGCACACGATCGTGTCGCCAAAGCGCGCGCAAGCGCGACAACGCTCCGCCGAGCGCCCCGAGCGATGCTTCGCTCGCCACCGCCCGTGCAATCGACACGAGCACCGAATCGGCGAACGACAGCAATCCCGCGAAGACGGCCTCACCGAGAATCTCGGCCATCTTCGCGACGTGCCCGCCCGATTGGGCGAGCAGCTCCTCCAGCCGGCCGCGGGCCGCATCCTCGAGCGTCGCGCCCCACGCGCCCGCTTCGATGAGCGCGCTCGGCGCATCCGTCGAGCGCACGATCGTCCACGTCTCGCGCAGATCGGCGTCGGTCGCCCACGCAGGGCCCGTCTTGCGCGTGAACCCCGGGATCCCCAAGAGCCGCAAGCGATGGAGCGTCGCGCTGCGGCGTCGGGACCACGCGCCCTCTGCACGCGAAGGCGAGACGGTGGGGGAGACGGGCGGGTCCACCGCGCCGAGATCGAGCACCACGTCGCGCGGTGCGTCGGCCGGCGCGAGCCCTTGCGCGTCGAGCGTCGACTCCACGTCGGCGACGAGCGGCGGCAGCGGCGTGCCCTTCGCGAGCTTTCCTTCGCGCGCGCCCGAGAGCGCGGCGAGCATCTCGACGAGGAGCGCGTCGGTGCCCGCGCCCACCGTGCCGCGCAGCGCCCACGGCAACGG
>JADZFZ010000127.1 GCA_020854145.1 Deltaproteobacteria bacterium | reverse complement strand
GGACGCGTCGGGGCCAGACCCGGCGGCGCCGGACGCAGGGGACCCGACCGGGCTCACGTGGCGCCTCGCCAACCTGACGAACTTCACCTCGTACCCCGAGCCGGGCAGCGAGGAGTGCGTCGAGTACAGCGGGTGCGAATGGGCGGGGCAGTTCGCCTTCGTCGACGGTCAACAATCCGAAGAGTGGGTGATGATGCAGAACATCGCGGCGGTGCACTCCGACGACGCCGGCGAATATGCGCTCAAGACCCTGCGCATCCGACAGGACGGCCGCGAGATCGACGTGACCGTCTACGACATGTGCTCCGACTCCGATTGCGACGGCTGCTGCACCGCGAACAGCGCCGAGACCGGATTCCTCATCGACATCGAGCGCTACACGATGGAGCGATTCGGCTCGGGCGACGGCATCGTCGAATGGGCCTGCCTCGATTGCGACTGAATGCCTCGATTGCGACTGAATGGGTGCCCGGGGGTGGGCGCTCGGTGGGTCATGATGGACTCGAACCATCAGCCAACAGATTAAGAGTCTGCTGCTCTACCAATTGAGCTAATGACCCGGAACGACTAAGTCCCCCTCAGGGGGGCGTGGGGGGGTGAGCTACCAAAGAGCGCGCCCGGCCTGATTCGAACAGGCGACCTGCGGATTCGAAGTCCGACGCTCTATCCAGCTGAGCTACGGGCGCCTGCAGAGACAGGTGGCGAAACGGCGGGCGAGTCTACGGGCCGAGAGCGTCGTGTCAAGGCGAGCGGGCTTCTGCGCGCGCCCGGCCCCGAGCGCGTGGGATGCGATAGCCTTCGTCGGGAGGCCCGATGTCGCAGTGGTTCCACCCTCCTCGTTGGCTTTCGCTGACCGCGCTCGTCGCGGTCGCCGGGTCGCCCGCCGCATCGGCTTGCGGCACGCGCACGGCGCCCTCCGACGGGCGCGACGGCGACGTCCCTCGTGACGCGCGTCCTCGCGACGGCGCCACACCCGAGGACGACGCGCGCGTGCCGCGCGACGCGATGACCCCGCCGCCACCTCCGCTGCGCGACGGCGGCGTGCTCGAGTGCGCGACGCCGTGCGACGACGGGCTGCTCTGCAACGGCATCGAGACGTGCGATCTACGCACGGGGCTGTGCGTGCCCGGCGAGCAGGATCCGTGTGACGACGGCGTCGAGTGCACGATCGACGTGTGCGACCCGGTGGGCGACGTGTGCGTCAACACGCCGATGGCGCGCGACGCCGACGGCGACGGCGTCGGCGCGTGCGCGGGCGACTGCGACGACGAGAACCCCCGCGTGTTCCCGGGCGCGGCCGAGGCGTGCGACTCGATCGACAACGACTGTGACTCCGAGGTGGACGAGGGCCTCATCTCCGAGTGCGGCGATTGCCGGCTGGGATGCGTCCGCACGACCGCGCCCAACGAGACGACGATGGTCTGGCAGCTCGACCCCGAGAGCTCCTCGGGCGTGATGCTCGACCCCACTGGCGCCGTCACGCTCTCGAGCTCGCGCACGGAGACGTACTTCGCCTGGATCGCGAACACCGGCGACGGCACCATCACGAAGCTCGACACGCGAACCGGCGCGCAGGTGGCCGAGTACGACTCGGTCCTCGTCGACGGCGTCAATCATGCGCGCCCTCCGAACGAGCGGTGCCTCACCGACGAGCAGGGCGGCAATTGCCCGTCGCGTACGGCCGTCGATCTGCGCGGCAACATGTTCGTCGCGAATCGTGCGTTCCAGTCGCAGGGGACCGTCACGAAGATCGCGAACTTCCCCGAGGACTGCATCGACCGAAATGGCGACGGCACCATCCAGACCTCGCAGGACGTCGACGGCGACGGCGTGATCGAGAGCGACGTGCCGGGCGAGGTCCTGGGCCAGCGCGACGAGTGCATCCTCTGGACGGTCGACGTCGGCGCGGACGGCGGAGTGCCACGCGCAATCGCGGTCGCGGGCGACGGCACCGTCTGGGTCGGGCTCAATCAGTCGAGCCAGGTGATCCAGCTCGACCCGGAGACGGGCACGGCCCTGCGCACGATCGGTCGGCTGCGAATCCGTGGGTTCGCGCCGTACGGGGCCGCCGTCGATCGCACCGGGCAGATGTGGATGGCCGAAGCGGGCACGGGTCGCATCCTGAGCATCGACACGGCGACGGGCGACGTGGGCGAGATCGAGGAGGCGCCCGCGGACGGCTGCGCGCCGGGATATGGGATTGCGGTCGATGCGAGCGACCGCGTGTGGCTCGCGGGCTTCCTGTGCGAGGCCGTCTATCGCTTCGACGGGCGCTGGACGACGATCCCGTTGCCCGACTCCGGGGTCACGCGCGGCGTCGCGGTGGGTCGTGAGGGCAATGTCTATTTCGCGTCGTCGCACGAGTGGATTCGCATCCTCCCGAGGGGCGGCTTCGACGCGAGCGAGCCCATCTCGCGCTTGACCATCATCGAGGGCGGTGACCCGGACCGCGTGCGCGTGCTGAACGGTCTGCCGGGGCTCTCCAGCATCGGCGTCGGGCTCGACTCGTCGGGATTCGTCTGGACGGTGAACCAGGATTCCGGCACGGCGACGCGCATCGACGTCGCGACGGGCGCGGCCACCGATTATGCCGTCGGATCGGAGCCCTATACGTATTCGGATTTCACGGGCTACGCGCTCCGCACCATCACGTCGCCGAACGGCTACGTGCGTGCCGTGATCGAAGGTTGCTCGGTCGGGCCCACCGAATGGGAGCAGCTCTGGTGGGACGCGGAGACACCCGCGGGAGCGCGCGTCGAGGTGCGGGCTCGGACCTCCGACTCGCGCGAAGGATTGCGCACCGCGACTTGGACCGGCCCGTGGACGGCGTCGCCGGTCGATCTGTCGATGCGCCCGGGACCGCTGCCGACGCTGCGGTTCCTCGAAGTCGAGGTCACGCTCGTCTCGGAGGACGAGGTCAACTCGCCGATCGTCCGCAACGTCACCGTCCAGCACAATTGCCCATTCTGAGGGCCGCGAACGAACCTCGAGCATCTCCCCCACACGGGGCGCCTCGTCGGATCGATCGACACGTTCGTTCGCGCCCCGAGAGCGACTCACACCACGAAGTCGAAGGTGCCGAGCTTGCCGCCGCCGGGCACGTCGCTCAATTGCAGCACCAACGACCGGCGCGCCCACGGGTCCGACTCGAGATACGGGTCGCCCGCGAAATAGAGCTGCGTCGTCAACGTCGGTCGCCCCGGGACGTGGACTTTCACGTGCACGTGCGACGGCCGGTATTGGCTGCCGTTGAGGTACCGACCCGGCAAGATGGTGCGGAGGCTCCACGAGCCGTCGTGCCCGGCGAGCACGCGCGCTCGGAACTGGAATCCCTCGAGGTCGTAGGCGCCCCGATGGTCGGCCTGCCAGAATTCGAGCCGCGCCCGTCCGACGGCGCGGCAGGCGCCCGAGAGCACCCGACCCGACAGGAGCAGTGGCACCCCGCTCGTCGCAGGTCCCACGAGGCTCGTGCGATGCGGAGCGCCAGGGCGAAAGAACGGCCCTTCGATGTTGGCCTCGGTCCGAGCGCACACCGGTGCTGCGAGGGCGGGCTCCATGGGGGAACCGCCACCACACGCGGAAACCGACGCCGGCGCGAGCGACCCCACGATGGGCACGCTCGCGACGGCAGCCGCGCCGAGCGCCGCCCGCCGAAGGAATCCGCGCCGGTCGAGCGAGGAGGACCCGCTCGGCAGGGGACGATCGTCCTGCGCCACACGAGCCGATTGCGAATGCGCCGACTGCGCCTGCTTGGTGAGCTCTTCGTCCATCGTCACCTCTCGAGGTGACAACGCGCGACCATGGCGAGAGGTGCACGCGCTCGAGGGCGGGGCCCGATCGGATTGGAACTGCTCGTCCAGGACGCCAATGATTGCAGCGGGTTGCGCATGTCGATCCTGTCCCCTCACCAGGCGCGGCCGGGGGAGTAGGTGGAGCCGCCGGGTGGGGAGCGCGGAGTGAGCGGATTGGAAGGAGGCGCGGGAGGCGGGGGCGAGGCCGGCGAGGGAGCGCGCACGATGGGGCGGGGGCGCACGGGGGGTCGGCGGGGCGGGCGCGGCGGTCGGGGAACGGGAGGCGCGGTGAGCGCGCGGGCTCGCTCGGCGAGATCGGGGCGGTTCAATCGGGCGGCAATCGATTGCACACGGTCGGTGGCGATTCGTGCCTCCTCGAGGCGACCGAGCGCCACGAGCGAGGTCGCGAGCTCGAGGTCGATCGTGGCGACCTTCTCGTGGCGGTCGCCGAGCACGCGTTCCTCGAGGGCGAGCGCCCGGGTCAATTGCGCGACTGCGCTCGCGTGATTGCCGGCGTGCTGGTCGAGCAATCCGAGATTGTGGCGCGCGACGGATTCTTCGGCGTGGCCCGCGGCCGAAAGCACCGCGAGAGCCTGCTCGAAGTGTCGGCGAGCGTCGGCGGGCCGTCCGAGGTCGAGGCTCACGAGACCGAGACTGTTGTGCGTGATGGCCGTCTCCGGGTGCGCGGGCCCGAGGGCTCGCTCGCGAATGGAGAGCGCGCGGCGATAATGGTCGAGCGCCTCCTCTGCTCGACCACCGAGGCGCAACACGCCGCCCAGGTTGTGGAGGTGGCGAGCGACGGCCGGATGGTCCGCGCCCAGCGCGGCCCGATCGACGGCCAGCGCCTCGCGATGCAGGCGGAGCGCGCCGTCGAGGTCTCCGCGGACGCGCGAGAGATTACCCAGATTGGTGAGCACGCGGGCCACCTCGGGGTCACGGTCGCCGTGGAGCCGCCTGCGTAGCTCGAGCGCACGTTCGAGCGCGCGGCGGGCCACGTCGTGTCGACCGAGCACCTCGTTGGCGACGCCCATCGCGTTGAGCAAGCCGGCCTCGAGGTCCACGGGAGAGCCAGCGCGCGAAACGGCGGCCCGTGCGTGCTCTGCGAGGCGGGCGGCTTCCTCGTAACGGCCGCGCTCTCCTTCGATCCCGACGAGCGTCAGCCACGCGCGCGCCGCTCCGACGTCGTCGCGATTCGCCTCCGCGGCGAACAGCGCCTCGCGGGCGACCGGCTCGGCGTCGGCTGCGCGCCCGACTGCTCGGAGCGCCGCTGCGAGGACCAATCGCGCCTCGACGGCGACCGGCGGATATCGCGCCGAATCGGCGTCGCGGACCAGCTCGCGGGCCGATTCCACGCCGGGAGCGGAGCGCGCCGCACCGACCGCCGCGCGCACGGCGGCAATCCGCGAGCGAATCGATTCGATGTGCGCACGTCTCTCCGGGCTCGAGGGCATCGGCGCGCCCGCCGCGAGCGAGTCGACGTCCGCGCACGCCGACACGTCCGGCAGCAACGAGACCAGGTCCGCCGCCGAGACCCGCAATCGCGCGCTCGGTCGCGCGAGCTCCGCGAGGATTGCCTCCGCGTCGACGCGCTGCCGCCGCAAGCACGCCATGCGCGCGTCCAGGACGGCCTCCGATTGCGTGCGGTCGATTCGCGTCGCGCGGCATGCAGTGTCGTGCGCGTCGGCGAATCGTCCCGACCATCGCTCGATTCGCGTCGTCACCGTGCGCGCGATTGCCTCCGCCGACTCACCCGAGCCGATCGCGCGGCGAATCGCCGAGATCGCGCCAGCTCCCGCGAAGGAGCGCGCGACCGTCGCGCCTTCGGAGCACGAAGGTTCCGTCTCGCTCCCGGCCGCGAACGCCATGGCGACGCCCGCCACGACGACGGCCGCGGCACCTGCGGCTGCGAAGATTCCGCGGCGCGGCGAGGGCCGCTCGCGAACGGCGGCCAACAGTTCGCGCATCCCTGTGAATCGACGATGGGGATCCGCCGAGGTCGCCCTGCGAATCGCGGCGGCAATCGCGCGCGGGATCGACCCACGCCGCGGCTCGTTCAAGACGCCCGATTCGATCGACCGGCGAAGCTCGCCGAGCGTTCGACCCGCGAATGGCCGAACGCCGTGCAGCGCCTCGTGCAGCGCCACCGCGAAGGCGAACTGGTCCGAGCGCGCGTCGGCCGGACGTCCCGCGAGCTGCTCGGGCGCCATGTACGCGGGGGTACCCATCAGCGCGCCCGTCCGCGTCAGCGCCGGTGCGGTCACGGGCTCGGCATCGCGGGCCGCGGCGGCGCTCGTCGCGTCTGCGGGCGCGCCTACCCCCGCGAGCCCGAAGTCGGTCACGCGCGCCCGCCCGTCCGCGCCGACGACGACGTTGTCGGGCTTGAAATCGCGGTGGACCAGCCCGGCCGCGTGCGCCGCGGCGAGCCCCTCCCCCGCCTGCAGGAAGACCTCGAGCACGGCCCGTATGTCGCGCGCGGGCCGCGTCGGATCTCCGATCCACGCGCGCAGAGTGGGGCCTTCGACGAGCTCCATCGAGAGGAACACGGTGTCCTGCCACGTGCCGACCTCGTAGACGGCCACGACGTTGGGATGGGAGAGTCGCGCCATCGCTTGCGCCTCTCGCACGAGCCGCGCGCGCGCCTCGGCAGGATCCCCCTCGTGATCGGCCCGCAGGAGCTTGATCGCGACGTTCCTGTCGAGCTCCGGATCGCGGGCACGGAGCACGACGCCCATCGCGCCGCGCCCGATGGTGTCGATGACGACGAATCGCCCGACGGACGTCCCCGGCGCCGGCGCGAGATCGTCGTCGAGCGCGGGCCGTCGAGCCGTGCGCGCGTCGCCCGATTGCGTCGTGGGCGCGCCACCCGATTGCGCCGCACGCGCGAGGAGCACGACGGCCGACCGGCACAAATCGCACGAGTCGAGGTGCACATCGAGGCCGGCCAGCCGCTCGCCCCCGAGATTGCCCTGCACCATCGCGAGCAGCGCCTCGTCGGAAGGACACTCCACGATTCCCCCAATCTACTCCACCGAACCTTCGTCGCACCGTGACGAGGCCGGTTCGGTGTAGAACGTTCGTGCGCCATGCCCGACGAGAGCGCGACGCCGGAGGCCGCCCGCGAGATCGATCTCGCTCGGGGTTGCGCGCGCGGAGAAGCCGCCGCGATCGAGCGGTTCGAGGCCGAGTACCTGTCGGTCGTGCCGGGCGCGCTCGCTTCGATGCGCCTGCCGCCGGCGACGGTGGACGAGGTCCGACAGCTCGTGCGCACGAAGCTGCTCGTCGCCGACGAGCCGGGCGGCGAGCCGCGCATCGTGCAGTACGCAGGCAAGGGGCAGCTCCGGGGCCTCGTCTCGGTCGTCGCGGTCCGCACCGCGCTCGGCGTCATTCGCGGGGACAAGCACGGGGTACGCGCGGGCGAGGACGAGCTCTCGGCGCTGCCGTCGCCCGAACGCGACCCCGAGCTCGCGTTCCTCAAGGCCCACTACCGCGCCGCCTTCCGCGCGGCGTTCGAGGAGGCCGCCCGAGCGCTCGGCGCCCACGAGCGCAACCTCCTTCGCCTGCACTTCGTCGGCTGCGTCACGCTCGACGACCTCGCGCGCATGTACGAGGTCCACCGCACGACCATCGTCCGTACGCTCGCGAAGGCGAAGAAGGCGCTCTTCGAGGAGACGCGCAAGGGCATGCGCCGCCAGCTCCAGATCGGCCCCGCCGAGCTCGACAGCATCATGGCGCTCATCGAGAGCCGTCTCGAGGTCAGCGTCGGCAGGATGCTCGAGAGCGTGTCCGAGGAGCACGACGAGTAGGGACACCATCGTCTACGCAACGCACGAGCGCGCCGACAGGTGCAGCGCGCGCGAATCGAATCAGTAGAAGATCGAGTCGCCGTGGATCGCGCGCACCTCTTCCACGCGCTGGACCAGTCGATCGCGGCGCTCGATCGCTTCGCGCACGTGGTGCGGTCGCAGCCGGCGGCCGGCGCCGCGCAAGCTCAACATTCGTCCCACGCTCTCGTGGGTCCAGGCGCGCGCGCGCGTGACGACTTGCCGCGGGAAGAGCTCCATGACTCCGATGTGATGGCTCCCGAGGTGGGCCATGAAGTGTCGGTGGTAGAGAAACGAGAACCCGTTGTCGAACAAGACGAGCAGCGGGTCGCCCTGCGAAGGACGCAACGTGCCGGCGTTCTGCGTCCGATCGAAGTTCGCCGTGAGGAAGTCGAGCACGATCATCGCGCCCGCCTGGCGCAAGAGCGGGTTGGCGAGCACCGCCTGCCGATCGGCGACCGTCATCGCCTGCGCGATGCGACGTAGGCCGCGACCGTTGTAGGGGATCTGTCCGATGCGCATCTGCATCCCGGGAACCCAGTACGAGATGGACCCGGGCACCTCCTCGGAGCCCGGCATCGTACGCACGATGTCGAGGTACCCCGGCGGCGCGTCCATCATCGCGAGCTGCAACGTGGAGAGCGGGAAGGAGCGCTCCGCGACGGGCACGATGGGGATCCCGAGGTCGCGCGCGGCGCGCCCGCACAGGACCTCGCCGAGCCAGTCGTGGTAGTAGGCCTGCAGCGGCTTGAACGCGGCGTCCATCGGGGGCTGTCCCGCGACGGAGAGCGTCAGCCGAAACACGATCCGCGGGACGTTGCCGGTGCGCACGGCCTGCAGCTCGTAGTTGCCGCGCATCACGGGCGTGCCGTCGGCGTGGTACGCGAGCGGCGCGGTGGCGAGGTGCTGCTCGGTCTCGCGCGCGCGCATCATGCGTGTGATGGCGATCGCGGGCGCGGGCGCGTCGCGCGGAGCGGGCTGCGCGAGCGCGAGCAGCTCGTCGAGGGTCGTGCGCTCGATGGGCGTGGAGCGCGCGCGCGGAACCCGTCGCTGCGCGAAGACGGGCACGAGCGCGGGCACCGAGACGACGGCCGCGAGCGCCAGCCATGCGACGTGCTTGGACGAGATCAGCAAGGATGGTCACTCGCAGGGATCGGGCGCGCACGCATCCGAGACACGGAGCGTACCCGACGCACGGGCCGAGCCAATCCGTCCGCGGCGCGATTCCGCACGGGCCGCGAGGCAGCGGCGTGGCTGGACGGCCGCGCACGCGATGGGGTGTGTCATCATCCGCGCCGCATGTCGTCCGTCATCGCGGCGCCGCCGCCCGGCCGCGGCCTCTACTGCAACCGAACGCTCAACCTCAAGTCCATCCGCGCCATCGGCTACGACATGGACTACACGCTCGTGCACTACCGCGTCGCCGAGTGGGAGACGCGCGCGTACGAGTTCGCGCGCGAGAAGCTCCTCGCCCACGGCTGGCCCGTCGGTGATCTGAGCTTCGATCCCACCGCGTTCACGCGGGGTCTGGTGCTCGATCTCGAGCTCGGCAACGTCGTGAAGGCCAACCGCTTCGGCTACGTCAAGCAGGGTTGCCACGGCATGCGAGCGCTCTCGCTCGACGATCTGCGGGCGACCTACGCGCGCACCATCGTGGACCTCGCGCAGCCCCGATGGCTGTTCCTGAACACGCTCTTCTCGCTCTCCGAAGCGTGCCTCTATCTCCAGCTCGTCGATCTGCTCGACGCGCGCGCGTTGCCCGGCGTCCTCGGCTATGGCGACCTCTACAAGCGCGTCAAGGCGAGCCTCGACGAAGCGCACATGGAAGGCGAGCTCAAGGCCGAGGTCATGGCGGACCCCGACCGCTACATCGAGCCGGACCCCGACACGGTGCTCGCGCTCCTCGATCAGAAGCACGCGGGCAAGAAGCTGCTCCTCATCACGAACTCGGAGTGGAGCTACACGAGCCCGCTGATGACCCACTGCTTCGACCGCTACATGCCGGCCGGAAGCACCTGGCGGGACCTCTTCGACGTCGTCATCGTGAGCGCGCGCAAGCCCGAGTTCTTCTCGACCTACAGCCCGCTGCTCGAGGTGGTGGATCCGAGCGGGCTCCTGCGCCCGGCCAACGCGCTCGTCGATCACGCCATGTACTTCGGCGGCAACGCACGGCAGGTCGAGCGTTACCTCGGG
Source organism: Deltaproteobacteria bacterium (assembly GCA_020854145.1). GTDB lineage: Bacteria > Myxococcota_A > Polyangia > Polyangiales > JADZFZ01 > JADZFZ01. The sequence continues at coordinate 5,521 of JADZFZ010000127.1, read as the reverse complement.
CTCGTCGGCGACCAGATCCTCTACGTGGGCGACCACATCTACGGCGACGTGCACGTCTCGCACAGCATCCTGCGCTGGCGCACCGCGCTCATCGTGCGCGAGCTCGAAGAGGAGGTGGCCGCGGTGGAGGGCTTTCGCGCCGAGCAGATCGAGCTCGACGCGCTCATGCGCACGAAGGTCGCGCTCGAGCGCGAGAAGGCCGTGCTCCGCACGACGCAGCAACGCCGCGCGAAGGGCTACGGGCCCGAGGGCACGCAGAGCGACGCGGAGGTCGCCGAGCGCGTCAACGTGCTTCGCGCGGAGCTCGCCGCGCTCGACGAGCGCATCGGCCCGTACGCACGGCGCGCGAGCCACCTCGGCAACGCGCGCTGGGGCCTGCTGATGCGCGCGGGCAACGACAAGAGCCACCTCGCCCGACAGATCGAGCGCCGCGCCGACGTCTACACGTCGCGCGTGTCGAACTTCCTCTTCGAGACTCCGCACGCGTTCGTGCGCTCGTTGCGGGGCTCGTTGCCCCACGACCCGGCGGTGTGATGTCCATCTTCGGGCCCGACGCCGACAAAGCCGCGATCCTCGAGCGCATCAACCGCACCTTCTGCTCGATGGTGCCGCACAACGAGTCGCTCGGTCTGACGATGACCGACTACGACGAGGGCGCGGCGGTCATCCGGCTGCCCTACTCCACGCGTCTCGTCGGAAACCCCGACACCGGTGTGCTGCACGGCGGGGCGATCACGGCGCTGCTCGACGCGACCTGCGGCGCCGCCGTCTTCATGAAGCTCATGTCGCCGATCCCCATCGCGACGCTCGACCTGCGCATCGACTACCTCAAGCCGGCCACTCCATCGCAGGACGTCTTCGCGCGCGCCGAGTGCTTCAAGCTCGCGCGGAACGTGGCGTTCGCGCGCGCGATCGCCTACCAGACCGCCGGAGATCCCATCGCGACGGCCGCCGCCACCTTCATGATCTCGACTCCGGGCAAGACCGCGATGGCGCCGATCGGTGGCGACGGCAGCAAGGCGACCGATGGCTGACTCGGTCCTCGCACGCATCGAAGAGGCCAGGAGAACGGGCAACTGGCGCGCGTTCGCCGAGTGGATCCCGTACGTCCGTTACCTCGGGCTCGAGGTCGAGGTCGGCGAGCAGGAGCTCGTCACGCTGATGCGGTTCGCGCCGCACCTCGTCGGCAACGCGTCTCTGCCCGCGCTCCACGGCGGCACGCTCGGCGCGTTGCTCGAGTCGGCGGCCATCTTCCAGCTGCTGCGCGAGGCCGAGAGCGCGTTCATCCCCAAGACGATCACGATCACCGTCGACTATCTGCGCCCCGCCAGGCCGGTGGACACGCGCGCGCGCGCCATCGTGACGAGGCAAGGTCGGCGCGTCGCGAACGTGCGCGCCGAGGCGTGGCAAGAGGACCGCGATCGCCCCGTCGCGCTCGCGTTCGGGCACTTCCTCGTCACGACGTGAAGAGAGTCACCGAGGCAGCTCGATGGGCGCCGGAGGCTCGTAGCTCGTGGCGTCGAGGTTGACCCCGTTGTCCAAGTAGAGCACCTCGTTCGACAGCCGCGACAGGTCGTAGCTCGGGACCTGCACGCAGGCGCCCACCGGCGCGCGCACGATGCGTCCGCCTCGGAGGTCGACTTGCCCGGGCCCGAAGATCTCCTGTCCCGCGAAGACCTCGGCCGACTCCGCCACGATCACGCCACACAACGCGGCTTGCTCGACGGCGAATCGATCGAAGGTGACGCTGCCCGCTCCGATCGCCACGACGCCCATCCCGCCCTCCGAGCCCGCGCACGATCCCGTCGCGCACGATGCGGGCTCCGTGTCGCGCACGACCACGTCGCTCAGGAGCACCCCCGCGCGCATCGCCGCGACACCGAGCTCGCGGGTCCTCTCCACGACCACGCGCTCGCCGCGGACCTGCGCCTCGACCTGCGCGGCAACGCCCCAGCCGCCGTGCGCGTCTTCGGTCGACGGCGACACGTCGCGCACCACCACGTCGGTCAGCACCAGCGTGCCCTCGAACTGTGCCGAGAGCCCGATCGCTCGGGTGCGCTCGACGAGCGCGCGCTCGAGCTCCAGCGTGGCGCCGTCCGTCGCGACCACGCCGTTGCCGAAGAGCGCCCCGGTGGGTCGGATGTCGCGCACCACGACGTCGCGCGCACGCACGACGCTGGCCGGGCCCGACGCGAAGAGGCCGACGTCGCGGCAGCCTGCGACGAGCGTCCGCGTGGCATCGACCGCGGCGGCGTACCCGACCTCGATGCCGCGTCCCAGCTCCTGCGGCGTGGCGGCGCGACAATCGACGACCGAGACGTCCTCGAGCGTCATCGACGCGGGCGCGTCGTCCGGATCGGCGACGACGGCGATCCCGACGTTCGACGGGCGATTCACGGCGAGTCGCCTCGCGGTCACCGACGCTCCCACGACCACTGCGAGCGCGGCGACCGACGGACCGCCGGCGTCGTCGAGCCGCGCGTCCTGCAGCGACAGCACGCTGCCCGCTCCGTGCGCGAGCACGCCCACCACGCTGCGCGCGACCTCGAGCCGCACCACGTCCGCCGACGCTCCACCGCCGACCTGCAGCGCGGACAGCGAGCCCGCGTTCTCCGGCAGCAGCTCGCCCTCGGGCCCGACGTCGCGCACCGCGAGGTCGCTCGCGCCGAGCCGCGATCCCGCACCCAGCACGACGACGCCGCGGCCGGCGAGGCCCTCCACCGCCACGCGCTCCAGGTCGAGCGCGCCCTCGCCGAGCACGCGCAGCCCGATCGGCGATGCGCCGCCGCCGCCCACCACCAGCACGTCGGCGAGCAGCGCCCGACTTCCTGCATCCTGGACCGACACGTTGAACTGGTGGTTGCCGAGGAGCGATGCGCGATGGACCTCGGCCTGGCCGCCGCCCAGCACGGCCACGCCCGCGGCGACGCCGTCGGAGCCCGCGGGCGGCGGCACCGTTCGCTGCACGACGAGGTCGTTCGCGACGAGCCGTGAGCCCGCGTTCTGCACGCGGATCCCTTCGTCCTCGCCATCTTCGATCACGACGCGCTCCAGCGTCACCGACGCTCCGCGCGCCACCTGCACCGCGCGCGCTCGCACGAGCCCCGTATCCGCGGCCGGCGATGCCAGCGTGCCCGCGAGCACCGAGTCGCCCACGACGACCGACGTCCCCTCGTCCTGCGCGAGCAACGCGCGTCCTCCCGACGCATCCTCGACGAGCGTGCGCCCGAGCGTCAGCGTGGCACCCGACAGCGCCACGATCGCGGGGCCGGAGCGATCCGCGTCGCGCACGACGACGTCGGTCAGCGACATGCGCGATCCGCCGGCGGCGACCACCGTCGCCGAGCGCTCGATGACGACGTTCGCGACCGTGCCTGCGCTCGTCGGACCCGACGTGAACAGCGCGTAGAGGCGCGAACCGCGGATCGAGACGTTGCGCGCGGCGCCGTCCTCACCGGTGAAGGTGATGGCGCCTCGAGGGTCGGAGGCGTCGAAGGGCTGCGGCGGCAGCAGGATCGTCTCGGCTGCACACGCGCCCCACAGCTCGCGGCCCGCACGCACGTCGACCTGCTCCGCGTAGACCCCCTTCGCCACGGCGACCACGCCCCGCGTCCGTGCGACGTCCATCGCCGCGCCGATGCTCGCGAACGGTCGCTCGCGCGTTCCGTCGCCACCCACCTCGGCGTCGGCGCGGACGTAGACGATGGGACGATCCGCCGGCAAGTCGTCGGCCCAATCGCCGTCGGGGCAGACCGGACCGATGCGCCGGCAGCCGGGCTCACCGGGCAGCTGCACCTCGTCGGCGGGCCCACACGACCGGCGACCGCCTTCGGGCCACGGATCGCAGAACGGGACTCCCGCGGGGCTCGCGGCCTCGCGCCATCCCGTGGGGCATGGCGTGATCACGGGAGGGCCCGCGGGCTCCACGCTCGGCTCGCCCTGGGCGAGCCACGGAATCTCCGGTGGTGCGGGAGGCGTGGGCTCGGGGACATCGACCGGCGGCGGTGGCAACGGCGGAAGGACGGTCCCCATGTCGGGGTCGCGGCCCGCGTCGATCGTGCTCGACGCATCCTCGCCACCACACCCAGCCAGCGCCCACGCCCACAGGACACACGTCCACGCTCGAGCCAGCGCACCCACGCCTGCCCTCCCTCCGAGGGACGCTACGCGGCCGAGCCCCGGCTGGTTCTCGGACGTACGATCGTGGCCTTCACCGATTGCAGGTGAGCGCGCGGAACGCGACCCGTACGGGGCCGTCGCGTCTCTCACGATAGGTATAGGCGACTCCACCTACGCTCGTACCCGTCTCGAGCGCCACCACGACGTGATGCACCTCGGCCGCGTCCGTCACCGGTCCGATCAGCGACGGCTCGAGCCCGTTGAGCGCCGCGGCCATGACCCGTCCGTCGCGCAGCGAAACGAGCGCCTCCGTCTCGTTCGACGCGATCGGCGACTCCCCCGGCGCGAGGGGCCCGGGCACGTCCGCGACACGCTCCACCGCCAGCGGTCCGGCGAGCGGCGCCCGCTCCACGACACCGCGCCCGGGCTCCTCGACCCGCAGCACCGCGAGGCCCGAACGCAGCCTGTCCGGCGCCGCGAACACGTCGCCGGCGCCGAGCCCACCCAAGCGCGACTCGACCGTGCCGTCCCCGGCGACGCGGCGCAGCCCGACCGCCCCGTCGTGGGTCGTCGTCGCGAGCACCCATCCGGCCGTTGCGTCGCTCGACGCCACCGCGCGCCGGATCGGCCCCGTGACGACATCGATCGGCTCGGCCATCTCGAACGTCTCGCCGCGAACGTGCACCTCGATCAGATGCGCCGCGGAGTCGGACACGGCCGTGACGTCGAGCGCGCCGGCACGCCGCGACGTGACCGTACAGAAGTGACCCAGACCGAGCGTGACTTCCGATCGCACCGACGTCGCGTCCCCATCGAGCAGATGAAGGGCGCATGCGGTCGCGTCGAGCCTGTGCACGACCACCCAGGCGTCCGGCGCGGTCAGCACCTGGCTCACGGCGAAGATGTCGACCTCGCGCACGCGCACCGGCGGGTCCGCCACCGTCAGCACGGCCCCGCGCCCGTCCGCGAGGATCAGCACCTCCGCGCGCCCGCCTCGCACACCCGCCACGAGTGAGCTCGGCTCGAGATCGAGCTCGCGCGCCACGGTCTCTCTGCCCAGCGACCAACGACACGGGAACGTCGCGAACGGCCGCGGCCCGGCGTCTTCCGCGCGCGGCCGCTCGTCGTCGTAGAGCTCGCTCCGCGCCCCGCACCCCGTCAGCAGGACGAGCGCGATCGCCGTCCGCCACCAGCGCCCCACGGCTCGTCTCGACATCGCGCGCAGTCTGCCACGACGGTCGGACGGGCCGCGGGCTCCTGATCGCCCGCTCCATCGCGACCACGCGCGCGACGCGCGACCCGCCGCGTCGCGAGCCGCGTACGAGCGACCGGAGCTCCCTCGATCGTCCGCGCGCTCGTTCGTGCGCGGGCTGCCGCAAGCGGCGACGGACCAACGGCACCG
>JADZFZ010000126.1 GCA_020854145.1 Deltaproteobacteria bacterium | reverse complement strand
TGCGCGCGCGTCGTCGCGTCGGCGAACGGGAGCAGCGCGGCGGCGAACGCGGCTGCGGACGGGAACCGGGCTTCGGGCTCGCGCGACATCGCGCGCACGAGGACCGCGTCGAGACCCTCGGGGAGGCTCGGGACGAGGACGCGCGGTGCGACGAGCGGCTCCACCTGGATCCGGCAGATCAGCGCGACGACGTGCTCGGCGTCGAACGGGCGCGCCCCGGTGACGCACTCGTAGAGGACCGCAGCGAGCGAGTACTGGTCGCTCCGCGCATCGACGTGCTTCGCGCCGCGCGTCTGCTCGGGGGACATGTAGTAGGGCGTGCCGAAGACGTCCGAGTTGCCCGTGAGGCTGTCGCCTTCCTGGCGTAGCTTCGCGATCCCGAAGTCGAGGAGCTTGGGCACCGGCGGGCCCACGCGCGGGCGCGCCAGGAACACGTTCTCCGGCTTGACGTCCCGGTGCACGACCCCGTCTCGGTGCGCCGCGTCGAGCGCGCCGGCGATGGGCAGGATGACGGCGAGCGCGCGCGCGGGAGACATCCGCTGCTCGCGGTCCAGAAGGTCGCGCAACGTCTCGCCACGCAAGAGCTCGATGACCAGATAGGGCTGCCCGCTCTCGACGCCCACGTCGTAGACGTCCGCGACGTTCGGGTGCGACAGACGCGACGCGGCGCGGGCCTCGTTGACGAACCGCGCGACGACGGTCGCGTCGGTGGCCAGCGGCGCATGGAGCGTCTTGATCGCGACGCGTTTGCCCAGCGATCGGTGACGCCCCTCGTACACGGTGCCCATGCCGCCCGCGCCGAGGACGCGCACGACCTCGTAGGGGCCGAAGCACGTGCCTGCGGGCGCTGCGTCGTGGCCGAGCATGCCGAGCCCGATGGTACTCTCGTCGCCATCTTGGGCGCTCGCTTCGCCAGCCTGATCGCGTGCATCGCCGCGCTCGCGGGCTGCTCGCAGGACTACGCTCGCCTGAAAGGTGGTGTGGCGGCGTTCGACGGTGGCGTCGCGGACACCGGAGCGCGCCACGACGCGGAGCACGATGCCGCGCCCGTGACGGACGACGCGGCGCCCGAGGACGCGGGTGGCGAGCCCGACGGGTCCGCCGACGGCGGAGCCGACGCGGGCGGCGACGGTGGATGCAGGCTGCGGCTTCCTCCCGACCGTCCTGCGCTCGGCGCGGACCTGCCGTCGCTGCCGGTGCGCTGGTACGCCTTGCGTCGCATCGACCTCGGCATCGGCGACCTGTGGCGCAGCCTCGGCTACGACCTGGATGGGCGCTGCACCACGTCGGAGTCGACCCTCGACGAGCTCGAGTGCGCGCCGGCGCCCGGCTTCGTGCCTTCGGACGATGCGCCCGGCGGCGCCGACAACGCGTTCGGGCAGTCGTTCGTGCCGCTCATCTCGCTCGTCGATGCCGCGTACCAGGACGAGCTCCACCAGGAGATCGAGCTCGGAGAGCACGGCGTGCTCGTCCGCGTCGCGGAATGGAACGGCACGCCTGACGATCCAGTCATCGACGTCGCGCTCGTGGACTCGGTGCGCGGCTTCGCGGCAGGTGCCGACCTGACCGACGTCATCGAGCCGCCGAGGTGGGACACGACCGACGAGTGGCTGGTGAGCGATGGCGCCTTCGTCGCCAGCGACATCGACGTGCCGGTCGCGCGCGACGTGGCCGCGTACGTCACGGACGGGGTCGTGGTGGCGCGCCCACGCAGCGGCACGCAGCTCCGCCTGACGGGGAGCCTCACCGTCGTGCTTCCGCTCGACCGTGCGATCTTCACGGCGCGGTTGTCGGAGACGACGTTCGAGCTCGAGGAGGGCGTGCTCGCTGGGCGCGTCGCCATCGACGACGTCATCGACTCGCTGCCGGGCCTCGGATACTGCCCGGGCACGATGATGCACGGCGTCTATGCGACGGCGATGCAACGCGCCGCCGATCTCGCGATCTCGGAAGGCGCTCCCCCTGGCCTTCCGTGCACCGCGATCAGCATGGCCATCGGCTTTCGCGCGGTGCAGGCGCGCGTCGGGCAGATCGTGCCGGACCGCCCGGAGCGCGACCTCTGCGACGGCATGCCGGTCGGGCCGACCGGTGTGCCGGACGACCTGTGCACCGCCGACTGCCCCACGGCGAACGATGCCCTCTGCGACGACGGTGGCAACGGCTCGCGCCGCATCACGTGCGACCTCGGCAGCGACTGCGCCGACTGCGGGCATCGGCGCGGATGAGGCACGCCGTCGCCACGCTGCTCGTCCTGGGGCTCGCCGCGCTCGCGTCGTCGACGGGCGCGGCGCGCGCGCAGGACTCGCCCTCCACCGCGGACGACCTGCTCGAGCAGGCGATCCGGTTGCGCGAGCAGCGGCGCGACGCCGAAGCGTTGCCGCTGTTCCGCCGCGCGTACGAGATGTGGCCATCGCCGCGCTGCGAGGCGCAGCTCGGGCTCGCGCACCAGGCCGTCGGGGCATGGGCCGAGGCGTACCGGCACCTGTCGGCCGCGCTCGCGGCGCGTGGGGACCCGTGGATCGCCTCGCGCCGCGCACCGCTGGAGGAGGCGCTCCGCGTGGTGCGCGCGGAGGTCGCGCTCGTCGCTTTGCGTGGCGGTCCGCAGGGCGGCCAGGTCTTCGTCGGCGGGCGCGTGGTCGCGACGCTGCCGGCGGCGTACCCGGTCGCGGTTACGCCGGGTCGCGTGACGCTCGAGCTGCGCGCGCCGGGGCACGTGTCGCAGACGCGGACGTTCGACGCCGTGCGCGGACAGCAGCTCGAGCAGAGCGCCGAGCTCGCGTTGGATCCGGGCGCCGCGGCCGCCGCGCCGATGCCGGGACAGATCGCGAGCGCCGAGGACGAGCTCGATCGCGGTGTGCGTGGGCGGCGTCGCGCGCGCCGCGGCGGGGGAGGGCGCGCGCCCGTCTGGGCGTGGGTAGCCGCGGGCGGCGCGGTCGCGCTGGCGGCCGGCGGCGGCATCGCGTGGTGGCGCGCGGAGGAGGCGTACGCGGACCTCGAGGCCGGCTGCGGGCGCACGCGCGCGTGCACCGATGCGCAGATCGACGACTCCGGCGCGCCGACGCTCGTCACGCTGACGAACGTGCTCCTCGTCGGCGGCGCGGTCGTGGCTGCGGGTGCCGTCGTGCTGTTCGTGGTGGAGTCGAGCGGCGGCGGCGGCGACGACGACGACGGGCGTGCGGGTGCGAGCGTGCGCGCGTCGGTCGGGATCGG
>JADZFZ010000125.1 GCA_020854145.1 Deltaproteobacteria bacterium | reverse complement strand
CCGAGCCCCCCAGGCTCCCCGAATCGGATGCGGCAGACATGGAGGAGTTTCTCGAGCAGACGCGGATGCTCGCGTCGGTGCTCGGGGTGACCGTGTTCGAGACGGCGGAGGCAATCGCGACGCACACCGACCCCGTGAAGGAGCCCGAACTGTTCCTGGCGGGCGACGGGTACGAAGCGCGCGCCGTGGTTCGCCAAGGACAGGTCGTGGTATTGAAGGGCTCCGTCGCTCGACTGAAGGAAGCGCCGTCGCTCGGAGCGTCCTCGCGCGCGCTGCGAACCGAGTTACTCGACGCGGGTGTGCTTGCGACGAGCCCAACTGGCCTCACGTTCACGCAGGACTACGCGTTCGACTCCGCGAGCGGCGCCGCGCAAGCCATCAACGGCGCCAACGTGAACGGACGCATCTCGTGGAAGCTCGCGGACGGGCGCACGTTCAAGGACTGGCAAAATCAGCAACTCCCGACTGCTCCCGCGCCGCAGTAGTTCGCACGCAGTTGCCGTGAGAGCCGATCAGCCAGCGGATGCCGTTTTCGCTCCTTGCTTGCCTGACGCCTTCTTCGCTTTGGGCTTGCTCTTGGATCCGCCCTTCGCGCTCGGCGTCGAAGAGGCCTTCGGCGCTTCCGCGGCGCCGGGCGGGAAGTACTTCGTCGCGCGCCGTTCGCCTTCCCGGCGGATGTCGCCGGCCGCCAGCAACTTGGCCACGGGTCCGGTGAGGACCTTCGTTGCGAGACCGAGCCCGGCGCCGATGTGCTCCATGCGCGAGCCGGGGTGGGCCGAGACGTATTCCTTCACGCGGGCGATCGTCTTCTCGATCTCAGCAGCCGACCTACGGCCACCCGCGGGTGCACTCGCCGGTTTGGTCGCGGGCGTCGGCTTCGTCGCCTTCGCGACCGGCTTAGGCTCTGCGGCGGGCCGCACCTCGCGCGTGGCAGCGCCAATGGCGTCGTCAAAGGCTGCGCGCATCTGCTTCTGAAAGAGCGCACGCAGGTTGCCAACAAAGGTGCGTACGAGGGCGTCCAGCTCACGATCGTGTTCGGTCATGCTTTTCTCCGGCTAGGAAGCGCGGCGCTATACGCGACCAGTGTCGCAAAGCAAGCCGCGCTTCGCCGTCGGTTACCACATTACCAGTTCGGTCCAGGGGGGAGAGACCGCCGTCGTCGTGTCGCGAGCGCGATCTTCGGCAACGCCGTCGCGGCTCACGAGCAAGAAGCCGCTCACGCGAGACTCTCCCTCTATCTGGTAAGTGGTAATAGTGGTAATGGTCGATCGGGAGGGCTACGGATCAAGCACGGGCGTGGGCGTGAACCGTGTCTCGGTCGTGCCGTCACCGAGCTGGCCGCTGATATTCTCGCCCCAGCACCAGAGGCTCGAGTCGGCGCGGAGACCGCACGTGAAGGCGCGCCCGACGACAATCTGAACGATGCCGTCGATTCCCGAGACGGCGACGGGCACAGCGCTCGACGTCGTCGTCCCGTCACCCAGCTCACCGTGGTCGTTCAAGCCCCAGCAGACCGCGTCGCCGTTCGCACGCAGTGCACACGCGTGCTCGTCGCGGACTGAGATGCCAGTCGCGTCATCCAAGCCCATTACCTGGACGGGCGAGTTCGTCGGTTCGAATCCGCCAATCCCTCCGCCCGTCCAAATGAAGCCCCAGCAGGAAACCGTACCCGACGCTCGACGAGCGCACGTCTGTCCGCTGCCGCCCGAGACCTCCACGACGTCCGTCAATTCGCGCATCAGCTCGGGCGTGGGGGATCGACTCGCGCCCCAACAATAGACCGGCCCCGAGCGAAGCAGAGCGCACGCGCTGCGATTGCCGGCCGCGATCTTGGCGACGTCGGAGATCTCGCGAACGGCTACTGGAACGAGGCGGTTGACGTACGTGCCGTCGCCGACGCTGCCCTGTTCGTTGAGGCCCCAGCACATCACGACGCCCACCTGGCGAAGCGCGCACGTGAAGTAGCCGCCGGCCGCGACCTGAATGGCATCGGAGAGCCCAACGACCTCAGTCGGCTGCCATCGGTCCGTCGTCGTCCCGTCGCCGACTCCGCCGCCGTAGTTGTGGCCCCAACACGAAACGTGTCCCGTCGCGTGGAGAACGCACGCATGCTTGTCGCCCGCCGAGACTTGGACTGCGTCGGCGATTCCGGCAACCGTGACGGGTCGCGAGCGAAGCGTCGTCGTGCCGTCACCCACCCCGCCGTATTCGTTCCTGCCCCAACACGCCACCCTGCCAGACGCGCGTCTGCCGCAGGTGACTTGATAGCCCGCGGAGACCTCGACGAATCCCCGCTCCTCCGGCTCTTCTCGGCCGGGCCGAACAGCCGGACGTCCGCCGTCGCCGAAAGACGCTCGAGCCTCCAGGCGCCCACAGCCCGCGGCTGCAGCGACGATGAGCACCGCGAACACGAACGGTGCACCCGCAAGGCCAGCCGCGCCTCTGCTCAAGTCGCTCGACATCGCTCGACCAAGGCTCCCGGAGCCACGGTGACGGCGCAAGCGGACGATCCCCGGAGCGGACGATTCGTTGCCATGCCTACCTCTTGAGGACCTTGCGGCATCGGGGCACGCTCGCCTTGCCGTGCCGCTCGAAGACCACCTCCGCCGTCGAATTTTGGAGGCGCTGCCTGACCTCCGTGCCAAGGGCAAGCTCCTCGCGCGCGACGTTCTCGAGCGAGGGTACGCCACGTTCCGTCGCACGTTCGGGCCAGAGGTGCTCGCGGGGCTCGATGGCGAGGCGCTGCTCTCCAGGATGCACGAGCACGGGCGGACGGACAGCCTCGTGTACTGGCTCGAATTCAAGAACGACGACGAGCTACCAGCCGTGTTCGGGAGCATCGCTGGCGGGAGCGCACTGAAGTTCGGGATCTATCGACGCAAGGAGACCGGCGCCTGGATGGTGGGCCCCGCCATGAAGCAGCGTGCGCTGCCGATCGATGAGGCCGTCGCGATTGCCCGTCGTAACCGTGACCAGCTCGTCGCCGGGACGAAGCTCCTCGACGCGCTCCCGCGCGACCCGGGACAGGTCGACTACGAGCGCCTGCAGGGGGCGCTCGAAGCAGCCGCTCCCGACCTGGCCGAGACAGCATGGGGGCACAAGTACTTTTCGCTCGTCGCGTATCAGCTCCTCGACGACTACCACGCGGTGCAGTGGCAGCGCTTCCACCTCCTGAAGCTCCTCATCGAGCCGCCGGAGGGACGCTACCGATCGGCCGCTCATTTGGCTCGGCTCGCCCAGGGACTCGACCTCCTGCCTGGTGAACTCACTGGCACGTTGAATCAGCTCGACGGCGATCCCCATCGGTGGATACGCCTCGGCACGACCGACGGCGACACTGGACGCTCGCAATGGGAGGCGATGCGCGACGGCAGCTACGCCGCCGTCGGTTGGAACAAGGTCGGCGACTTGTCTGCGATGTCTGTTGATGCCGAGTCGCGCGACGCCATCAAGAAGCTGCTCGCCACGCACTACCCCACCGACGCTCGCGCGATCGGAAACGCCGCCGGTCAGATCTTTGATCTGGTGGTGAAGGCCAATCCCCGCGACGTGATCGTCGCCATGCGCGGGGCTCGCCACGTCGTGGGTGTGGGCCGAATCATCGGTGGCTACGAATACGCGCCGACTGAGAGCGAGTTCGCGCACCGTCGCAAGGTCGAGTGGATCAGCGATCGAGAGTGGGAGCTGCCCGAGGACGAGCCCGTTCCGAGCACGGTTCGCGACCTCAAGCGGACTGCGAACATCTTCGCGGTCGAGCGCGAAATCGCTGAGCGGCCGCAGAGCACCGGCTCGGTGAACAAGCCAGTGACACCAATGGAGCCGCTGTCGCCGGTCGTTGCGCGAATCGAGGCGGGCCTGCGTCGGCGCGGCCAAATCATCTTGTACGGTCCGCCGGGCACCGGGAAGACCCATCACGCCGAGGAGGCCGCACAGGAGCTGGCGGCGCGGTCCCGACTCGGACGATCGTGGAGGACACTCGATGCTGCCGAACGGCGAACTCTGGCCGACGACGGCGTAATCGAGACCTGCTGCTTCCACCCGGCCTACGGTTACGAGGACTTCATCGAGGGCTACCGCCCGGTCGCACGCGGCGGGACGCTCGCTTTCGATCTACGAGACGGGGTCTTCAAGCGTCTCTGCGCACGCGCCTCCGCGCAGCTCGAGCGTGAGTATTTCTTGATCATCGACGAGATCAATCGCGGCGACGTTCCTCGAATCTTCGGTGAGTTGCTCACGGTGCTCGAGAAGTCCCGGCGAGGTCGACCGATTACCTTGCCCGTCAGCGGCTCGGCATTCTCGATCCCGCCGAACGTGTTCGTCATCGGCACGATGAACACCGCCGATCGCTCGATTGCGTTGCTCGATGCCGCACTGCGACGGCGCTTCGCGTTCCTCGAGCTGATGCCGCGTGGTGACGTGCTCGGCACGGCGCTCGTGCGCGGCATTCCTCTCGGCCCTTGGCTCGACGCGCTGAATCAACGTGTTCGAAAGTACGTGGGTCGAGACAGTCGGAACCTCCAAATCGGCCACACCTATTTCCTCGACGTGGGCGGCCCAATCCGCGACTTCGTCAGGTTCCGACACGTTCTGCGAGACGAGATCGTCCCGCTTCTCGAAGAGTACTGCTACGACCGGCCGGACGCGCTCTGCGACATCCTCGGCGACGCGCTCTACGATGCGAGCCGAGCAGGGCTCAAGACGGAGCTGTTCGAAAGCGGCGCTGAAGACGCCTTGGTGCAGGCGCTGTTGAAGCCCGCTCCCGAGGTCACGGCGAGCAAGGCCGCGCTCGACGGCGAGACCGCCGACGACGAGGTGGAGGAACCGTGATCGTCTTGCGCGAGTGGGAGACGATCTACCCGCGCGACGGTTCTTCCACGATTGGCGTTCACGTCGACGACACTGCCCAAAGTCTGCTTGGCCGCCTAAGCGAGTCGAAGCGTCTCGTCGTCCGAGACCTGCGCGACGGCCTCGAGATCGAAGCCCGGTCCTGGGTCGGCCGGGTCCGACTTGGCTCGGTCGAGATCGCCGTCGTGCCGAAGCTTGCGGCCGACACCCTGCTGGCTCTGTTCCGCTACGCCTACGGCCTCGCCGATGTGGAACTGCACAGCGAAGTCGTCCTCGACGACGGCAGCCTCTCGATCGCCGACTTGGTGATCGCGCAGCTCCAGAAGGAAGCCGATGCGCTCATCGCCCGTGGTCTTCATCGCCGTTACCTGCGGCGCGAAGAAGTGCTCGCGGCACCACGCGGAAAGATCATCGTCAGCGCGCTCGCGCGCGGCCCGTTGGTGAGCGCAAGTCCGAGCTGCGAGCACCATCCACGTGACGTCGAGTGGTCGGTGAACAGGATCGTCCGCGCCGGGCTCGAACTCGCCGCGACCCTCTCGGGATCGAATGCGCTGTCGCGCTCGGTCGCGTCGTCGGTACGAGATTGGTCTGCCCGCGTTCGTCGACTGCGCTCGACACGCGCCGTGTCCGTGCCGCGCGCGCGTCTCTCGATCGCATGACCGACCGCTACGACCCTTCACTCGGGCTCATCGAGATGCTTCTCGAATCCACAGACGTTGGGGTCGAGGGCGGCGGCACGAGGCGCCTGCCCGGCTTCCTGTTCGACATGAACGTGTTCTTCGAGCGGCTCGTCACGCGCTTCCTGACGGAGTACCTGGACGGCGCGGAGGTCCGGTCGCAGGTCCGCTTGGACAAGCTGTTCGCGTACTCGCCGTCGGCGAACCCACGCCGACGCAGCTCGCCAGTCCCACGCCCAGACATCGAGGTTCGGACCAGCCGCGGTCCCCGGATCTTCCTCGACGCAAAGTACCGAGACCTCTGGAACACCGAGCTTCCCCGCGAGATGCTCTCTATCAGCTCGCGGTTTACGCGACCGCAACGGAGCGCGGCACAGCGGCGATTCTGTACCCGACCGCAGATCCAGGCGCGCGAGAGGCAATCGTGGAGATGCGCGCTGGGACGGGCACACGATCGATCGCGTTGAGACCCGTCGTTCTCGGAGACCTACGCAGGATCATCGAAGCCAGACGTCGGAATCCGACCAACGCGGCGGCATTCGCAAAGCACCTCGCCTTCGGACACGGACTCGCGTCCGAAGACCGAACGCACTTCGCGGTGTCGTGACGCCCGCGTCGGGCCGCCGAACGGTCCTGCGGCCGGGCGTCCGATGCAGCCGCGCATCACCGAATGCCATCAATTGGAAGCGGCCGGGGAGTGCTCTCCTCCGCGAGCGGAGGCCGGGAGATGGCACCCCAGCACGACACACCTGTCGCGTGAAGAGCGCAGGCGTGCACAGGTCCGACAGCAATCTCGGCGACGCCCACGAGATCCACCACGGGCCGCGGCCCTATGCTCACGTCGTACGTGCCATCGCCGAGCTGACCCTCTCGATTGTTCCCCCAGCAGCCGACGGTTCCGTCGCGTCGGAGGAAGCAGCCATGCTCGAGGCCCAGCTCAACGCTCGCCGCGTCGGATACGCCCTCGAGCGGCGTCGGCGTCAACCGGCGCACGACCTCGATCTCGAAGTTCCCCCAGAGGACGACCTCTCCTGCACGACGGACGGCGCCGGAGATGTCCGTGTAGACCGCGACGCCGACAGCATCGTCGAGCCCCGCGACACGCACCGGCTCGAGGCTCGTCGTACTCATCGAACCATCGCCAAGCTGACCGTATCGGTTCTCACCCCAGCACCAAACGTCGCCGGCCGATCGCACTGCGCAGGTATGCGTGGGTCCCGTCGCCACAGCCACGGCGTCGCTCAAGCCGAATACCGGTGTCGCGACGAAGCGGTCGTCTGTCGAGCCGTCTCCAAGCTGCCCGTACGTGTTTCGCCCCCAGCACGCGACACGAGCATCCGCTCGGACGACGCACGACCCGTCCGTTCCCACCTCGAGGTAGACCGCGTCTTCGAGTCCGGTCACCTCCACAGGCAGGTCACTCGGGTCGGCCGCCGCCCTATTGCCGAGCTGCCCGTAGCGGTTCTCGCCCCAGCAGCTCACCCGACCCGAGACGTGAAGCACGCAGGCGTGATTTCTGCCGACGCTGACGTCGACCGCGTCGGTGATTCCATGGAGCGGGGCGGTCGCGCCTGCGCAGCACGACTTCCAACATTCGACCTCACCACCGATGACCACGCAGGAGTCGCCTAGACCGGCGCCGACGTGCTCGATTCGTCGTGGTCCCGCGTCGCGGGTCGGCGGCGGCGACGCATCGTCGTTGCCTGCGTCTCGTGGCTCAGGCCCCGAGTCGCGCGAGACGAACGCGTCCGGCTCAACGTAGGCGTCCGGCGGCCTCGACCCATCGCTCTCAGCACCGCCGTCGCGTGTTCGTGCACCGGAGTCCGAGCAGCCCGCCGTTATGGCCACGAGGATTGCGGTGAAGTGTCGCAGCATCGTCGGCGAGCACGGCCCGAACACCGCCCCCAACACACGAGTAAACCACCGCAGCCGAACTGCGACAACCGCCGCATGACCCTCAACGGCGTGCGCTGGTGGGCCGTGTCCGAGCTGGACACCGCGAACTTGCCCCACGACCTACCGCACGACGCGCTCGGCGTCCTCGAGGTCCGCGTGCTCGGCATCGACCTCGAACTGCAGCTCTGCTTGGGCCCGAGCGGCCGTACCGTCGGCTTGTGGCGGAACGAGCACGCGGACCTGCTGGCCGTCGTGCTCGCTGGGGACGCATGACGGCCTTTGGCAACGTTCCGAAACGTCATGGATCGCAGACCAGGCAACTGGACGACGATCGGATCGATACTGGGGCGAACGACGTCGGAGGGCTGAGATGACGCACCGAAGCGATCGACCGCTACCTACGGGCTCGGAGCCAGCCGACGACTGGGTCGAGGAGACGGCGCCGATACGGCTGCGCTCGAACCCCGACGAGGCTCCCGACGTCTCGTCAGTCGGCAGAATCCAGGCCCCAGGGCCGCAGGGGCCGGCTCCTGACTTCTCCGAGACCACCATTCCGATGCGTCCCGCGTTCGCTCCGCCGAGCGCGCCCGACCCGGAGATGCCAGACGCTCCGTCCATGCCCGGCGCACCGTCGATGCCCGGCGCACCGTCGATGCCCGGCGCACCGTCGATGCCCGGCGCACCGTCGGCGCCATCCGCGCCGAGCGCACCCGACATGGGCTCGCTCGGGCTCGGTGCCGCGGGAGCGGCTGCGGGCGTGCTGCCAGGTGGTGTGGGCGATGCGCTCGGTACCGTCGGCGCGGTTGCTGGTGCGGTACAGACTGCCGTGGCCGTCGGACAGCTCGTCGCGGCCGGTGTGTCGGCCATCGCGAGCGCGCTCGAAGGCGGCGAGACGCTGCCCACTGTTCGGTACAGCTTCTACGCGGACGATCACGCCGACCTCGAGTGGAAGGTCCGCTCCGTCCGCTGCCAGCAGGCGCTCTCGTCGCTCTACGAGCTGCACGTCGGGCTGGCCGTACACGACCTCATCGTCAACCCGGACGATCTGCTCGGCGCGTCGTGTGAGCTGATCGTTGAGCGCGACGTGCTCACGCAACGCGTCGCGGGTGTCATCACGCGCGTCGCACAGACCGGCCTCGCCAATGGGCACCAGCTCGTCGATGTTCGCGTGGCACCCGCGCTCGAGGCGCTCACGCACCGATTCGATCACCGCATCTTCCAGGACAAGTCGGTTCCCGAGATTGTGAAAGAGGTCATGACGACTGCGCTCGCTCCGTACGAGCGCACGGTCCGCCTCTCGCTCACGCAGCAGTACGCCAAGCGCGAGTACACGGTGCAGCACGGCGAGAGCGATTATGACTTCTGCACGCGGCTACTCGCCGAGGAGGGGATCGCGTTTCTCTTCGACACCTCCACCGAGCGCGAGGAGGTCGTCCTCATCGATGCGCCCGAACCTTTCGAGCCCGTCGAGACGATGGATGGCAATCCAGTGCAGATCGCCCCCGCCGGAGCCGAGCTGCACATCGAGAGCCTGCGCTCGTTCGACGTGGTGTCGGAGACAGGCACGACCTCGGTCGTGGTGCGCGAGTACAACTGGACGCAGCCGACCCTCGACATGACGGCCGAGGCTCGGGGAGCAGACCCGCGTAGCCGCGACATCGAGGAGTACCAGTACCCGGGCGTCACGAACTTCTTCGAGTACTCGGAGGGCTCGCGCACCTACGGCAGGAACGACGTGGGCAAGCAAGCTCGGCTCGCGAAGCAGGCTCGCTCGTGCAGCTCGTCCAGGTTCCGCGGCACGGGCGACGTCACGGGCTTCTTGCCGGGCCGCACGTTCCAGCTCAAGGGCCACGTGCATGCGAGTCGCGATGCCAAGTACCTGATCACGTCCGTCTCCCACGAGGGGGCGTGCCCCGACGTGGTCATCACGGATCAGGACGGCGTCTCGGGTGATGTGGACCGATACAAGATGCGATTCGATTGCATCCCTGCCGAGGTCGCGTTTCGACCTCAACGACGCACGCGACCCCGCGTGTTTGGATTGCAGTCCGCCGTCGTGGTGGGCCCGGCCGGAGAAGAGATCCACACCGATCCCCACGGCCGCATCAAGGTGCAATTCCACTGGGACCGTCTCGGTCAGCGCGACGAGCACTCGTCATGCTGGATTCGCGTGGCGCAGACGTGGGGCGGGCAAGGCTGGGGATTCACGTTCATCCCGCGCATCGGGATGGAGGTCCTCGTCGCGTTCCTCGACGGCAATCCTGACCGACCTCTTGTCGTCGGCTGTGTCCACAATGGCGCCAATCCGCACCCGCGCGAGCTACCCGGCGAGAAGACTCGCTCGGTGATCAAGACGAAGAGCACGCCCGACTCGGACGGGTACAACGAGCTGTCGTTCGAAGATCGTGCTGGCGAGGAGGAGGTGTACCTGCGCGCGCAGAAGAACCTGCGCGAAGAAGTTCTGAATGACCACGCCACCACGGTGGGGGCGAATCAATCGAATGCGGTCACGGGTAATCGCTCGACCACGGTGTCGGGGAGCCACTCGGAGTCCGTGTCGGGCTCGCAGTCGATCTCGGTTGGTGGCAATCGCTCGAAGTCCGTGCGCGGCAACGAGACGACGAGTGTGGTCGGCAACCGTCGCGAGACGGTGCAAGCCAACGAGGTTGTGAAGATCACCGGAAACCGGACGCACACGGTCATGGGCAAGGCAAAGGCCCGCGTCAGCGGGACACGAAGTGACATTGTGATCGGGAACGAGACCGTGAGCCGTTACGGGAAGCGCAAGACCACAGTCGGCGCAGACGACACGCTGAAGGTTGGTGGCGTGTACCGCGTCCGGCGCGGACCGATCGAGGTCACGCTCGAAGAAACGAACGTGACGGTGAAGACGAACGGGAAGATCAGGCTCGAGACGACCGGGTGTTCGATTGAACTCTTCGCTGGCGCCGTGACGATCACAGGTACCGTCCATGTCGAGCTTGTGTCCGGCGGTGCATCTCAAGTCCTCCGCGCAGGAGACGGAACGATCGAGCAAGTCGCGAGCACGCAGGTCTACGCGGAGGGAGGCGGCTCCACCTTGGAACTCTCGGGCGGCGGCGCCCACGTCAAGGGACCGATCGTTCGGGCCGAGGGCGAAGCGGTCTCGATCGATGGTGGCGTCGTCACCATCAACGGCGGGTGACGTCGTGCTGGCCCTGCGTGAGGTTCTCGAACGGATCGGCGACGGCATTCGCTGGCTTACTGTCCGGCGTCGCTCACGGATGCTCGTCGTCCACACAGAGGGATGGCGCGCGCCGCTGCTCGAATCGATCGCCGTCGCCGAGCACGAGAAGAACAACGCCTATCCGTTCGTCATCCTGCAGGCTGCGTGGAATGGGAGCGACCTCGGATTCGCGGAGCGCACCGAGGAGCTTCTTGCCGACTACGAGGCGATGCGCGACGACGCGAACCGCAAGGGCGTGCGCCTGCCGTCGCTCGCGGAGCGAACCCGCCCGGTCGATCCGGCCGGGCGCTTCGCTGACGTGCTTGCCGAGATCGTCTCCTTGCTGCCGCGCGCCATGCCCGGGTTCGTCGTCGTGCTCGCCCCTGCGACGGTCGACGGCAAGGCGCCCGTTGTCGCGGCCCTCGATGCGTTGATCCGAAGCGACGCCCTCTCGCGCGTCCGCTGGCTTCTCGTCTGGCCCGATCCACGGCCGCTCGCGCCGCTCGCGCGCACGCTCGCATCGGACGCGCTCGTGGTCGACGCCCGGCCGGATCGCGAGGCGCTCGCGCGCGATCTCTCCGACGCCCTCGAGAATGTTGCGAAAGGACAACGCGGCGCGGCGCCGGAAGGTATCGTCCCTCCCGAGACGCCGACCTGGACGGAGCCCGACCCGGAAGTCTCGCGGGCCCTCATCACTGCCGAGCATCCGCCCGTGCCGTCGCCAGTCGTGACTGCGGAGCCGACACTCTTCGAGATCGTCCGGTCGCTCGTCCTGCGTGCGGCAGCTGCGCAGCCGACGCGGCCGCTCGACGCCATTCGTCTCCAACAAGAGGCGGTCGAACGCTGCTACTCGGTCAGCCGCTTCGCCGACGCGGTCAAGCTCGAGGTGATGCTCGGCACCTATGTCGCCTCCGCCGGGTACCGGGATGAGGCATGCCGCGTCTTCGAGAACGCGCGCGAGCACGCAGTGAAGGCAACGCTCCCAGCAGTCGCGAGCCATGCCGAGATGGCCCGCGGCGGCCTCTTGCTCGCGCTGCAGCGGCCCTCTGATGCGGCGAGCGCATACGCCACGGCAGGACGGCTCGCCGAAGAGGCCGGTGAGGTCGCGCTCGCAACCGAAGGCTACCGGATGGCGGGCGACCTCGCGGCCCGTGCCGGGTTGATCTCCGTCGCGGCCGACGCGTGGGCCCGCGCGCTCGCCGTCACGACTAAGACCGAGCCGAGCGCCTGGCTCGGCCTCGACCTCGTCGATCTCGGTGAGCGCTTGGCCGTGGCCTGCGAGACACGCGGCTGGCACGACGCGGCCAACGCGTTGCGCGAGCGCGCGCGCGCCATCGAGTTCGAGCGCGTGCGTGCCATGGCGGCGGAGACCACGGTCCCGATGCGCCACGCCTTCCCGGAGGTGACTGAGCCCGAGTCGCCGCGACGCGCGCCGCTGCCGGCCGAAGGCACCCCAGCGCCGCCGACCACTGCATTCCCCGAGGCCCCCGTCCCGGCGCGCGCCAAGGACCGACTGCCCGACGAGGTCACGCGAACCTTGACCCTGCGCGGACCGGCCGAACCGGTCGCGGAGCGCCCATGAGCATCGCCGCCAAATGGACCGATCTCGTGGTCGGCACGTGTCTCCACCCGGTCGTCATCCCGCCCGCCGTTCCGGCGGTCTTTCCGCAGGTCTACATCGGGATCATCCACGACCTTCTCGGCGAGCTGATGGCGCCAGCGATCGCTTGGGTCCTCGGCTCGCCGCCCGCCGGCCCGGTCATCATCAACGGCTTGCCAGCGGCGACGACCGGGCAGGACGGCACGAACCTCGTCATCTGCCCGCATGTCGTGCCCCTGCCGCCGGGCGCGGCCTGGGGCTGTGTTCCGACCGGCGACGCGGACCTCCTGTGGGGCTCTGAGTCGGTCTACATCCGCGGCGGGCGGGCGGTGCGCCTGGGCGACCTCGCCATGACAGACAGCGATCCCGTCGCCCTGCCGCTGGGCTTCGTCGTCGCGGTGCCGCACGGCAAGCCAGTCGTGATCGGTGGCCCGCAGGCGATCGACGCCATCGCAGCTGCAGCGTCGCTCGCGGCCTCGGCCGCGACCGCTGTGGTGCGGCGAGCAATTAGAGCCGTTCGCAACTCCGGCTTGTGGGAGCGCGGCGCACGCGCCCTCGGGCGCGAGGCCGCAGGCGAAGGGGCTGAGTCCGCAGCAGAGCGCGCTAGCACCAATGCCTCCTGCACGGCCCGCGATCAGGTGGCGCCTGAGCGCGCCGCCCGTAGAGGGGACCCCGTCGATGTCGTCACGGGGCGCGTGCTCGCCGGCAAGACCGACTGGGAGCTGCCCGGACCGATCCCGCTCACCTTCCGCCGCCAATACTCCTCGTCGCTCTCCTGGCGGCGCCTGTCGCTCGGATGCGGGTGGAGCCACAGCTTCGAGCAAGCGATCTGGCTCGGGCTCGGCAAGGTCGTCTATCGGACCGAGGACGGCCGCGAGCTGGCATACAGCACCCTCAATCGCCCGGGTGACGTGCTCCATCCAGGAGACAGCCTCGTCGATGCCGAGAACGGCTGGATCTTGCGGTGCACCGGTCCCTTCCAGTTCGAGGTGGAGACCTGCGACGGCCTGATCCGCGCGTTCGCGCCCCTCGAGGCGCGCGAGACTACCGGCGGGTCGCCTGTCGCGCGCCTCGAACGCATCCGCACACGTGACGGCCACGAAGTGCGCTTCCTCTACGATCCTTCAACTGGTCACCTCGCGACGATTCGCGATGCTGCCGGCAGGCGCGTGCTCTTCGAGCACGACGGGCACGGCTTCCTCACGCGCGTGCTCCTGCCCGACCCGCGTATCCCGAATGCCCACCGCGAGCGCTGCCGCTACGTGCACTCGGCGGCGGGTGATCTCGTGGCGGTCGCCGATGCCCGCGGCCGACCCTTTCGCTACGTTTACTCTGGGCATCTTCTCGTGCAGGCGACCGACCGGACCGGCCTCTCGTTCTACTGGGCCTACGCAGGCCACGGACCGACCGCGTGGTGCCGCCAGACGTGGGGCGATGGCGGCATCCTCAACACGACCTTTGTCTACGACAAGGTCCAGCGCTTCACCTTCGTCACGGACTCGAACGGCGCGTGGAAGAAGTACTTCTGGAACGAGGACAGCGCGGTCGTGCGGATCATGGACGGCTACCGCGGCGAGGAGCACTTCGAGCACGACGCGCGTGGG
>JADZFZ010000124.1 GCA_020854145.1 Deltaproteobacteria bacterium | reverse complement strand
GCGCGCATCCGCGCGTGCGACGACCGCACCGCGCTCGAGGATCTCTACCTCCCGTTCAAGCCGAAGCGGCGCACGCGCGCCTCGATCGCCCGCGAGCGCGGATTGCTACCGCTCGCCGAGCGCATCCTCGCGCAACCTCCGTCGGGCGATCCGCGCCGAGAGGCTGCGCCGTTCGTGTCCGCCGAGCGCGAGCTGCCCGACGTCGAGAGCGCCCTCGCCGGTGCGCGCGACATCGTCGCGGAGGTCGTCTCCGAGCGCGCCGACGTGCGCAAGCTCGTCCGCGACACCTTCGCGCGCGAGGCCATCGTCACCTCCGAGATCACCAAAGCGCACCGCGGCAAGCCCACGAAGTTCGACGACTACGCCGGCTTCCGCGAGCCCATCTCGAAGATCGCCCCCCACCGATGGCACGCCCTCGAGCGCGGAGAGCGCGAGGGTGTGCTCCGCGTGAAGATCGATCTCGAGGCGCAACGCCTGCTCGCTCCGGTCGCGTCGATGATGGGGCGACGACCGGGCTCGCCGTTCTCGCCGCTGCTCTCGGAGTCCATCGAGGACGCGCTCGACCGCCTCGTCCTCCCGAGCGTCACCACCGACGTGCGCGGCGCGCTCAAGGACGCCGCCGACGCCACCGCGATCGACGTCTTCGCCGCCAACCTCCGGCAGCTGCTGCTCGCGCCCCCGCTCGGCGCGCAGTCGGTCCTCGCCATCGATCCGGGCATCCGCACGGGCTGCAAGTGCGCGCTGCTCGATCCGACCGGCAAGCTCCTCGCGACCACGACGCTGTTCCTCTCGCAGGGCGACGCCGCCACCACGCGTGCACGCACCGACCTCGTCGCGCTCGTCCGCCGTCAGCGCCCGCACGCGATCGCCGTCGGCAACGGCACCGGCGGTCGCGAGACGGAAGCTTTCGTGCGCCAGACGCTCGCCGCCGAAGGCCTCAAGGACGTCGTGGTCGTGTCGGTCAGCGAGGCGGGCGCGAGCGTCTACAGCGCGTCCGAGGTCGCGCGCGAGGAGCTGCCGGATCTGGACGTGAGCGTGCGCGGCGCCGTCTCCATCGGGCGCCGTCTCCAGGATCCGCTGGCCGAGCTCGTCAAGATCGACCCGAAGTCGATCGGCGTCGGGCAATACCAGCACGACGTCGATCAACCGCGTCTCGCCAAGAAGCTCGACGAGGTCGTCGAGAGCTGCGTCAACAGCGTCGGAGTCGAGCTCAACACCGCGAGCAAGGCGCTCCTGTCTTACGTCGCCGGCATCGGGCCCGTCCTCGCCGCGCGCATCGTCGAGCACCGCGACCGAAACGGCTCCTTCACGAGCCGCAAGGCGCTGGGTGCGGTCAAGGGCCTCGGCCCGCGCACGTTCGAGCAAGCCGCTGGGTTCCTCCGCATCCGCGGTGCGGCCAACCCGCTCGACACGTCGGCCGTTCACCCCGAGCGATACGCCCTCGTCGAGCGCATGGCGCGTGATCTCGGCGTGCCCCTGTCGGCGCTGGTCGGTCACCCCGAGCACGCCACGCGCATCGACATCGGCCGCTACGTCGGTGCGGACGTGGGCGAGCCCACGCTGCGCGACATCGTCGCGGAGCTCGGCAAGCCGGGTCGCGATCCACGCGCCACCTTCGAAGCGCCCAAGTTCCGCGACGACGTCCACTCGCTCGAAGACCTGCGCGACGGCATGGTGCTCGAGGGCGTCGTCACCAACGTCACCGCGTTCGGCGCGTTCGTCGACGTCGGCGTCCACCAGGATGGGCTCGTCCACGTCTCGCAGCTCGCCGACCGTTTCGTCCGCAACCCGTCCGAGGTCGTGCGCGTCGGAGAGCGCGTTCGGGTCCGCGTCCTCTCCGTCGATCTCGCCCGCCGCCGGATCTCGTTGTCGCGCAAAGGCACGTAGCGCGCTTCCGTCGGCTCAGACGTTCTCGCGCAGCACGGCCAGGCGAATCGCCGTGTCGACCCACGCACCGAGCACCCGATTCTCGCTCTCGGCGCTCGCCGAGACGCGGAATGCGCGATGCGCGGCGGCGAGGTCCGTGAGGCGCGCGGCGACGGCTCGGAGCCCGACCTCTCGGCACTTCGTGGCTGCACGATCGACGTCTTCGGGGAATCGATCGGTCAGGTGCCGCAATCCCACGTGCGCGGCGTCCGAGACGGTTCGCCCCACCCCATCGAGCGCGTCGTCGAGCGCCGAGGTCGCTCCTCCTCCGATCGAGAAGCTCGCACCACTCCGGAGCGGTGAGGACGCCTCTGCGTCGTCCGGCTGGGCGAGGTCGAGCACGATCACCCGATCGGTCACGACCGCGAGCGGCTCGATCACGACTCCGGTCGGCGCCCGCCTCGCAAGCCCGCTCACGAATCGAATCGGCTCCGTCGCGGACAATGCGGCCGCGAGCGCGTCCACGGCGAACGGCGCCACGCTCCGGTGCGTCAATCGCAGCTCGAAGCTCCGTCCCGTCGCGTCCGAGAGCCGCGCGTGCAGACGCTGCTCGCTGGGTACCCAGCTCACTCCCTCGACGGCGCCCACGGCCACCACGACGACCCCTTCCGCCAGATGGCGAGGCCGGATCATGCGCGGCGGTCGGTCCCGCAGCGCCGCGTCGAGCGCTTCGATGGACTCGACCCGCACCGGGTGCGGGAGGATCTCCCAGTGCCCCGGCTGCGGCGTGACCGTCGTGCGCGACACGCCGCCCTGGCCCAGCAAGAGGGCCCGGTTCGCCCGACGCCGCGCGACGGTCGTCACCACCTGCCCAGCCGCCACCTGCCCGAGACGTACGCCTTTGGACACGCTCCGATGCGCGAGCGCGAAGCCGTCTTCGGGCGTCTCTTTCTCTCCGTACGTGAATCGCCTCTGCAGCACGAGGATCGTCGCCGTGTCCGGATCGCACAGCAGCACGTCGGCGCTCCGTTCGCGCCCGTCGGCCGACAATCGCGCGCCGAGCGAGATCAGTCGCACGTGATCGAGCTTCGTCTCGGGCGCTTCGTCCTGACCGAGCACGACGCGGCTCGGCAGCGCGCCTCCGCGCCGCGCGGCACGCTCGCGCGCCACCGTCTCCATCACGAGCCACGCGACGTGCTCCGGCGCGTAGCGCGCGCTCCGTGCGCGGTACGCCGACAGCTCCGCCTCGAGATCGTCGAGCGCGTCGGCGGGCCACGTCAGCCCGGCCGCCACGAGCGGCTCCCGTGCGCGCGCGAACGTGCCCGCGAACGCGCTCGACAGGTGGATGACGCCTTCGAGCAGCACCTCGCGCGCGACGTCGATCCCGGCGCCGAGCGACGCCGCTCCGCCTGCCGTGCGCGACCGCTCGCCGACCTCCACGACGCCCTCTTCGAGTCCCGACGGGTCGCGCAGCTCCGCGGCGCGCAACGCCCAGACCGCGAGCGCGACGTGCTCGCAACCGCCGCCGGCCGCGCAGTCGCATCGCGCGAATCCGAGCGCGTCGCCGGCCAGGAATCGCACCGTGCACGTCGAGAGCCCCACGGTCGGATCGCCGCGGCGCCGCACCTCGGCGGAGTAACCTGCACGGCGCGCGCTCGTCGCCTTCTCCCACGCGCGCGGAGCCAGATGCGCGCGGAGCGCCTCGTCCGAGATCGTCGCGGGGGACGGCGGTGGTGCCTTCGGCTCCGCATCGGCCGTCGATTCCGGACGCCCTCCGTGGGACCGCTGGTACGCGAGCACGAGCGCGATCCGATGGCGGCACACCGACGTCGAAGGGCACGTGCACGGCGCATCCCTCAGGCTCTTGCCGACGGGCAGCCTGGCCACGACGCCGTCGTCGAATCGCGCCACCACCGTGCCGTCGTCGGACTCCTCGACGACGGGCAGCTTGCCCGCCTCGATCTCTTTCGTCGCTCGTTTGACGAGCCCCACGTTGGCGAGCGCCGCGAGCGCTTCGGGACCGAGCGCGAGCAGGTCGTCCCTCACGAGCGCACCTTCTCGGCGATCCAGCCGGCGAGCTCTCCCGGCGTCATCGCGCCCACCTCGGCGCCGGCATCGACCAGGTGCTG
>JADZFZ010000123.1 GCA_020854145.1 Deltaproteobacteria bacterium | reverse complement strand
GGTGCGCTCGTCTGCTGGGGACGCGGCGACGAGGGCCAGATCGGCGACGGCGCGAGCGTCGACCGGCCGATGCCCGTCGAGGTGATCCCGGCGGGCACGTACGCCCTCTCCGGCGGGAGCGGGCAGTACGACTGCACCGGCGACGCGTGCTGCGCGATGTCGCCCGAGGTCGGTCGTCCGGTGGTGTGCTGGGGCCAGGGCCCGGGCGGCATCGCGTCTGACGTGCCCATGCCGATCCCCGCGCTGCCCGACCCGGATCCCATGGTGTGGATGAACGGCGTGTGCATCGGCTCCGCACACGTGTGCGTGTCCACGAGGGACATGCGCGCGGGCGGCAACGACGCGGTCTACTGCTGGGGCGACAACACGTACGGCCAGCTGGGTAATGGCACGATGGGCGGCTCGAGCGCCACGCCGGTGGAGGTGCTTCGAGCGCGCTGACGGCTCGTCGCCCGCGCCGCCGACGACGATTCTCGATCGAGGCCCGTTCCCGCTGCCGCCTGGACGTGCGAGTCTCCGGGTCATCGGGGAGGATGCCGTGGGGGCGATGGCGACGACGACGCGGCGCAGCGCGCCATGGCTCCTGGGGATGGCGCTCCTCTGGAGCTTGGTCGGCTGCACGACCGAGAAGCTGGGAACCGGCGCGCGCTGCGAGCGCAACAGCGAGTGTGCCGCGCCGCTCGTCTGTCGGCTCGACCGCTGCCGGCGCGAGTGCAACACGACGCGCGACTGTCCGGCGGGGCTCGCGTGCGTGCTCGATGGGCAAGGGATCGGTGCCTGTCAGGTGATGGCCGAGAAGAGCTGTGCGCGACCGAGCGACTGTCCCGATCCCCTGGTGTGCCGGTTCAACCAGTGCGCCAACGCCTGCAACACGGACGTCGATTGTCCCGCGGGCTCCCTCTGCATGACCGATCCTGCCGGCAACGCGTGCATCGACCCGAGCGGCGAGCCTTGTGTGCGCCACGAGGAGTGCGCGGCCGCGGGCCAGACCTGCGCCCTCGACGGCCGCTGTCGCCAGGAGTGCGTCAATCATCGGGATTGTCGCTTCGGCTCGATCTGCTGCGACGCCGACAATACCTGTCACGAGTCCGAGGCCGAGTGCGGCATGGTGCCACCGCGCGACATGGGCCCTCGCGACATGGGGGGAGTCGGTCCGACCGTCGATGCGGGCCCCGACGCGGCAGGACCGCGCCCGGGGTTGCCGGCTGGCACCTTGTCGGCGCTCTCCTGCGGTGGCGACACGACGTGCGTGGAGACCTCCGAGGGGCTCCACTGTTGGGGCCGCAACGATCACGGCCAGCTCGGCGCGGGCACGATCTCCACCGCCGAGCCGACACCCATGCCCATCGATCCGACCGGAGGCTCCATCAGGCGCGTGGTCTGCGAAGGCAACACCTGTTGCGGGGTGTCGGCCGACGACGGTGTCCGCTGCTGGGGCGAGCTGGCCGACTTCGACACGGGGGTCGTCTCGGATCGGACGACACCCGTGCGGGTGCCCGGCCTGCCTCCCCAGTGGGAGGGCTACGTCACGATGATGGGAGGCACCTTCGCCGCGAGCTTCTCTCGCAACGACACCGACCCTCCCGGCTGGGTCTACGGCAACTGGCTCTGGGGCGACAACACCCATGGTCAGCTCGGCGACGGCACGACGACGTCGTCGTTCGCGCCGGTGATGCTCACGCCCGCCCTACCCGGCGCGGGGGCCATGGTCGGAGTCGGCGATGGCTTCGCGTGCGGGCAGACGACCTCGCGTCTGATGCGCTGCTGGGGTCGCAACGACGAGGGGCAGCTCGCGCGCGGGACCACGACGCCGATGGAGCTCGTGCCTGCCGACGCGATGCTGCCGCCCACGTACGATCTCGCGAGCTTCGGGCGCGCCCACGCGTGCGCCCCGATCGACTCCCGGAGGCTCGTCTGCTGGGGTCGCGGAGACGAAGGCCAGATCGGCGACGGCGCGAACGTCGACCGTCCGACGCCGGTCGAGGTGATCCCGGAAGGGACCTACGGGCTCGGCCCCGGTCTCTTCGACTGCACCGGCAACGCGTGTTGCGCCTTGTTGCCCGACCCGGGGCGTCCGGTGGTGTGCTGGGGAGAGGGCCCGGGCGGGATCGCGTCGAACGTCCCGATGCCGATCCCCGCCTTGCCCGACGCGGATCCCATGGTGTGGGCTCGCGGCGTGTGCATCGGCTCGGCGCACGTCTGCGTGGCCACGCGCGACATGCGCGCCGGCGGCGACGACGCCGTCTACTGCTGGGGCGACGACACGTACGGTCAGCTCGGCGACGGCACGCCGGGCGGCTCGAGCGCCACGCCGGTCGAGGTGCTGCGCGCCCGGTGACCCCACACCGATTGTTTGCGCCGTCGCGATTGTAGCTGTACGGTCGTTCAGGATGAGTTCGGAAAGTGCCGCTGAGCTCGGGCCGAGCGCCGAGAGCCTCGAAGAGATCGAGGTGCTCGTGCTCGATTGCCAGGCCACGGCGGCCACGCTCGAGCGCGGCTTCGTGCTCGAGATCGGGTGGTCACGCGCGCGCGCCGGCGACGACGCTCCGAGCGAGGTGACCTGCCGTCGGGTCGCGCCCCCGGAGGGAGGACGCGTGCCTGCGGCCGTGACGCGGATCACCGGCCTGACCGAGCACGACCTGGCCGACGGCACGCCGGTCGGGCGGGTCTGGGACGAGGTGCTGTCGATCGTCGGCGACGTCGCGCGCGCGGGCACGTGGCGCGCCGTGCTGGCTGGCGGGGGCTCGGCGCGCCCGCGGCCCTGCCCGCAAGCTCCGGCGGTCGTGCACTACGCGCGCTTCGAGGAGCGTCTGTTCCGCGCGTTGCACGCGGAGCGCACGTTCTCGATCTCCGGCGCCGGCGCGCCCTCCGAGTGGAGGCTGCTCCACCCCGGCGATGGACTTCCGCTCGATCTCGTCTGCACCCACGAGATCGCGCGACGCCTCTTCCCCGCGCTGCCGCGACGCGGGCTTCGCGCGCTGGCCGGGTACTTCGGTCGTTCCGTCGGGCCGCTGCGTCGCGCCCACGAGCACGTGGAGGCGACCGTGTTCGTGTGGCGTGCGCTCGTCGCGGCGCTGCGCGAGCACGGCGTCGCCACGTGGCCGGCGCTGCGCGCGTGGCTCGCGCGGTCGGCGCCGGCGCGCGCGAAGCGTCGCGTCTACCCGATGCCGCGCGGGGTGCGGCTCGCGCTGCCGGATCGCCCGGGCGTCTACCGCCTGCTGCGCATCTCGGGCGAGGTGCTCTACGTGGGCAAGGCGACGTCGTTGCGCAAGCGCGTCAACCAGCACTTCACCAAGCAGGCGCACCAGAAGGAGCGCACGCTCGAGATGCTCGCGCAGGCGCGCGACGTGTCGTTCGCCGCGACCGAGACCGCCATCGAAGCGGCGCTGCTCGAGACCGACGAGATCAAGCAGCACCGTCCGCCGTACAACGTCGCGTTGCTCGCGGACGATCGCGCGGTGTGGTTCGCAGCCGCGGACCTGGCGAGCGTCGTCGATCGACCGGACGCCGAGCACTTCCTCGGTCCGTTCGGGTCGGCGGACCTGCCGGCTTCGTTCGGTGTCCTGGCCGCGGCGCTCGCGACGACCGAGAGCGCACCGTGGTCGGTCGCGGACCGAGCGCGTCTCGTCCGCGTGCCCGAGCGCTTCGCGCCCGACGAGGCCGCCGTGCGCGAAGGGCTCGCAGCGTTTCTGGGTTCGCACGAAGAGGTCTTGGCCCGACGGCGCTCGGGCGTGGCGCGGCTGCGGGCGATCGGCGCCCGCGCCTGGGCACGGGAGCTCGCTCGCGCGGGCTCGGACGTCGATCTCGAGACGGCCGACGCGACCGCGGACGTGTCGCCGGCGCCCGCTGCGCGCTGGGACGCGGGCTCCGTACGCGAGGCGCTCGACGATCTCGTCTTGCGCGCGAGCCAGGCGTTGCGACGCGCTCGGTGGCTCGTCGCGCTGTCGAACGCATCGGTCGCGTGGACGGAGCCGGCGCTCGACGACTCGCGTCGCCGGCGATGGCTCGTGATCGCCGACGGCGAGATCGTGGCCCGCGATTTCCTGGGAGCGCACGCGCCGGTGCCGGAGCCCGCCGCGCGCCCGAGCGCGTACGAGGTGCGACTCGCGCGCGTCGACGTCGCGCGCCTCGATCGGCTGCGCGTGCTCACGACGGAGCTGCGGCGCGCGCTCGCGACCACGGACGGATCGGGAGCCGAGATCCGCTTCGGGCCGCGTCGCGTGTTGCGGGGCGAAGGCTTGCGGCGCGCGCTTCGCTGGGTCTGAGGCGCGCGCACGTGGCCGTCCTGCGCGTCCTCTTCGTCTCCGACACGCACGTCGGCATCGACACCCCGTCGCGACGGCGACGCGGAGCCGTCGAGCCGATCGGCGACCCGCACCTCACGAGCTTCGAGCGCGCGCTCGAGCCTGCGCTCTCCGGCTGGATCGACGTGGTAGTGCACGGCGGCGACCTGCTCGCTCACAGCCGCCTGCCGCTCGGCGTGGTCGATCGTGCGCTCGAGCCGCTCCGCCGCGTAGCCGACGCCGGGGTCCACGTGCTCCTCGTGCCCGGAAACCACGAGCGCTCGGACATCCCGTACCCGCTGCTCGCCGTCCACCCGCGCATCCACGTGTTCCGTGCGCCGCGCACGGTGGTCGTCACACGCGGCACGTCGCGCTTCGCGTTCGGCGGTTTCCCGTACTACCGCGGCGGCGTGCGCGAGCGCTTCCGTTCGCTCGTCGCAGAGACGCGCCTCGACGCGGCGGATGCGGACGCACGCGTGCTCTGCATGCACCACTGCGTCGAGGCCTCGTCGTGCGGAGTCTTCCGCTGGCGGGTCACCTCCGCCGACGGCGCACGCGAGCCCGCGTCGTCGAGCTTCACGTTCACGTCGCAGCCCGACGTCGTGCGCGCGCGCGACCTGCCTGCGCGTGCGGCCGTGGTGCTCTCCGGCCACATCCATCGGCACCAGCTCGTCGCGCGGGATCTCGCGGGGCGGCGGCTCTCGACCCCGGTGCTCTACGCAGGCTCCGTGGAGCGGACGTCGCTGGCCGAGTCGAACGAGACGAAGGGGTACGTGCTGCTCGCGCTCGCGCCCGGCGACGGCGGCGCCGGCCGCGTCGTACGATGGGTCTTCCGCCCGCTGTCGGTCGAGGCATTGACGCCCTTCACTGGCGCTCGGCGTGTTGCGACTTCGCCGTCGCCCGCCATCGCGGGCTCGGGCTCACTCGGAATTGGCGCGCGCAGCAGCGTTGCCTACCCTCTCCGCCGGTGACCGCCGACGCTGATCTGCTTGCGAAGCTGCCCGCGGCCGCACGCGACGCATTCGCTCGCGCGCTCGCCGCCGCGTCCGACGCCGAGCGCAGCGCGTACACCGCGAAGGCGTGGGATGCGGTCGGGATCCCCGCAGGTGAGCCCGGCTTCCCCGTGCACGCGCTGCCGTCGGACTTCGACGACGTCCAGCGCGCGGCGCTCGAGTACGCAGCGCACCACGGGCTCGGCGCGTATCCCTACGCGTGTCCCGCAGCGCCGGCGACCCTGCGCGCGTGGCTCGGCCTCGAGCCCGGCGTGCTCGAGACCGAGCACGTGGGCGGCGAGCCGCTCTGGCGCGCGCTCCAGATCGCGCGCGAGGTCGCGAAGCAGGCGGCGATCCTCGACGCGCTGCCGTGCGACGTGGCGCTCCGCGCGCTCGACGCGCTGTACACGACGGGCTTCGGCTACCGCATCAACACGTCGCTGCTGCTGCCGCACGGCCAGCTGCGGGTGCTGCGCGACCTCCGGGACGAAGGGCGGGCGTGGGCGCTCGCACGGGCGGACGCCATGGCGGACGTGCCGAGCTACGGATCGGCGCTGCGCGCGTTCGTGTTTCTCGCGCTGGTGCGCGCGAAGGTTCCGATCGAGCCCCGGTGGGACTGGATGTACCCGAGCCTGCCAGGCGCGCCGAAGGACCTGCTGTTCGAATGCGCGCGCGCGATCCCCGAGGAACGCCGGGCGGCCGTCGTCGGCCCGCACCTGCGAAGCATCCCGTGGGCCGTCGAGATGGTCGCCGAGCTCCCGACGGCGCCGATGGCGCGCGCGCTGCTCGCGGCCGAGGAACCGAGCTCGCCGCGGTGGGTGCACTTCGTCGAGCAGCTGCGGGCGCTCGGCGCGACGCACCCCGCGATCGCCGCGGAGGTGGACGCGGCGGTCGCGGCCGCACCGCGGCCAATCGAGCTGCGCGTCACGCGCGTCGTGCGACCGGAGAAGGCGAGCGAGCTGACGCCGCTCGAGCGCGAGCAGCTCCGCATCGGCGCGCGCGGCATGGACGAACAGGACGTCGACGCCGACGCGCGTCTCGCCGACGACGGGTCGGAGACGAGCGTGCGCGGGACGCTCGAGATCCGGACGCTCGCCGATGCGGGCGGCACCGCGGTCTACGACACGCTGATGTACGCGGCGGACTGCGGCGTGATCTTCCGCGCGGGCACCACCGAGGAGATCGGGTGGCGCGTGCAGGGTGGGATCGTGCTCGCGGAGCGCAACGACGCGCTGCGCAACGCCCTGCAGATCGCCGTGGATGCGAAGGCGCGAGCGACGCCGAGGGGACCGAAGACGCGGAAGGCGCCGAAGGCGACGCGCAGGCGGACCTCGTGAGCGGGAGCGATCCACCCGCCTTCCTCACACCCGCGACGATCCTGACGTGCTCGCGCCGACGGTCGCGGTCGCCGTCCTCGCAGCGGTCTCGTTCAGGCGCGCGCGCGCGAGTGGCCGTCCTGCGCGTCCTCTTCGTCTCCGACACGCACGTCGGCATCGAGACCCCGTCGCGACGGCGACACGGAGCCGCCGAGCCGATCGGCGACCCGCACCTCATCAAGCGCAGCTGACAGAGCTGTCATCGCGCGCGCCAGCGATGGCATCCGCGACGAGCTCGCGATCACGGGTTGCCCCCTGCTTGCTCGCGCATCGCGCCGAGCGAACGTGGCACGGCGGCTGCGACGGGGTCGCTGCGCGTCCTTTCGCGCAGTCAGGAGGCACCATGACCCGCCGCTCGGTCGCTCTCTCGCTCGTCCTCGTCGCGTGCGCGTCCGTTCCGCTCGACGCGTCGGCTCAGGATCGCGTTCGCCTCGCGCCGTGGCGCTACGGTGCTGCCGGCACCATCGAGATGGGGGCCTCGCTCGGCGTCGGACGGATCGTCGATCGCGCCCAGCTCGACGTCGGGCCGTGGATCGGCTGGTTCGTGGCCGATCGGACCGAGCTGTCGGCCATCTTCTGGATCCATCACGTCGAGCGCAGCCGGGCCGCGCGCTCGTACGTGACGTTGCTCGTCGAGCCGAGCTTCCACCATCGCTTCAACGACTCCGTCCTCGGCTTCCTCGGCGTCGGCCTCGGCGCCAGCCACGTCGACGCCGTGGGCGCGGGCTTCGCGCTCGCACCGCGCGTGGGCCTGAAGATCGTGCTCGGACGTGCGGGGGTGCTCGTCCCCGCGATCCAGGTCCTCTACTCGGCGAGCCGCATCGTCGAGACCAACGAGGGAACGGTGCTGGCGATGTACGGGGCCCCCTCGGCGTCCTTCGGGTACGCGATCGCCTGGTGATGCGCGCCGCCGCGCGCGCAGAGGAGGCGCACGTCGCGGCACACCGGCGCGTCGCCCCGCGCGCGCGCAGCGTATGATGCCGCGTGCCCGGGGCCCGGGGTCCGCTGCCGCTTCGTCAGATCGCCGTCGAGCTCGCCTCGGTGACCTCGTCGCTCGCGGCGCTCGAGCACGTGATCGACGCGGCGCTCGACGCGACGGGCGCCGATCTGGGCGCGCTGATGATCGTGCGACCGAACGGAAGCCACGCGCTCGCCGCGGGCCGGGCGCGTGGCGGTGCGGCCGCGCCGAACGCCGAGGAGCGCATCGACCGCGACGTGATCCGTGCTGCGGTCGAGAACGGTCGCGTGGTGTGCGCGAGCCCGGACCCTCCACGCCTGCGGCGCGCGCGCACCGGTGGGAACGAACCGCCGATGCAGACGCTCGCGTGTGTGCCCATCGCCGTCGGCGGTCGTGTGCACGGCGCGTTGTGCCTGGCAGCGCGCTCTCCGCGGACGTTGACGGGCGCGCAGCTGCACGGGCTTTCGCTGCTCGCGGGGATGACCGTCGCGTTCCTCGTCGGCGACCCGAGCGCGCCGTGGAACCGAGACACCGCGCTCGACGCGCTCGTGGGCGAGTCCGCGAGCATCGCCGCGGTGCGCCGCCTGATCGAGAAGGTCGCACCCACGGATCTGACCGTGCTCGTGCTCGGGGAGACCGGAACGGGGAAAGAGGTCACCGCACGTGCGCTCCACGAGCTGAGCGATCGGAGGGCCCGGCCGCTCGTCGCGCTCAACTGCTCGGCGGTGCCCGAGGGTCTGCTCGAGGCGGAGCTCTTCGGTGCGCGACGCGGCTCGTTCACGGGCGCGAGCTACGACCGCGAGGGACGCGTGGAGGCGGCGCACGAGTCGACGTTGTTCCTCGACGAGGTCGGCGACATGCCGCTGCCGATGCAAGCCGCGCTGTTGCGGGTCCTCGAGGAGCGCGCCGTCGTACGCATCGGCGAGACGCAGCCGCGGCCCGTGGACTTTCGTCTGATCGCGGCGACCAACAAGAACCTCGACGCCGAGGTCTCGGCGGGACGCTTCCGCGAAGACCTGCTCTTCCGGCTGCGCGAGGTCACGCTGGGCTTGCCGGCCTTGCGCGATCGCGAGAGCGACGTGTTGCTCCTCGCGCGCCTCTTCCTGCACCAGACCGAGCGCGGGCTCGGGCTGCCGGTCCACACCATCACGCCGCGCGCCGAGCAGGCCCTGCTCGCGTACCGGTGGCCCGGCAACGTGCGCGAGCTGCGCGCCGTGATGCGCCGCGCGGCGGTGCTGGCGGAGCGGCTGGTGGTCACGGCGGACGATCTCGCGCTGCCGCTCGAGACGGCGGTCACGGAGCCCGCGAGCAACACGCTCGCGGAGATCGGCTCGTTGCGCCGTCCGCTCGCCGAGGCGCGTGACGACTTCGTGTCGCGTTACGTGGCCGCGGTGCTCGCGGACCACGGGGGCGATCGGCGGGCGGCGGCGGAGGCGCTCGGGATCAGCCTGCGCTCTCTCTACCGGTACATCCGCGAGTGACGCGGAAGCGGCGTGGTGACATCCGTGTCACCGCGCGACAGCGCTGACACCTCGCAGGCGCCAGAGCCGCGTCGTCGGGCGCGCGAGACCACGATCTCGCCGAGTGTCGGTGCACCTCGCCCTCGGGCACGGCCATTGAAACGTGCGTGGCGAGGAGGCGTGACCATGAAAGTCGCCATCGAGATCTTCGGGCTCTCGGGAGCGTTGCTCCTCATCGCATCCGGATGTGCCGGTGCCACGGTGCCGGTCGCGCGGATGTCCTCGGCGCAGGCCGCCGTGCGTGCGGCAGTGGAGGTCGGCGCCGATCGGAACGCGCGCGCGTCTCTCCATCTGCGCCTCGCGCGCGAACAGCTCGGGCTCGCGCGGAGCCTCGCGCGTGACGGCGAGGAAGAGCGCGCGACGAGCATGTTGCGGCGCGCCCAGATGGACGCCGAGCTCGCGCTCGCCATCACGCGCCAGGCGGAGGCGGACGAACGCGCAGCGAACGCGGCCTCGCGCGCACGGACCGTTCGCGCGGGCGCGATCTGAGAGCCACCGCAACGCGCGCGCTCGTGTGGACGAGCGACAGCCATCATCGAGGAGGTACGTCATGAAAGCCGTCGACATGGTCTTCCGGAGCATCGTGGTCTCGGGCACGGCAGGGCTGCTCGCAGCGTGCGCGTCCGCCCCACCGCCTGCGGAGCTCGTGAGCGCACGGACGGCGTTCGAGCGGGCGCGAAGCGGTGAGGCCGGTCGTCGGGCCCCCGCCGACCTGTACGACGCGCAGCTGGCGCTCGGGCGCGCCGAGCAGGCGTACCTCGACGACGGTCGAACCGACGAGACACGCGACCTGGCGTACGTCGCGGAGCGCCGCGCACAGCTGGCCGAGGCGCGCGGGCGCCTGCTCGCTGCGCAGAGCCGAGAGCGGGATGCGCGGCTGCAGATCGAAGCGATCGAAGACCGGCAGCGCATCGAGGCCCAGCAGCGCCTCGTCGGCGCCGAGCAGAGAGTGGAGGCGGAGCGACGCGCACGCGCCGCGACGCAGTCGGAGCTGACGCGAGAGCGCAGCGCGCGTCTCGACGCGGAGCAACGTGCCAACGCCGCGCTCGAGAGCCTGCGCCAGATGGCCAACGTCCGGCAGGAAGAGGACCGAACCATCATCACGCTCTCGGGCGAGGTGCTGTTCGCGAGCGGGCAGGCGACGCTCTTGCCCATCGCGCAGCAACGCCTCGATGCCGTCGCCCAGAGCCTCGTGGACGCGGGCTTCGAGAGCATCACGGTCGAGGGACACACCGACTCGCGCGGGCCCTTCGCGCAGAACGAGGCGCTCTCGTTGCACCGTGCGCAGGCCGTGCGCGCCTATCTCGTCTCGCGCGGCTTGCCCGCGGACCGCGTCCAGGCCGTCGGCTTCGGCGAGGTACGCCCCGTCGCGCCGAACACCTCGCCGGAGGGGCGCGCCAACAACCGCAGGGTCGAGCTCGTCGTGACCCCTGCACGAGGAGGTGCCCGATGAAGCCGGAGCACATCGATCCCGCGCTCGACACCGCAGGCATCGACATCCGCATGAACGAAGGCCAGCCGGAGCGGGACCCGACGCTGCGCGTCATCCGACCGCGTGCGCAGGTCGGCAGCCCTCCCGAGCCGGACGTCCACGGCATCACGGAGCTCGGACGGGTCCGCGCGCACAACGACGACCACTTCCTCGTGAGCGACCTGTCGCGAAGCCTGTGGATCCGATCGAGCAGCGTGGGCCACGCGGGACCGCGCCGTCCCGTGACCACACGGCAGGCGCATCTCTACGTCGTCGCCGACGGGATGGGGGGCCACGGCGGCGGCGAGATCGCCAGCTCGGTCGCGATGGATGCGGTGGCCGACTACGTCTTCGAGGCGATGCCGTGGTTCGCGCACCTCGATCGAGCGCACGGCGACGCGCAGACGGAGGAGCTGCGTGCGGCGCTTCTGCAGTCGCAGCAGCGCGTGTTCGCGGTCGCCGCGCGCAAGGGTCTGTCGCACCTGCGGATGGGCACCACGCTGACGCTCGCGTACGTCGCGTGGCCGATGTTGTACGTGCTGCACGCGGGTGACAGCCGCTGCTACCTGTCGCGCGCCGACCAGCTGTGGCGGATGACGACCGATCACACGCTCGCGCAGGCGCTCGAGCAGCACCCGCAGCTTCGCGACGTCGCTCCCGGCAACACGACCCACGTGCTGACCAACGCAGTCGGAGCAGGCACCGACGAGCTGTCTGCCGAGATCCGTCGTGCGGAGCTCGTGCCCGGCGATCGTCTGTTGCTCTGCACCGACGGGCTCACGGCCCACGTCTCCGATCCCGAGATCGCCGTGGCGCTCGCGCAGCCCGAGACCTCCGCCGAGACGGCACGCTCGCTGGTCGACCTCGCCAACGCGCGCGGCGGCAGCGACAACGTCACGGTGGTGGTCGCCCGCTTCTGACCCCGCGCTCGGCCGCCGGCGCGCCGGCTGCGCCTGCGTCCCTGCTACCCTGGGCGCGTGCGAGCGCCCGCGGCGGCCGAGCGCGCCACGCTTCCGTCGGTTCGCGAGAGCTTCGTGGGCCGGGAGCGCGAGCTCCTGCAGATCCGGCAGAGCTTCGACTCCGGAGCACGCCTGGTGACGCTGGTCGGTCCGCCCGGCGCAGGCAAGACGCGCCTCGCGGTCGAGCACGCGCGTCACGCCGACAGGGCGCTCTTCTGCGACATGACCGACACACGATCGGCGGAGTCCATGGCCGCCACCGTCGCGGCGTCCCTGTCGGCGCACGTCGGTGCAGCCGCCGACGTCGCCGAGGCCATCGCATCGATCGGACGCACGCTCGAGAGACGCGACGGCGGGCTCGTGGTGCTCGACAACCTCGAGCACGTCATCGACGACGCAGCGTCGCTCGTCGGCGCGCTCTTGAACGCGACGACCACGACGCGCTTCTTGTGCACCTCGCGAGAGGCGCTCCGGATCGCGGGCGAGCAGCGCGTGCCCGTGGGCGGGATGGACGAGGACGACGCCGTGGCGCTCTACGACGCACGTGCGCGCGCCGTCGACACGGCGCACGCGGCCGGCGCTCCGAAGGCACGCGAGCTCGTCCGCCGGCTCGATGCGCTTCCCCTCGCGATCGAGCTCGCCGCCGCGCGTGCGCACCTCGTGCCCGCCGCGCAGATGCTCGACGCGCTCGAACGTCCTCTCGAGGCGCTCCGGAGCCCGAAGCGCGATGCGCGCCCCATGCACGCGTCGCTGCGACGGGCCATCGAGAGCTCCTGGACGCTGCTCTCCGATCACGAGCGCGACGCGCTCGCGCAGTGCAGCGTCTTTCGTGGTGGCTTCGACCTCGATGCCGCCGACGCCGTCATCGGCTCTCGTCCCGGTGCACCATCGGGGCGCGAGATCGCCAGCGCGCTCGTGGACCGCTCGCTCCTGCGGGTCGTCGAGCGAGGGGACCGGTTCCGGATCGCGCCCTACGACGCGGTGGCGGCCTTCGCGCGCGAGAGGCTCGACGAGCTCGGCACGCGGCACGAGGCCGCACGCCGCCATGCCGCGCACTTCGTCCGTGTCGGCGAGCAGCGGGTGAGCCCACCGCAGTTCGGCGCGAGCGTGGCGACGTTGCGGTGGCTGGCCGTCGAACGGGAGAACCTGATCGAGGCCCATCGCGCCATGCATGCGGTCGATCCCGCGCTCTCTGCACGAGCGGTGCTCGTGCTGGGCCCGTCGTTGCGGACGCGCGGCCCGAAGGAGCTGTGGCACGGGCTCGTGGCGAGCGCCGTGGACGCTGCCGAGCGAAGCGCCGAGCGCGTGCTCGAGGCGCGTACGCGGATCGCACGCGCCGAGGCCCTGTCGATCGTCGGCGATCTGGCAGCGAGCGATCACGAGGCCGAGCGCGCGCTCATGCTCGCGCGGCGCGCGGGAGCACGCGGAGCGCAGGCCGCGGCGCTCCTGGTGCGTGCGTCGGTGGCGTGGCTGCGCGGCGACGTGACGTCCTACGATCGACTCGCAGAGGAAGCGCTCGCGCTCGCGTCGGGCGAAGGACCGGCCGTGGAGGCCTGGGCTCTCGGCTATCGCGCGGGGCCGCTCTTGACGCTGAAGCGGTTCGCGGCGGCGCGGCCGCTCGTCGATCGCGCGCTGGCGCTCGCATCCGCTGGATCGGACGACCTGCTCGCGACGACGTTGCTCGCGTACGCCGGTGTTCTCGCCCTCTACGAGAGGAGGCCCGGGGACGCGCGCGTGGTGCTCGAGCGCGCCGTCGCGATCTGCCGCGACACGGAGTTCCGCCGTCGCGAAGGCGAGCTCTTGCACTATCTCGCGCAGGCGCGGCGCGACGAAGGTGCGCCCGAGGATGCGCGCCGCATCTACGGCGAAGCCCTGGAGGCGCTCGGCGATGCCGGCTACGCGAGCTACGCGTACGCAACCGCGCTCGACCTCGCGGCGCTCGAGATCGAGCTCGGCCTGCGCGCCTCGGCACGGACGCGTGTGCGCGAGGTGCTCACGGCGATCGCGTCGCGCGGCAGCAGCGATCGCCTGCACGGTCTCGCGCACGCGTATCTGGCTGCTCTGCTCGCCGAGAGCTCCTCCGACGGAGGAGGCGAAGACGCCGAGCACGCGCGTCATCTCGCGCTCGGGCGACAGCTCGCGGCCGCCACGGGCGATCACAACGTCCAGCAGGCGGTCGCGTTGCTCGAGGGCGTCGTGGAGGTCGTGCGGTCGAAGCGCGCCGCCTTGCAGGGCGAGCCCGCGATCGCGGCCGAGCTCGCGCAACGTGCGCGCAGCCGCCTGAGGGCCGCGGGCGACGCCGTCGACGAGGCCCACACGGCCGCACGCATCCTCGGGCGCGCGGTGACTTCCGTCGCGGCCGTCGAGCCCGCCGGCGAGGCACGCCTGCGCATCGGTCCCGACGCGCGGTGGTTCGCCATCGGCGGGCACCGCGAGGAGCTGGGTCGCCGCGGTCCTCCGAGACGCCTGTTGCGCGCGCTCGCGGAGCTGCGGCTCGCACGACCCGGAGATGCCTACGCTGCCGACGAGCTCATCGCCATCGGCTGGCCCGACGAGAAGATCCAGCGCGATGCCGCCTCGATGCGCCTCTACACCACCGTGCGGCTCCTGAGGAAGCTCGGCCTCGAGGGCGTCCTGCTGACGCGCGACGACGGCTACCTGCTCGACCCATCGGCCACCGTCGCGATCGACGAGTGAAGGCGATCGGAGACCGCCGACAACCTCTCAGGTCTGCTCAGGGCGCACCGGTCCGACGGGCCCGTACGGTCGTTCGAGAGGAGATGCTCGATGACGAACCGGCCGACCCACGTGCGAATCAACCGACTCTGCGACGGAGCCAGGTTCCTGGGGCGGCGCGAGCACGCAGAGGTCGAGCTCCTGAGGCAGTTCCCGCAGCTTCGCGGTCGCCTCCTGACGCCTCGCTCGTCCGACTGGCAGCCCGCCGTCGAGCCGCGCTCGCCGGCCGAGGACCCCGCGAGACGACGTCACGAGCGCGGCGATCTCCGCGCGACGCTCCGAGGTCGAGAGGCGCAGCGCGGGCCCCGATCAGAGTCGAGCACCCCGCCCGCCCTGCCGGCGCCGTAGCGCTCGACGGCGCGTTCCCTTAGCGTCGCCGCATGGCGCGAGGCATGGACGAGACCGATCCGGGTTCTGCACCGACGCTGCCAGGCTCCTCCTCGGACCTCGGCGCCGTACGCGTGGGCTTGCCGTCGCCGTCGGAGCACGAGCTCGGCGAGCGCTACGAGAAGCGCTCGCTGCTCGGCGAAGGCGGTATGGGGCAGGTGCACGTCTTTCGCGACGGCGTGATCGGCCGCGAGGTCGCGCTCAAATCGATGCGCGTCTCACGCACGGAGCAGCCGGAGGCGCTCGCCCGCTTTCTGCGCGAGGCGCGCGTGCAGGGGCAGCTCGAGCATCCGGCGATCGTGCCCGTGTACGACCTGGGAATCGGTCCCGACGGCGAGGCCTACTTCACGATGAAGAAGATCCGCGGTCGCACGATCGAAGAGATCCTCGTCGAGCTGCGCGAAGGCGCGCCCGACTCCACGCAGCGCTACTCGCAGCGCAAGCTCTTGTCGGCGTTCTCGAGCGTGTGCCTCGCGATCGACTTCGCGCACGCGCGCGGCGTCGTGCACCGCGACCTGAAGCCGCAGAACGTGATGCTCGGCGACTTCGGCGAGGTCTACGTCCTCGATTGGGGGCTCGCGAAGGTCGCGGAGGCAGCCGACGCGCAGAGCGACTCGATCGATCCGATGGACGGAGAGTCGTCCGGCACCGTGCACGGCCACATCCTGGGCACGCCCGGCTACATGGCGCCGGAGCAGGCGAGGGGCGCGGGCGCCACCGCCGATGGCCGCGCCGACGTCTTCGCGCTCGGGGCGATCCTCTTCGAGCTGCTCACGTGGCAGCCGCTCGTCCCGCGCGGGACCACCGTGCGCATGCTGCACGACACGATCGTGGGCCCCGACGCGCGCGCGATCGCTCGCGCGCCCGAGCGCAACGTGCCGCCCGAGCTCGAGGCCGTCTGCGTGCGTGCGTGCGCCGCCGACCCGGCCGATCGCTTCGCGACCGCACGCGAGCTGCACGAGGCGATCGAGCGCTTCCAGGACGGCGACCGCGACCTCGAGCGCAGGCGCGCGCTCGCCTCCACACACGCGGAGGCCGCGGCGACGGCCGCCGAGCGCGCGTTCTCGGGGACGCCGGAGGCTCTCGAACGGCGCAAGGAGGCGCTGCGCGAGGTGGGCCGCGCCCTCGCGCTCGATCCGGGTCACTCCGAGGCGCGCCGGCTGCTCTTGCGCCTGCTCGTCGAGCCTCCGACCGTGGCTCCCCCGGAAGCACGCGCGGAGATCGAAGCGACCGAGGCCGAGTCCAGGCGCGTGGGCGCGCGCGAGGGATTGCTCGGCTACCTCCTCGTCCCGGCGGCTTTCCCCATCGTGGCGTGGATGGGGATCCGCAACCTCGGCCTGGTGATCGCCACGCTCGTCCTGTGCTTCGTCTGCGTCGCCCTCAGCGTCGTCATGTCGCGAACGCAACGTCCCACGGAGCGCTTCGTGTTCGTCGTCTTCATCCTCAGCAGCGCGATGGTGGCGCTCATGGCGCCGCAGTTCGGCCCGTTCCTCGGCATGCCCAACGCGCTCGGCATCGTGACGGTCGTCTTCTGCGCGCACGCCAAGCGCCGCGGCCCGCTCTTGGTGCTCGCGAGCGTCGTGCTCGCTGTCGCCTGGCTGCTCCCGCTGACGGGCGTGCTGCCGCCCTCCTACGCCTTCACCGAGGAGGGCCCCCTCGCCATCCTGCCCGTCGCCACGTCCTTCGCTCCGATCCCGACCACGATCCACCTCGTCGTCATCAGCCTCGCGACCGTGCTCATCCCCGGCTTCCTCATCGGCCGGGTGCACGACGGGCTGGCTGCAGCGCGAGAGCACGTGTCGCTCCAGGCGTGGCAGCTGCGGCAGCTCGTGTCCTGAGGCGGCGCCGAGCCGACGCAGGATCCTTCGACCTCGAGGCCCGACGCTCCTTCAATCGCGTGCTTCGAGCGCTCGGATGAGCCCGGCGTGGAGCTCCCGGAACGGCACGATGCGAAGACCGTCCGCCGACGCACGCCGCTCGAGCGTGGCCACGACCTCGTC
>JADZFZ010000122.1 GCA_020854145.1 Deltaproteobacteria bacterium | reverse complement strand
GTCGATCGAAGAGGAGCGACGCCTGCTCGCCCATCTCCCGCAGCTCGCGCTCGCTCGGCACGTAGTAGCTCGTGTAGGGCGTGATGAGCCCGTAACGGGTGCCGAGCTCTGCCACGGTCTCGCGCCCCTCGCCCTCTCCGAGCAGGTGGCGCAGCCTCTCGTGCGCCCAGCGCAAGCGGAGATCCGTGCGATCGTGAGCCACGCGGGTCTCGACCGCGAGCACCTGGCGAAACCGGCGACCCCCGAGGACGCCTTCGACCACGACGCTGCGGGGAACCTCGCCTCGCACGCGTCCCATCACGACGAGCGGCTCTCCGGTGACCACGTCGAGCGCACGGCGCGGGTACACCGCGTCGATGCCGGTGCCGAGCGTCACGGTGACGGCCCGTGCGACGGGTCGATGTGCATGCGCAAGAATCCGCAAGGCCACATCGGCGGCACCGCCCCGCTCCTCGACGCGAAGCGCGAGACCGCCGTGGCCCGCCAGCGTCTCGAGCAGGTCGAGCCGCGCGTCCTGTCCCACGGCGACGGCGTAGAGGCGTGGGGGTGCGGGCAGCCGCGCGATCCGCGTCAGCAGCTCCTCGCTGCCGAGCTCGCCGACCGTCGGCGCGCCGTCGCCCACGTAGACGACGGCGCCGTTTCGCGAGGGATCGAGCAGCGCGGCGGCCTGGCCGATCGCCTCGCCGAGATCGGTCGCGCCGCCCGGGGCGGTACGTGCGAGCGCATCGAGCAACCGGTTGACGCGCTCGGGCTCGCTCGGGCCGAGACGCGGCTCGTTCGCGCCGCCGAGCGGCTGGATCGCCAGATCGCTCGTCACGACCGCGACGCGATCGTCGGGGCCGAGGTGCGCGACGAGCGATTCGACGACGGTCCGGCCCACCTCGAGGTGCGATCGATCGGTGGCCGCAGACGCGTCGGCCACGATGACGAGGTCGATCCCGCGCGAGGCGGACGTCGCAGG
The DNA here is from genome assembly GCA_020854145.1 of Deltaproteobacteria bacterium. Classification (GTDB taxonomy): domain Bacteria; phylum Myxococcota_A; class Polyangia; order Polyangiales; family JADZFZ01; genus JADZFZ01. The sequence continues at coordinate 14,742 of JADZFZ010000122.1, read as the reverse complement.
CGTCGGCGCCGTCGGCGCCGTCGGTGCGAGCACCAGCGGCAGCAGGTAGAAGTCGCGCTCGTCCGCTTCGCCCGCAACGGCGCGTGAGCCGGGTGCACGACGGGGTGAGACGTAGGGCGCGCGGTAGGCGCGCACGCCGGCGGAGGCCGCTTGGGCTGGGGCGCTCGGAGACCTGCCCTCGAGATCGAGCCAGAAGTCGGCGGAGGGTCGATAGTCGCTCTTGCGCAGCGTCACGGTACGCGTGCCCGGATCGATGGCGGCGCCGAGCCCCGCACGCACGTGCGACGCGCCGGACTGAGCGAAGTCGACAGCGAGAGACAGCTCCTGCACACGGGGCGCGTTCGCGCCGCCGCTGCCCATCGGGTAGCGGTACTGGCGCGGGCGACCGGGTGCGGACGACGCGAGCCACTCCACGTAGCGAACGACGATGCGACGCGCGGCGCCCGCCGGGATCGGATAGATGCGCGCGCGGTACGACCCCGGTGCGACCCACTCGAGCAGCGCCGGGTCGTCGGTCGAGCCGCGATAGACCTGCGCTTCGTACGCGGCGCGGGCCTGCTGCTGCTCGCGTACGTAGCCGTCGACGAGACGTCCCCCGCGGTCGACGGCGAAACGCTGGAGCACGGCTCCGCGTGGGGCCTGGAATCGGTAGTAACCTTCGACCGACTCGCTCGCCGGGTTGAAGAAGACCTGGTCCACCTCGGTGACGGCCTGGTCCTCGTGCACGGAGACGCGCACGTCGAGCCGCCGGATCACCAGCGGCCAACGCGCGAGACCCAGCTCGTCGGGCACGCGCGCCTCCAGCACACCGACGCCCGCCGCGATCCGTCCGATGCGCGGTCCGGGGCGTGCGAGGCCGCCCGTCCAATCGGTCCACAAGACGGCGTCCTCGACCTGCGCTCGCGCGCCGCCGAGCCGAAGGCGGCGACCCGCGCTCACGGTGCCGCGCTCTGCCGCGGCCGTCGCGTAGGCGATCTCGCCGCGCACGACGTACGCCGAGTCGCCGCCACCCGCACCGGTGCCGACGTCGATCGACACCGCGGCGTCTGCGAGCCGCAGCGTCCCGGCGCGTGTGGTGATCGAGAGCGCGTCGCGCGTCTCGACGTCTGCGTACAAGCGTCCCGCGACGAGCTCGATCTCGTCCGAACCGCGGATGGCCAGGCGTGCGCCCGTGCCGATGCCTCCGAGCAGCAGACGCGCTCCACCGTCGAGCGCGACGCGAACGAGCCCTCCGGCGCCTGCCTGCACGATCTCCCCGCGTGACACGCGCATGGCCGGTTCGCCCGAGCGCTCGCCCGCCGAGACCACTCCGACGACCGGCTCGACGATCGCGACCGTCTCGTCCTGCGACGCCTCGTCGCCGCAGCCGTGGGCCACGAGGGAAATCGAACAGATCAACGACGACAGCGACGCTCCGGCCCTGCGCACCGCGCGGCCCATCTCGCACCTCCCCGGAAGCATGAGCGTAGATGCCTTTCGTGCGCCGCGGTTCCAGCATTTCGTCCGCGATATCTGTTATGGGTCATCGATGCCCATCGGCTCCCGGCTCGCGTCCACGCTCCACGCCGTCGTGAAGCTCGTTCCCTTGTGTGTGCTCCTCGCTGCGTGCGGTGACCCGCCTGCTCCGACGCCCGCACCCGCGCCGGCCCCTGCGGCCACATCTCCATCCCCGGTCGTGCCCGGTGCTCCGTCCGCGCCTGCCGCTCCGTCCGCACCCGCGCCGTCGGCCCCTTCGGCCCCGCCCGCACCCGCGCCACCGCCCGCGCCCGCGGCCGAGCTCGCGCCGACGCCACCGCCCACCGCGCCTCTGCCCGAGCCCGCGCCTGCGCCGCCCGCATCCGCAGCACCTGCCGCCGGTGCGCACTTCGCCGCGACGGGCCCTGCGCTCGCGGCGGCCCTCTATCTCGACCGCGTCGTCGATCAGATCGATCTGCGCGATCACCAGCGGCGCGTCGCGGAGCTGCGCTTCTGGATCCAGAGCGGGATCATCCTTCGCCGCCAGACCCACGGAGACGTGCGATTCCGCGGTGCGTGGGCCATCCCGCTCGGTCAGACCACGATCGAGCGCCAGCGCATGCTCGTCGTGGCGACGACGCGTTGCCTCGTCGACTACCGGTTCCCTTCCGAGACGGTGGCCGGCGAGTGGGTCAACTTCGCGCTGCTGTCGGACGTCGGACGCGAACAGATGGTGTTCCGCCTCTCCGAGCCGCCGGAGATCCCCGGCGTGCGCGAGGTCTACGACATCCGACGCGACGAGCGCTTCCTGACCAATCGCCCGTTCCTGCGCGGCAACCCGATGGCCGACCGGTACTACGACGCGTTCCTCGACGGCAGCATGCCGCCGGCGCGTGCGCGTCTCGCGGTCGGGCAGTGGACCGACACGAGCGGTTCGGACATCGTGCTCGTGCACTTCCCTCTCGGCGATCGGATCGGCGCCGCGGCGCTCGCGCCCGAACGGCACCTCGGGATCGCGCAGCATCAAGCGGTCCTTCGCGAGGTCCTCGAAGCACGGTCGACGGAGTGGGTGAACGAGTACGCGTTCACCGCGCGCGCCGCGGATTGCCAGCGCGTCTCGTCGCAAGGACGATTGTCGCAAGGCACCGATCAGACCGAGAGGGCTCGGATCCTCTTCTACGCCGCAGCCGGCGGGCTCGACTCCGTGATCCCGATCCTCGGCGCCCGGCTCGACACCGTCGGATCGGACGTGGTGCGCAGCGCGGTGGACCGCCACACCGTGGCGCGTGGGCACATCTGGAGCACGAAGCTGCACGCCGCCGGCAACGCGACGACGACCGTCGAATGGGACGCCACCGGGCATCTGATGGTGTCGGTCGCCACGGGCCGCGGTCGACCGCGAACCGGAAGGCTCGCCGGGATCCGCCGCGGCGGGATCGACGACGCCGCCGCGGAGCAGGTCGCGGCGACGGTGCGCGGCGTGCTGGCCGCGAGCGGGTCGTTCGTATCCGTCCTCGAAGGGGGCCCGCGCGATCGTGTGGTGTCCATCGTCGTCCCGTCGTCGCGGCTCGACGTCTCGGCCGAGCTGTTGCGCCGAGGCCTCGTGCCGCTCGATACGAGCGACACGCTCGTGCTCGCCCAACAGACCGGCCTCGCGCACGCCGCGGTGCAGGCGACGGCGGATCCCAGCACCCGTGGCTCGGTCGCGCTCGCGGACCCGGGTTACGCGCGGCGGTTGGAGGCACTGTCGCGGCCCGCCGCGCCGTGAGCGTCGGATCGACGATCGTACCGAGGTGCCCGATCAGGAGGCCGTGGGCTTGCGGGCGACGAACCAGACGAACCGATCGAGCAGGCCCTTGGACGCGACGATCTCGAAGCCGGTCGCGACGAGCGCGGCGCGGAAGCCTTCGCCGTCGAATCGATCGGCGCTCGGGTGGTCGGTGAGGCGGCTCCACACCGGGTCGAGGATCAGCTTCGCGAGCACCTCCTCGGCGTAGAAGCGTCCCCCCGGCTTCAACACGCGATACACCTCGGCGAGCACGTCGCGCCAGCGCGGCACGTGATGGACGATGCCGAAGTCGAAGACGGCGTCGTAGGTCGCGGCCTCGGCGTCGATGTGCTCGGCGTCGCCGACCCACAGGCGCACGCGATCACCCCTTGGCGCGAGCCTCTCGCGTGCACGCGCGATCATGTCCGGGTCGAGGTCGAAGGCGTCGACGTGCTCCGCGCGGAACACGTCGAGCACGAGCTCCGTGCCCACGCCGCGCCCGCAGCCGATCTCGAGCGCGCGCGCGCCGGCGACCGGTCCGCCCATCGCGAGCAACCAGCGCGCTTCGAGGTGACGCTGGATCGCCTCGCGCACGGGGTTGTTCATCAGGAGCTTCTCGAATCGGTTGAGCAGCATGGCTTCGCCTCGTGCGACTGATCTCCTACGAACGGCCGCGGATCGCCAACGGTCGTGCGAGGGGCTTGACCCCGATCACGCGAGGGTCTGAGATGCCTCATGCGCGCGCTCGTCGGTCCCTCGGCTTCGCTGCTCCTCGTGCTCGCGTGCGGAGATGCGCGCCCGGCACCGCCGCCGCCGGCTCCGATCCCGGTCGTCCCTGCGCCGAGCCCGCCTGCGTCGACGTCGGCGCCGACGCCACCGGCACCGCCGGCGCCACCCCTCGTGCCCACGCCGAGCGCGCAGTCGGCGCCCTCACCGGCGCCCACTCCGGCGGCGCAGACGCCGGCCGCGAGCCCCGCGCCGCCGACGGCGCCCGCACGTCCGCTGGCCTACGAGACCGCGATCGCGCCGGCCGATCTCGAGGGTCGATCGCTCCGCGAGCTCAGCATCCTGCGCAACACGCCGTTCGCGAAGCGTGGGCACACGTTCCGCCGTCCGTGGCTCGTGGCGTACTTCGGAGCCCAGCCGTGGTATCGCGCCGCGCGCGTCGTGGAGATCGACGCGCTGTCGGAGCTCGATCGGCAGAACGTCGACGCCATCACGCGCCACGACCTCGGTCTCTCGCGCGGCACGCTCGAACGGATGCGTGACGAGCTCGTCGCGCGCGATCGAAGCGGGCGGCGACGCGAGGGCGACGACGTGGAGGCCGTGTTGCTCGGCAGCCGACTCGGGACGCGTATCCGGCTCGCGAACGCCGCGGGCGGGGAGGGCGCGGACCCGACCGTCACCGCGCTCGAAGATCCATCGCGCCTCGACGCGTTGCTCACGGCGGAGGAGCTCCGACGACTGTCGCGTCGCGACCTGCGGATCCTGCGCAACACCGTGTACGCGCGGCGCGGACGCACGTTCCGATCGGGCCTCGTCCGCGACTACTTCGCCGCAGCGTCGTGGTACCGGCCGAACCCGGCGTACACCGACGAGCTGCTCACGCAGATGGATCGCGACAACATCCGGATGATCCAGAGCGTCGAGCAGGAGAACGGCGGACCGCTGCGCGGCTCCGGAGACGACCTCGTCGCCGCCTGATGAGCGGCGGAAGCCCCGGGCGGGCTTCGAGAGGTGACGCAACGCTGGGGACCGCGGTCGCGGTCCACCCGGTCGCGGTGCGACCCCCGCGATCGCAGGGCGCACCCTCCAGCCGCCGTCGTCAGGGGGAGTCGCGAAAGGGGCCAGCTCGTAGCGCAGCCCCCTTCTGCCGCGGGGGGCCGCGGGGGCGAGCCCGGCCCCCGCCCGCCCGCACAGAACTCGGAACGCGCCTCGGGCGCACACCCGAGGTGCGCTGGCGCAATCACTTGGGCTGGAGACGTGGATCAGCCTGGAAACACGGTGCTCCCGGCGTGCGCTCGTCGATGGCACCGGGCTTGCGGTGCGTTGCGCCTGCGCCCCTGGTGGCGCGGAGCCCACCATGCACCGAGACCTCTCCATGACCGTCCTCGTCGCGCTCCTCGTGGGGTGCGTCGGGGACATCGGCGAGCCGCGCACCTCCGGCCCCGGAGGCCGTCCGCGCCCGGGAGTGCCCGGATCGCCCGGCAGCGTGCCCGACGTTCCGCGCACCCCCGATGGGATGGCCATCTGCAGCGGGGGACCGCACGTCGGCGCCACGCCGCTCCGCCGGCTGACGCGTGCCGAGTACGACCACACCGTTCGTGATCTCGTCGGCGACACGACGAGCCCTGCGCGCGGCTTCACCGTGGACGAGACGCCGGGCGGCTTCCACGCGAACACGGTCGCGCCCGTCGCCGGTCTCGCCGTGGAGCAGTACCAGACCGCAGCGGAAGGGATCGCCTCGCGCGTGAACGTCGATGCGATCGTCGCGTGCGATCGCGCCGCCGACGGCGAGGAGACCTGCGCACGTCGGTTCATCGAGCGTTTCGCCCTTCGCGCGTTCCGCCGCCCGGCCGAGCCCGCGGAGCTCACCGCGATCACGGCGCTGTACGACGGAGCGCGCGCCGCGGGCGACGACTTCGCCACGGCGGTCCGGCTCGTCGTCGAAGCGGTGCTGCAGACGCCGAGCTTCCTCTATCGCCAGGAGCTCGGCGCCGGCGAGGTCAGCGGCACGGGGGGCACGATGTTGCGCCTCAGCGGCTACGAGGTGGCGTCGCGCCTCTCGTACTTCCTGTGGCAGTCGATGCCGGACGACGACCTCTTCGCGGCTGCCGCGGCCAACGAGCTCACGACGCCCGCGCAGATCGAACCCCACGTACGCCGCATGCTCGAGGACGACCGTGCGCGCGAAGCGGTCCGCGACTTCAACGCGCAGTGGCTGGAGCTCGAGGCGCTCGACAGCGTGACGAAGGACCCGGACGTCTACCCGGAGTTCGACGCGACGCTCGCGTCGTCGATGCGCGCGGAGACCGAGCGGTTCCTCGATCACGTCGTCTGGGAGGGCGATCGCACGTTGCGCACGGTGCTGACGGGCAACTTCACCTTCGTGGACGGCCCGCTCGCCGAGCTCTACGGGCTCGACGCTCCCGCCGGGGGCGGCCTCGTGCGCGTGGCGCTCGATGCCGGGGAGCGCTCGGGGATCCTCACCCATGCGAGCCTGCTCTCGACGCACGCCAAGACGAACCAGAGCTCGCCCATCCACCGCGGCAAGTTCGTCCGCGAGCGTCTGCTCTGCCAGGCGTTGCCCGCGCCGCCGCCCGGTCTGATGGTCGTCGCGCCCGACCCGGCGCCCGGGCTGACGACGCGCCAGCGTTTCGCCGAGCACTCGTCGAACGAAGACTGCGCGACGTGCCACCGGCTGATGGATCCCATCGGCTTCGGCTTCGAGCGTTACGACGGGATCGGTCGCTTCCGAACCACCGACCAAGGCCTTCCGGTCGATGACTCCGGCGAGATCCTCGGCGGCACCGACGTCGACGGTCCGTTCCGCGGCGCGCCGGAGCTGGCGCAACGGCTCGCCGAGAGCACGCAGGTGAGCGAGTGCTTCGCCACGCAGTGGACGCGTTTCGCGATCGGCCGCGCGGACGGACCCGCCGACGACTGCGTGCTCGCCGACGTGGCCGAGCGTTTCGACACCGCCGGGGGCGACATCCGCGAGCTCATCGTCGCGGTGGCGACCTCCGATGCCTTCCTGTACCGCCCTGCCTACGAGGTGGCCCCGTGACCGGCGATCGACGACGTGTCGTCCCCCCTCACCCCGGCCCTCTCCCCTGCGAGGGGAGAGGGAGCCTCGCCTCGAGAGCGGCCTCGATTCTGCGGTCGCCGATGTCGCGACGTGCGTTCGTCGGCGGAGCGCTCGCGGCGGGCGCCGTCTCGATCCCGCTGCTCCGATCGATCGGGACGCGTGCGCAGGACACGACGTTTCCGAAGCGCCTCGTCGTGTTCTTCAGCGCCAACGGCACCGCCCACGAGAACTGGGTTCCGAACGGAGGCGAGACCGACTTCGAGCTTTCGCGCATCCTCGCGCCGCTCGAGGCGTTCAAGTCGAAGCTCCTGATCCTCGACGGCGTCGACATGGCCTCGAGCGACCACGGTCCGGGCGACGGCCATCAGCGCGGCATGGGCCACATGCTCACGGGCACCGAGCTGCTCGAAGGCGACGAGTTCGAGGGCGGCAACGGCGAGCTCGTCGGATGGGGCGGCGGCATCTCGGTGGATCAGTTCGTCGCCAACGCGGTCGGCGGCGACACGCGCTTCCGCTCGCTCGAGCTCGGCGTGGATCCGGGCGGCGCCAACATCTGGACGCGGATGTGTTACCGCGACTCGAACCAGCCGGTGCCGCCGGAGGGTGATCCGCGCGCCGTCTTCGATCGCGTCTTCTCGGACCTCTCGACCGAAGACCGCGACGCGGCGGAGCGTCGCCGCCAGCAGCGCCGCAGCGTGCTCGACTTCGTGCGCGCCGACCTCGGTCGCATGTCGTCGCGCCTGCCGCGCGAGGACCGACCGAAGCTCGATGCGCACCTGACGGCGATCCGCGATCTCGAGACGAGGCTGCAGGCTCCGCTCGGCGTCGGCGCGGCGTGCACGTTGCCGACGCCTCCGGGCGGCGAGCTCGATCCCGGCGCCAACGACGACTATCCCGCCGTCGGCCGCGCGCAGATGGACCTGCTGGTGATGTCGCTCGCGTGCGACCTGACGCGCGTCGCATCGCTGCAGTGGTCGAAGTCGGTCTCCAACACGACCTTCTCGTGGCTCGACATCCCCGAGGGCCACCACGACCTCTCGCACGAGGGCGACTCCAACGGCGACGCGATCGAGAAGATCACGCGCATCAACGTCTGGTACTCGGAGCAGCTCGCGTACCTCCTCGGCCGCATGCAGGAGATCCCCGAGGGCGAAGGCACGCTGCTCGACAACTCGCTCGTGCTCTGGTGCAACGAGCTCGGACGCGGCAACTCGCACTCGCGCAATCGCATTCCCTGGGTGCTCGCCGGCGGAGCGGGCGGCTACTTCCGGATGGGGCGATTCCTCGAGTACGACAGCGCGCCGCACAACGACCTGCTGGTGTCGGTCTGCAACGCGATGGGGGTCGAGACGGACTCGTTCGGCAACCCGGCCTACTGCAACGGCCCGCTGCCGAGGCTCGTGTGACAAGGAGCAAAGACGTGAGCGGCCAAGAGCGGAGACGGGTCACGTGGGCGGTCGTCGCGACGATGGCGGCTGCTGGCGCGCTGTTCGCCGGATGCCCGGGTGACCTGGAGGATCCGGCGCGATTCCTCGTCGGATCGACGTCGGGCATGACGTGCGACGACGGGCTCGACGTCGAGCGCGACCTGCTCGCGGCGCGGTGCGGCGCGTCCGGTTGCCACGGCGGCGCGAACCCGTCGGCCGATCTGGATCTCGCGTCGCCCGACGTCGCGTCACGCCTGGTCGGCGTCGCCTCGACCGGCTGCGGCGCGGCGCTGCTGATCGATCCGGCGAACCCGACGGGTGGTGTCCTGCTCGAGAAGGTCACCGCACCGGAGTGCGGCGCGCGCATGCCGTTGCTGGACGACCCGCTTCCGCCCGCGGAGATCGCGTGCCTGCAGAGCTGGGTCGCGATGGTGGCCGGCGGCGGCTCGATGACGACGCGAGACGGCGGGATGCCGCCGGCGGACGGAGGTGCGCGATGAGCGCGTGCACGACGTCCGCCCATCGCATGGGAACGATCGCGCTCCTTCTGGGTCTGCTCGCGTCGATCGTCGTGCTCCTGCCGAGCGCCGACGCCGAGGCGCGCCGACGTCGCCGCCGTGGCGCGGCCGCCCGCGCCCGCATCGAGCGCGCGGAGCACGCCCGCGAGGCCCGAGCACGCGAACGGACGGAGTCGCGCGACGCCGACGAGGACCGCCCGCGCGCACGACGTAGCGACGAGACGCGCGTGCTGGTGCTGCCGTTCGAGGGCACCTCCGCCGACGGCGTGCGCGCCGCGGTGATGGCGTCGCTCGGTCGCGAGGGCGTCGCCGTCGTGCCGGACGAAGAGGTCACGACGGCGGCCGGGGACCTCGGTGTGAGCGTGACGGACGAAGAGGGCCGGCGACTGATCGCCGAGAGCGTGGGCGCGCGGGCGTACGTCGAAGGTCGCGTGGGTCGTCGCGGTGCCGCGTGGCGCGCGTCGGTCACGCTCCGCGACCTCGGCGGGACGGACCTCGCGTCGCGCACGTGGGCCCTGCGCCGCCAAGCGTCGCTGGTGTCGCTCGTCCGGCGCACGGCCGGCGACACGCTCGCGCCCGGGCTCGCATCGGCCCCGGACCCGTCGCTCGGTCGCGCCGGCTGGCCTGCAGCCGACGAGGATCGCGCAGCTTCGCGTCGCCGCGCCCGCGCGTCTCGCGACGACAACGCAGACGACGACGCCTCGGACCGAGAGCGCACATCGCGCACGTCGCGTCGCGCCTCGACGGCCCCACCGCTCGAGCTGTCCGTCGGACCGCGCGCGTTCAGCCGCTCGCTCGCGTACCACGACGATCTCTTCGGCGCGCTCAGGCCGTACACGGTGGGCCCCGCGATCTCCGGCGCCGCTGCGGTCGACTGGTTTCCCGGCGGCCACTTCACCGACGGCCCCGCCTCCTGGGTCGGCGTCTCACTCCGCGCCGAGCAGGCCGTCGCGCTCACGTCGCAGGCCGAGGGTGGCCTCGAGTACCCGACGTCCTCGACGGCGCTCTCGGCCAACGTGCGTCTGCGCATCCCGATCGATCGCTCCGACATCGGCCTCGTCGCGGGCTACGGCGTCCACTCGTACACGATCGAGGACGCGGCGCAGGGCAACCCCAAGCCCGAGATCCCCAGCGTCGACTATCGCTACATCCGGCTGGGCGGCTCGGGTCGACTGACGCTGTCGCGCTCCATGTCGGCGCTCTTCAGCACCTCGTACCTGGTCGTCACGAGCGCCGGAGAGATCACCTCGGAAGCCTATTTTCCCAGGGGAGAAGCGTCCGGCCTCGAGATCGGCGTGGGCATCACTCATCGGCTCGTCGGCGATCTCGAGGTCCAGGTCGTCGGCGAGATGCGCCGCTACTGGTACTCGTTCCATCCGGAGCCGGGTGACCGCTGGATCGCCGGCGGCGCGTCCGACACGTACTTCCAGGCCGGCGTGCAGGTCGCCTACCGCATGGGTGCCGGCCGCTGAGTGCTAAGACCCCGGCATGCGGCGATGGCGTGGGCTGAAGGCGCTCGTGCACGACGCGATCGACGCGACCACCGCGCTCGTCGCCGAAGGACACGACTCGGCTGCGCGCTCGGTCCTGCGCGTCACGGATCACGTGCCTGCGGTCGCTGCGCCTGCCCGTGAGATCGACGACGTCCGACGTCTGTCGACCGACGGCGTGCTCGGCACCGTGCGCGCCCTCAACCGCGCGGTCGCGGTCGTCACCGACGCAGGGCTCGACGTCACGGAGCAGATCCAGCGACGCAGTGCCTCGCGCCGAGAGGCGCCGCTCGGCGCGCGTCTCGTCCCGATGCGCTCCGATCGCACGCGCAGCTGGGAGTGGGTGGGCGACGCGGCCCTCGGCGCCGTCAACGGGGTGATCGGCGATCGCTTGCACGCTCGGGGAAACGGCCTCGACCTCGGCATGACCCTGCGCATCGGAGACGCCTACGCGGAGCCCGTCGCGAGCTCCGCCGCGGTCGCCGACGCGAAGCTCGCCGTCTTCGTGCACGGTCTGGCGACGACCGAGTGGTCGTGGTGCCTCGACGCCGAGACGCGTCTCGGGGATCCGGGCGCCAACTTCGGGACGATGCTCGCGCGCGACCTCGGCTACACGCCGGTCTTCGTCCGCTACAACACGGGGCGGCCGATCGCGGACAACGGTCGTGCGCTCGACGATGCGCTCGATGGCTTCGTCTCGCGTTGCCCGTCGCCCATCGAAGAGATCCTGCTCGTCGGCCACAGCCTGGGTGGGCTCGTCCTTCGGAGCGCGTGCCACTCCGCCACCGAGAAGGAGCGCCCGTGGGTCCGACGCGTGCGACACGTCTTCTGTCTCGGCTCGCCCCATCGTGGTGCGCCCCTCGAGAAGATCGGCTTCGCGTTGACGCGGATGCTCGCGTCGGTCGACCTGCCGGGCACGCTCGTTCCCGCGCGCATCCTCGAGCGACGGAGCGCAGGGATTCGCGATCTGCGCCACGGTCTCGACGGCGGCGACCTCGACGACGTCCCGCTGCTCGCGCACGCGAGCTACCACTTCGTCCACGCGACCGTGACCGAAGACGTCGCGCACCCGGTCGGCACGGTGGTCGGCGATCTGCTCGTCCGCACCGCGAGCGCCTCGGGGCCGCGCGCAGGCTCGGTCGCCGCGGTGACGACGACGCATCTCGGCGGCGTTCTCCACCACCAGCTGCAGAGCCACCCCGCCGTCTACGAGCTGATCCGACGCTCCTGCGCCGACCGAAGCCCGGAGCCGAGCACCCCCGACGAGTAGCCGATCGCTCCGCCCGCCGGACGAACGCGATCGCGGAGCCTCACGACGGAGCGAGCAGCGATCGCAGCTTCGCGATCCCCGCCATCGCGCCGATCACGATCATCGTGCACCCCGGTTCGAGGACGACGTCGGGGCCCGGGCTGTAGATGTACCGGCCGTCGGCCCAGCGGATCGCCACGACGAGCACCTCGCCGACCTGGCGCAGGTTCGCATCGCGGATGGCCTTGCCCGCGACCGGCGAGCGCTCCGCGATCGTGAGCTCCTCGAAGCGCAGGTTCTTGTCCTTGTCGCGCAGCATGACGTCGAGGAACTCCACGACGTTCGGCCTGAGCATCTCGCTCGCCATCCGCAGCCCGCCGATCGTGTTCGGGCTGACCACGCTGTCCGCGCCCGCGCGCCTGATCTTCGCGACGGCATCCTGGTCCACTGCGCGCGCCACGATCCGGAGGCGTGGGTTGATGCTCCGCGCCGAGAGCGCGACGTAGAGGTTGTCCTTGTCCTCGTGCAGCGAGATCACGCAGCCGCGCGCGCGCTCGATGCCTGCCGCGACGAGGACGTCGTCATCGGTCGCGTCGCCGGTGACGTGGAGCAGGCGCATCTTCGGGTAGTCGCCCAGGATCCGCTCGAGGTGCTGCGCGTCGCGGTCGACGACCACGAACGGGACGCCCGCGGCCATGAGCTCGTGGATGACGTGGATCCCGGTGGATCCCGCACCGCAGACGACGATGTGATCACTGAGCGAGTCGATCGCCTTCTTCACGCGCCCTCTCCGAAAGACCGTCTGGAGGTCACCCTCGATGATCAGCGCGGCGAGCGCGGACGTGAAGTACACGACGGTGCCGGCGCCGAACAGGATGATCGCGACCGTCCAGAGACGAGCGAAGGGCACGGCGGACATCTCCGTCAGCACCTCGCTGTACCCGACGGTCGCGATCGTGATGACCGTCATGTAGAAGCAGTCGCCGAGGTCCCATCGGCCGTTGCCGATGCGCCAGTATCCGAGCGCGCCGATGACGACGACGAGCGCGAGGATGCCCGACGCGATGTAGAGCCGCCGCTGGACCGTCACCGGCGCCGTTTATCGCACGCCCCCTGGACAGCGTGTGCCGGTTCGATCAAACCCGGCGCGCCCATGTCCGACGAGCCCCGAGACGGCGATACGCCGGCAGCTGCTCCCGAGACGCGTGCCGCCGAGCGCGAAGGAGAGGTGCGTCGTGCGGGCGCGGGCGTGGCGCTCATCACCGGCGCCAAGCTCTACTTCATCCTCGCGGGCTTCGCGGTGCAGTTCCTCTTGCCGCGTCTCCTCGCGTCGGCCGAGGAGTACGGAACCTACGCGACGGTGCTGAACGTCGTGTCGATCCTCAACAACGTCCTCATCGCGGGGACGATCCAGACGGTGAGCAAGCTCGTGAGCGAGCGCGAGCACGCGGCTGCCGCGATCCTTCGTCGGGCGCTCCTCTTCCAGCTCGTGGTCGCTCTGTGCCTGAGCGGTCTTCTCGCGGCGAGCTCGACCTGGGTCGCGCGCGACATCCTGCTCGATGCGCGGCTCGGCCCGATGCTCGCCATCGTCTCCATCGTCGTGTTCGCGTACGCGCTCTACGCCGCGCTCATCGGTGCGCTCAACGGCAGGCGTCTGTTCGCGCGCCAGGCCGGCTTCGACGTCGGCTTCAGCACGATGCGCACGGCCGGCATCCTCGTGCCTGCGGCCCTCGGCATCGGCGCGCTCGGCTCGGTCGCGGGCTTCTCTGCCGCGGCGATGGCGATCCTGCTCGCGGCGCTCGCGATCGTCGGCGTCGGTCGCTCGGGCGAGGGCGCACCGACGCTCCGTTCGTACGCGAAGCTGGCGCTGCCGCTCATCGTCTATCAGTCGCTCGTCAACGTGATGCTGCAGATCGATCTCTCGGTGCTGCGCCGTTACGCGACGCTGGCAGCGCTCGACGCCGGAGAGAGCACCACGGCCGCCGCCGAGCTCGGTGCCCGTCTCGCGGGCTTCTACCGCGCTGCGCAGTCCTTTGCGTTCATTCCGTATCAGTTGATCATCCCCGTGACCTTCGTGGTCTTCCCGCTCGTCTCGAAAGCGGTCGCGAGCGACGACCGCGAGAGCGCCAAGACGTACGTGCGCGACGCGATGCGCTTCTCTCTTCTGGTGCTGATCGGGCTCGCCGCGCCGCTGGTCGGTGGCCCCGAAGGCGCGATGCGGTTCGCGTTTCCGGCCGAGTACGGCGCTGCCGCGTCGGCGTTGCGCATCCTGACGTGTGCACAGGTGTTCTTTGCGTTGTTCGTCATTGCAGCGACGATCCTCTCGGGCTCGGGTCGCGTGCTCGCCTCGGCGCTCATCGCGCTCGCCGGCGTGCTCGTGCTCCTTCCCGCGAGCGCCTTGCTCATCGCGCGCGCGGGTGCCGGCGACGGAGGGGTCCCGGCGATGGAGGGCGCCGCGCTCGGGACGGGGCTCGGAACGCTGACGGCGTTCGTCGCGGTCACCGTCACGCTGCAGCGCAAGCTGGGCGCCAGCTTCAGCGTCCTCTCGGTCGTGCGCACGCTCGTGGCCGGCGCGGCGTCCATCGCGACCACGGCGTTGCTCCTCCGTCCGACCAGCAAGGTGATGAGCCTCGCGGCGATGGTGGCCGGCGGCGTCGTCTACCTCGTCGTGCTGCTCGTCACGCGCGAGCTGACGCGCGCCGATCTCGATCGCTTCGTCCGCCGACGCCGCAAGCCCGCGTCGCCCGCGTGATCGGGATCGGTCACTGCGCGCAGACGCGGCGTCGTCCGACACCGCTGCGCTCGGACGCCCACACGAGCTCCGGCCCGCTGGCTCCGGTGCCGATGCCGAAGCCGCTCATGCCGTAGGTCCGCGCGACCTCCGTCATCGCGCCGACGATGCGCCCCTCGGCGTCGAGCCGTTGCGCCACGAGCTCGCGCAGCACGGGCCCCGTCCAGACGACGAGCGCGCCTCGACCTTCGCGAACGACCACGGGATCGCGCGCGAAGCCTTCTCCCTCGATCCGC
>JADZFZ010000121.1 GCA_020854145.1 Deltaproteobacteria bacterium | reverse complement strand
CTGGATGGCGACGTAACGGGGCAACCGCTCGAGCCAAGCGGGACAGAGCTTCTCGGTGAGGTCGGCGACGGCGCGGAGGTCGGTCATGGCGCGCGGTGTTACCACGAGCCTCGGCCCGCGCGCTCGGCCGGGGCCGACAGGGTGTATGGAGGCCGGTTGCGGGCGCGCAAGCGCTGCGGGTACTGTCCTCTGCGTGGCTACCCAGCTCATCCCCGACTCGGTCGTCGCGGTCACGATGACCCCTCACGTCACGACGATCGCGACCCGCGACGACAAGAACCGTCCGTCGATGTGCCTCGTCGGTTTCGTTCGCATCGAGGACGACCGAGAGCACGTGACGTGCTTCGTCACGGAGCGACCCGGAGGCGACACCCGCACGATGCTGACCGCGAGCCGCCGCGTCGCGCTCTCGATGGGCAACCCGGCCACGAACGAGAACTACC
This sequence comes from Deltaproteobacteria bacterium, assembly GCA_020854145.1. GTDB lineage: Bacteria > Myxococcota_A > Polyangia > Polyangiales > JADZFZ01 > JADZFZ01. Next base: position 6,242 of record JADZFZ010000121.1, on the reverse strand, counting down.
AGCTCAAAGGCACCGTGACGGACCTGCGTGCGATGACCGACGCCGAGCGCGCGCACCAGGACGCGCTGCACAGCCAGCTGGCGGACCTCTTCGCGATGATGTTCCCTCCCGAGCTCGTCGCGATGGCGCGTCGGAGCAGCTATCGCCCGGCCGTGGCCGCGACCATCCGCGTGGACTCGATCTTCGTGCAGACGCCCGGCCCGGGCGCAGGCGCTTCCATCACGGCCGCGGAGGGCGCCGGGGCCACCGCCCCGCGCGCCGCCGAGGGGGACCCGCGATGACCGTCATGACCGAAGAGCTGAAGCCTGCGATGCAGGGCTACATCCCCGCGGTGCTCGCGACCTGCTCGAAGGACGGCGAGCCGAACGCCACCATCGTCAGCCAGGTGGTCTGGGTCGACGACGAGCACGTCGCGCTCTCGTTCCAGTTCTTCAACAAGACGATCCGCAACGTGCGCGAGAACCCGTACGCATCGGTCCTGATCACGCACCCATCGACGCTCGAGTGCTGGTCGCTCGATCTCCGCTACGACCACAGCGAGACGGAGGGTCCGCTCTTCGACGCGATGGACATGCAGCTCCAGGCCATCGCGTCGATGACGGGGATGGCGGACGTCTTCAAGCTGAAGGCGTCCGACGTGTACTTCGTCGAGGCGGTGACGCATCGTGGCCGGTACTTCGAGCCTCTGCCCGAGGGCGGCTCCTGAAAGACCATCGAAGAGTGGGCCGGGGGTGACCGAGCCCGTGGCGCAGGAGACGACCGAGGCCGACGAGACCGGCGCGCAGGTCGAAGCGCGCCTCGAGAAGCTGGAGCGCGACCTGTCGCGCAAGACGCGCGAGGTCCGGATCATCCAGGCCATCGCGTCCGAGCTGAACGCGCTCGATCTCGACGCGATCCTCGAGGCCATCCTCCGCTCGATGGACGAGGTGTTCGGCTTCCGTCACGCGATGGTGTTGCTCGCGGACGAGGAAGCCGGCGTGCTCCGCGTCGCGGCGAGCCACGGGTACTCCGAGCCCGGGATCGGTGCGACGGTCCGCATCGGCCAAGGGGTGGTCGGCGTCGTCGCGTCGCGCCGGAAGCTGATGCGCGTCGGCAACCTCGCGATCCAGGTCGGCTATGCGAGCGCCGTCCGTGCGCGCACCGTCGCGAGCAACCAGGGCGACGGGCTCGGCGACGTGGTGCGCATGCCGGGCTTGCCCAACGCGCAGAGCCAGGTCGCCATCCCGCTCGTCGTCAAGGACGTGCTCGTCGGCGTCTTCTCGGTCGAGAGCGAGCGCGCGAGCGTCTTCGACGAGCGCGACGAGCAGCTCATCGGCATCATCGCGAGCCAGGCCGCGAGCGCGATCCACAACGCCCGCCTGTATCGCTCGGCCGAGGAGCGGCGCCGCGCGCTCGACGTCGCCAACGAGCAGCTGCGGAGCCTCAACGAGACCCTCGAGGACAAGGTCCACGAGCGCACCCTCGAGCTCGCGCGCACGCAGGCGCGTCTGGTCCAGTCGGAGAAGATGGCGTCGCTCGCCGGGCTCGTGGCCGGCATCGCGCACGAGATGAACACGCCGCTCGGCGCGATGACGAGCACGCAGGTCACGCTCAAGCGCGCGCTCGCACGGCTCGACGACCTGCTCCGCGAGGAGAGCCCCGAGATCCATGCGAGGCACTCGCCCCTCGTCGCACGCGTCACCGCGGGCATGGACGTGCTCACCTACGCCACCGAGCGCGTCGCCGACATCGTCCGCCGCCTCCGCAGCTTCGCGCGGCTCGACGAAGCACAACGCAAGATCGTCTCGGTGCACGAAGGGCTCGACGACACGCTCGGCGTTCTCGCGCGCCAGCTCGAAGGCGCCACCATCGTGCGCAGCTACGGCGACGTGCCGCCCATCGCGTGCTCGCCCGCGTCGCTCAACCAGGTCTTCCTCAACGTCATCCAGAACGCGCGCGAAGCATTGCCCCCGAGCGGCGGCACCATCACCGTGACGACCTCCGCCGACGAGCAGCGCGTGCTCGTCGTCATCGAGGACGACGGCCGCGGCATCGCTCCCGAGGACCTCCCGCGCGTCTTCGATCCCGGGTTCACCACCAAAGGCGTCGGCGTCGGCGCCGGCCTCGGCCTCGCCACCTGCTACGCGATCCTCCGCGATCACGGCGGCGACATCACCCTCGAACCCCTCGCCCGCGGCACCCGCGCCCTCATCCACCTCCCCCTGGGGACAGGATCGACCTAGCCAACCACGCGAGATCGTTGGCTCCCTGGGCGAGCAGTTCCATTCCGTCGAAAACGCCGAGAAACTGGGGCCTCGGGACTCGTCTTGCCGGTCGTCGGGGGCGCACCGCATTTGCGGATGCCCCGAGCATGAAGCTCGCTCGGCACACTCTGGCGTCGTTCGTCACCGTCGCCTTCGCTGCTCTCCTCGGTCCGACCGCATGCAACGACTCGATGCCGCGCGACGACGACCCGCTGGCCGACTCCGGCACGACGGCTCCGCCCACGACGACGCCGGACTCGGGCACGACGGCTCCGCCCGCGACGCCGCCCGACGCGGCGCCACCCTCGGTCCCACCCGTGTCGCCGCCGCCCGAGCCCGATGCGGGCCCGCCGCCGACCCGCTCGTGCGCGGGCCTCGGCCCGGCCGCGTGCCTCGCGAACGTCGCGTGCGTGCCGACGTTCGACGACGCGTGTTGCCCATCGTGCCGACCGAGCGCCGGCTGCGCGGACTGCACCAACCCGACCTACGAAGCGTGCGTCCCCCTCACCGCGAGCCGCTGCCCCATGGGCTCCTCCATGGCGTGCGGCATCACCCCGCCGTGGGGCTGCGGACCCGCCGCGCCGACGTGCGAGGACAGCCACGTCGTCGATGTCGACAGCTGCGATCGCGCCGGTTGCGTGCCGGGATACCCATCGGGCGAGGGAGAGCCCCCGATCGACGCCGCCGTCTGCGTGCCCATCACCGCCGACAGCTGCACGGCGGCCTGCAGGCTCGATCCCGGCCCGTGCCCCGACGGGACCCTGCCCGAAGGCGACGGCAGCTGTTACACCGGCCGCTGCATCCCGCGCTTCGTCTGCGGCTGATACGCTCCCGGCATGCGTCGCCCTCGTCGTGCCGCCCCGTGGGGCGCCGTTCTGATCGCGGCCTGTTGCGCGACCTGCGGCGACGACGAGGGAGCGCCGGCGCGCCCCGACGCCGACACCGACTCGCGCGCGATGGATGCCGACGAGCCGGTCGACGCCGGCGCTCCCGACGCCGAGGAGCCGCTCGACTCGGGCGCGCCCGACGCTCGACGCCCCGATGCCGGACGGCCCCCCGTGCCGCCGATCGACTGGAGCGAGATCGTCGCGTTCCACGAAGCGATGCGCGGCTACGCGTCGGCGTTCGCCGTCGAGGGCGGCCACTGGGCGGAGGAGCTCGGCGACGCCGCTTTCTACGGTCCCGCGTTCTACGTCAGGACGGGCAACGCCGAGGGCGACACCGAAGCCCTCTCGCTCGCCGCGGCCGCGCGCGACTACGACCTCGGCCTCGTGACGCAGGCCACCGCGGATCTCGACTTCTACACGGCCAACATGGAAGAGGTCTTCATGGCCGCGCTCGGCGTCCTCGAGCACGCCGACGAGCTCGGCGACGGCGTGGGCCTCCCCGAGATCGACGCGTTGCTCGAACGCACCAACGACTTCCTCGGGCTCTTTCGCGACTACCTGAACCCGGACGGCGAGCTCGGCGCGTTCGCGCTCGACACGTACGGGCCCACCACCATCACCGCGGCGGTCGCGCTCGTGAACCTGCAACGCGCGCGTCTCGCCGAGGGCGCGGCGCGCGACGCGATGATCGGACGCACGCGCGAGATCGTCGCCGCCATCGATCGCAACGCATGGCTCGAAGAGCCCGGCTACTACCGCTTCGCTCCCGACGAGGATCGCGTCGATCTCTATCCGAACGTCATGATGACGCTCGTCCTCGGTCGCATGCACGAGCTCACCGGCGAGGAGCAGTGGCTCGCGCGAGCCGAGCGCATGTTCGACGCCATCCAGCCGCTACGCCAGCCCGCGGGCAACTACTACTCCGAGTACAGCGCCGCCGCGATGGGCGCGACCACGACCGACTACAGCACGCTCTCGAGCCAGAACTACCTCTCGCTCTCGCTGCTGATCCTCTTCGAGCGCACGCGCGATCCGCGTTACCTGCTCGAGCTGAAGAGCGTGCTCGACTTCATCCGCACGCACCTGCTCGACGAGGCGCAGGGCCGCCTGCTGCACCACTGGATCGACGGCCGCATCGCGCTCCCCGAGGACCTCGAGTACTTCTGCGCCGGCTGCAACCTGCAGCTGCTCTACGTCGGCTGGTACCTGCGAGCGCGCGTCCTTCCGACGCTGGAGTCGCCGTAAGAAGGACCGATTCGGACCATCGCTCAGCGGCGCTCGATCTTCGAGGCGCACGCGACGATCGGCTCCCATCCCCCGCCGCGCTGGCGGCGGCGGTGCTCTGGCTTCAGCTCGCTGCGGGCATCGGGGGCGAGCAGCTCGCACGGATCGAAGAAGTGCGGCGTGACCGCGCGGCCGAGCATCTCGGGAAGGACCCCGGCGAAATCGGGGGACTCGGGACACCGCCAGCGCCAGAGGGCGTCGCGCGAGGGAACCTCCGCGAAGCACAGGACCTCTTTGACGCCACCATTGCAGTTCGTCGCCACCACGAGGACGTCGCCCGGCAACCGCTCCGCGTCGGCGCGCGCGACGCGGACGACGACGTCGTGGTGGAACTCGCCCTGCGTCCAGTGTTCGACAAGCTCGAAGGGTCCGACATCGTCGCGCAGAAGCTCGAGCAGCTCGCCGAGCGATCGGGGGTCCGCGAGCGATCGAAGCCACGCGCTCACGTCGCTAGCGTGGACCGCGGCGCCGAGTGGGTCGAGCCGGGTGCCCTCCGATGACGAGTCGCCGCAGCCGCGACGAGGCGTGCTCGCCTGCAGGCGGCCGCGCGTGACGAGGAGCCGTCACGTACACTGAGGCGCGTGGGCCTCTCGCGGACGAAGCGCGGCTCGGGCTCGATTCTGGGACCGGGGCTCGTCGCGGTGCTCGCGCTCACGGGGTGCCCGCCGGACGACACGATGTGCGTCGTCGGGGCGAGCACGGTCTGCGCGTGCACCGATGGTCGAATGGGCGCGCAGATCTGCGCCGGCGACCAGCTCGGTCCCTGCGTGTGCAACGACGGTGACGCGGGCGTGGCGACGCGCGATGGCGGAGGCTTCGACACGGGCGGCGCGACGCGGGACGCGGCCGGCGCGGAGGACGCTGCCGGGCTCGAGGACACCGGCGGCAGCCGCGACGACGACGATGCCGCGGGCAGCCGCGATGCCGGCCGCGATGCGAGCGCGGACGGCGCGACCGACGCGGGCGACGCGATGGACGCGAGCGACCCGAGCGATGCCGGCCACGGCGATGACGGAGCCATGGGCGCCGACGCGGGCGGCAGCATGGATGCCGGTCCGGACGACGATGCCGCAGAGCCCGCGGATTCGGGATCCGCAACCGACTCGGGACCTCCGGGCACGGATGCGGGCGCGCCGCGCACGATCGACGACTGGGCCGACGCGTACCGCGCGTGGGCCGCCGCCTACTGCGCGTGCAGCTGGACGGCCCTCGGCTACGCCAGCGTCGATGCGTGCATCGCCGAGCGCGGCTTGAGCGCGAGCATCCTCACCTGCGCGCGAACCGGCCTGCCCGCGGCCGGAGCCCCGGTGCTCGATCACTTCGGCTGCATGACCCTCGCCTACGGCGAAGCCACGACCTGCCACACCCGCGTCGTGGCCTGCGACGCCACGAGCGTGACGACGTGCGAGGCCATGCTCGATGCGACCCTCGATCTGTGCGTGGCGCCGAGCGGCTACGCGCCGTTCCTCGCAGGCGTCTCGGCGTGCTCGCGCGGGGGCGGCCTGTGCCCCGACAGCGCGGACACCTTCGGCGGCACGGGCGAAGCCATCTTCACCGGGACCACGATCGGCGCGGGCGACCACTACACCGCCAGCTGCGGCAGCCCTTCGACGAACGACCGCGTCCATCTCTGGGGAGCGTTCTTCGACAACGTCTACGTCTTCGACACGGAGGGCTCGTCGTTCGACACGGTGCTCTACGTCATCGACGCGGGCGAGTCCTTGTCGTGCGTCGCCGGCGCGGAGCTCGCGTGCAACGACGACGCGATGCCGGGCCGCCCGACGTCGCGCCTCGAGCTCTTCGTCGACGTCCTTCCGCGCGTGCTCGT
>JADZFZ010000120.1 GCA_020854145.1 Deltaproteobacteria bacterium | reverse complement strand
GGTGACGCGCACCGACGGACGCGACAACCTCGCGGCGTCCATCGTGGCGCGCCTTCTCGCCCAGCTCGTCCTGAGCGCCGCGCCGCACACGCGGCTGACGAGCTACCACTTCGTGTACGAGCGGTGAGCCGAAGCGCCGGGCGCAACGGAGCCGCCCGCGAGCTCAGCGCTGCCAGAGGACCGGGACGGTGCTGCTGCGCGAACGCGACGAGCCGGAGGCGCGGCCGCCCGTCGAGCGACCCGTCGAGCGCCCTCCCCTCGTGCCGCCTTCGGAGCCGCCGCCTTCGCGCCCCTCGCGTCGCGCGCCCTGCTGCTGGCTGCGTCCGCCCTGCTGCTGCTGCGCGCGCGGCCGGCGGACCGGCTCGCCGAACTCCTCGAGCATCTTCCGCGCGAGACGCTCGGCGATCATGATCTCGACGTAGCGCGGCATCGCGGGGATCGAGACGAACACGCGCGTCCCGTCCGGCACGTCGTCGATCGACGTGCGCAGCAGCTCGATCGAGCCGGGGTGCGATCGCGCGCCTTCGCGATACTCGAACATCACGTAGCCGACCTCGACGTCGCGCTCCGTGATCGCGCACCCGAGGTCGAGGCGCAGCAGCCGCACCGCCGCGTTCCAGACGCGCTCGGTCGGGTACGGGATGTCCTGCTGCGTACGCGCGAAAGCCGTCGACGCAGTCGAGAGCGAGCCGAGAGCGAGGACGATTGCGAGCACTCCACCGCGCGACATGCGGCGATGCTGGGCACGCATCGCCCCGATCGGGCAACTTTCCGGATCCTGTGCTGGCTGGCGGGGGCTGGGCTCGCCCCCGCGGCCCCTCGCGGCAAAAGAGGGCTGCGCTACGAGCTTGCCCCCTCTTGCGACTCCCCGTGAAGACGGGTCCTTCAGGACGGGCGCGGCGGAGGCTCCGTGGTGGGAGGCTCGGCCGGCGGCGAGAGGATGTCGCGTATCGACAGCTTCAACGCCAGAAGCGGGACGAGGCCTGCCGCCGTGATGAAGAGCGACTGGCAGACGTAGAGCAGGAAGATGTAGGCCGCGCCGCGGTCGCCCACGACCGAGTCGGCCACGTACAGACGAAGCCCGGCAGCGACGAACGTCTGGAAGCTGCCGAACATCCCCGGTCCCGCGGGCAGGAGGATCCCGATGGCCAGCACGCCCATCACGGCGACCGCGTGCGGGAACGTCAGATCGAGGCCGCAGCCCTGCGCGAGCACCCACATGCCGAACGCGTTGGTGCCCCAGTAGCCGAGCGTCTCGAGCACGAACGGCAACGCGAGCCGGGGGTCCTTGACGGACCGCACCCCCTCCGCGATGCCGTCGACGGTCGAGGCCAGACGCTTGCCGATGCGCGGAGACACGATCCCGAAGACGCGCTCGGTGAGCCGGCGCGCGAGGTTGCGTTTCCACAGGAACGCGCCGATCGCGAGCATCGCGGCGCAGAACACGGCGAGCGCGAGATAGCCGTAGTACGGCAGCGTGCGCGACAGGTAGTCGACCGGCACGCGCCGCGGGATCGCGAAGAGCGCGACCACCAGGCAGAGGCTCGTCACGAGCCCGTCGAGCACGCGCTCGACCGCGACCGTTCCGAGGCCGACCGAGAGCCGTGTGCCGATGCGGATGCGGCTCAGCGCCGGGCGCGCGAGCTCGCCGAGCCTCAGCGGCAACGCGAAGATGGCGAAGAAGCCGATCCAGTTCAGCAGGATCGACTCCTTGATGGTGACCTTCTGGTACGGCGCGATGAGGAACCGCCAGCGCGATCCGCGGAGGAAGTGCGTGACGACGAGCGTGGCCAGGTACGCGGGCACGGCCCACCACGCGACCTTCGCCATGCTCTCGGCGCGTGGAACGAGCGGCACACCGCCCCGCTGCGCGAGCCACACGAAGGCAGCACCGAGCACGAGCGACAGGACGAGCTTGGGCAACATCCGCCGCCACACGCCGTTCGCGGGCGCGGCGGTGCTCGCAGGCGGGCTCGACGGCGGGCTCGCCACCACCTCGCCTGCGCCGCTCGACATGGACGGGTCCTCGCTCGACACGAGAGGTTCGGGCTCTGCCGGGCCGGTCAGAGCTTGTAGATGCGGTCCGCGGGCACGTCGGTGATGCCGCGCGTCGCGTTGCGGGTGTCGATCACGATCTTCGACTCGCGCACGATCTTCGGGATGTCGAGCGCCTTGTGGTCGGTGACGATCACCGTCGCGTCGTAGCTGCCCCACTGCGGTGCCGCGACGCCGTCGAGCGTCAGGCCGTGCTCTTCGAGCTTGGGCACGTGCGGGTCGTGGTAGCTGACGTCGGCGCCTTCGTCGCGCAGGAGCGAGATGACGTCGATCGCCGGCGACTCGCGGACGTCGTCGACGTCGCGCTTGTAGGCGACGCCCACGACGAGCACCTTCGAGCCGTTGACCGACTTCTTGTGCTTGTTCAGCGCCGAAGCGGTCTTTCTCACGACGTACGCAGGCATGTTGCTGTTGATGTCGTCGGCGAGCTCGATGAAGCGCGCGGTGTACTTGAGCGCGCGAAGACGCCACGAGAGGTAGAGCGGATCGATCGGGATGCAGTGCCCGCCGAGGCCGGGGCCGGGATAGAACGGCATGAACCCGAAGGGCTTGGTGGCCGCGGCGTCGATGACCTCCCAGCTGTCGAGCCCGAGCTTCTCGCACATGAGCGCGATCTCGTTGACGAGGCCGATGTTGACCGCGCGGAAGGTGTTCTCGAGGAGCTTCACCATCTCGGCCGCGTCGGTCGAGGAGACGGGCACCACGCGGTCGAGGATGTTCTGGTAGAGCGCCTGCGCGTGCTTCAGGCACTCGGGCGTCACGCCGCCGAGCACCTTGGGCGTGTTCTTCGTCTTCCAGACCTTGTTGCCCGGGTCCACGCGCTCGGGGGAGAACGCGACGAAGATGTCCTTGCCGACGGTGCGGCCGCTCGCTTCGAGCTTCGGGACCACCACCTCGCGCGTCGTTCCCGGGTACGTCGTGCTCTCGAGCACCACGACCTGGTTGGGGTGCGTGTGCCGGCAGATGGCGTCGGTCGCGTCGACGATGAACCGCATGTCCGGCTCCTTCGTCTTGTTGAGCGGCGTCGGCACGCAGACGATCACGGCGTCCGCCTTCGCGAGGATGTCCTCGCTGGTCGTCGCGTCGACCTTGCCCGACGACACCAGCGGACCGAGCTCGCTCGTCGGGATGTCGCCGATGTAGCTCTCGCCCTTGTTGAGGAGGCGGACCTTCTCCGGATCCTTGTCGAGGCCGGTCACGCGGAAGCCCGCTTTGCCGAACTCCACGACGAGCGGGAGGCCCACGTACCCGATGCCGACCACGACGACGTGCGCCGCGCGCTTCTCGAACTTCTGGATCAAGTCAGTCATCTCGTCTTCCCTCACCCAGGCTCCGTCAGAGCCAGTCCCCGAACGTCCCTTCGAGCACTCGGCGCGGATGGTCGCCGAGCAGGTCCTCCGCCTCGTCTTGCCCCACGATCCTTCGCAGGCGCCCGATCGAGTCGATCACCACGTCCACGTCGGACGGCTTGTGCGCGTCCGAGCACGCCGCGTAGTAGAGGTCCTCGTCGAGCAATCGCTCCGCCGCGCGCCGCGGCTCGCGACCATACCGCTCCGCGAGCGACATCACGTCGAGCAGCGGCAGCACGCCGGCCTCGACCAGCTCCTCGATGGGCTCCGACGAGCGCCACACCGCCGAGTACCGCTCCGGGTGCGCGAGCACGGGCGTGATCCCCTTGAGCCGCATCTCGAAGACCAGCTCGCGCAGCCCCGCCGGCATCGTCTCGCTCGGCAGCTCGATCAGCAGCGCATGGCCACCCGGGTACGGGCACACCCGACCGTCGCCGAACGCGCGCACGAAAACGTCGTCGCAATAGTGCTCCGCGCCCACCCCGAGCTCCGGCATCGCCGAGTCGCTCGCCGCGAGCTGCGCGAACGTCGCGAACGCTCCGCGCACGTCCTCGGGCTTGTTCTCGAACATCGCCGTGCGGATGTGCGGCGTCGCGATGACCCGCGAGAAGCCCGCGCGCTTCAGACCGCGGCAGAGCGCGATCCCGTCGTCGGCTCTGCGTACCCCGTCGTCGATGCCGGGCACGTAGTGGCAATGGAGGTCGGTGTACATCGCGGGCACGACGCTCCGGCGCCGATCGGTCGCGCAGCACCGACCGTGACCGCCCGAGCGCGGCCGCTGTTTACCAGGAACCGCGACGCCTAGCTAACCGAGCTGATCGCATCGAGCGTCCGACGCCCGTGCCGTGGGAGAACGGAGGGTGCGTGGTAACTTCGAGCGCGTGATGGAAGCACGTTCTTACCGGCGCATGGGCGTCGCCGAGTACGTGGCCTTCGACCGTTCGCAAGACGCGCGGTGGGAGTACGTCAACGGCGAGGCGTTCGCGATGGCGGGCGGGCGCCCCGAGCATCGCGTCGTCGTGGACAACCTCATCGCGGCGCTCAAGACGACGCTCAAGGGCAAGCCGTGCATGCCTTTCGGCGATGGGCAGAAGGTCTCGACGCGAAGGACGGGTGCCTACCACTATCCCGACGCCACGGTCGTTTGCGGCCCCGTCGTCCGCGACCCCGACGACGACCATGCGTTCACGAACCCCACCGTCCTCTTCGAGGTGCTCTCGCCTTCGACCGCCGACTACGACCGCGGAGGCAAGTTCGTCCACTACCGCACGCTCGAGACTCTGCGCGAGTACGTGGTCGTCGACGAGGAGGCGCGCACCGTCGAGCACCACGCGCGCTCGGGACCGGATCGGTGGGTGATGACCATCGTCCGGACGGGCACGCTCGAGCTGGCTGCCGCCGGCGTCGCGCTGGCGCTCGACGACCTGTGGGCCGACGTCGAGCGCGTGCGCGCCTGACCGCAGGGGGTTCGTTCGGGCTCGCCTCTGCGGCCCTTGCTCAGGCGCGTCGAGCTTCGGCGCCCATCGCGCGGATGCGATCGAGCAGGTGCTCGCGCTCGTTGAGGGCAGGATCCTCGAGCACCTCGTCGAGCAGCGCCTCGAGCACCTCGCCGATGCGGCGTCCGGGCGGGATCGCGAGGATGGCCATCACGTCCTTGCCGTTGACCGCGAGGTCGCGCGTGGAGAGCGCGTTGCCCGCGGCCTCGACCGCCGCGACGCGCGCGCGCAGCTGATCGATGCTCGCGAGCTCGTCGGGCACCTCGCGGCCTTTGCCCAGCGTGTCGGCGCGATGGAGCACGAGCAGGTCGTCCATCGCGGCGGACCCGATGCGCTTCATCCAGCGTCGCACGGCTGCGTCGCTCCATCCGCGGTCGTAGCAGACCAGATGGTGGCGGATGACGTGCGTGATGCGCTCGCGCTCCTCGTTCGAGAAGTGGTAGCGACGCAGCCAGTCGTCGGCCATGTCGGCGCCGACGCGCTCGTGACCGTAGAACGTCGCGTCGTTCGTCTTCTCGCCGATGGCACGCGTGCGCGGCTTCGCGATGTCGTGCAGCAGCGAGGCGACGCGGACCATCGGCCGATCGCGCGGCGTCGCGTCGAGCGCCGCCATCGTGTGGCCCCAGACGTCGAAGGAATGCCACTTGTTCTGCGTGCAGCCGTACATCTCGAGCATCTCGGGATAGGTGACCCCGAGGATGCCCGTCTCGCGCATCACCTCGAACGCGTGCGACGGGCGCGCCGCCTTCATCGTCTTGAGCCACTCGTCGCGCACGCGCTCGCCGCTCACCTTGCGGAACACGTCGAGCGCGCCCGGGATCGCCGCCCGCGTCGCGGGCTCGAGCGTCATCTCGAGCGTCGCGACGAACCGCGCCCCGCGCAGGATGCGCAGGCCGTCCTCGCCGAAGCGCGCGGCCGGATCGCCCACCGCGCGGAGCACGCGGTTCTTCAGGTCCACCAGGCCGTTGGCCGGGTCGAAGACTTCGTGGGTCACCGGGTCGAGCGCGATGGCGTTGACGGTGAAGTCGCGCCTGAGGAGGTCGAGCTCGATGTCGTCGTGGAACTCCACGGCGTCCGGCCGGCGCCCGTCGGTGTACGTGCCCTCGCCGCGCAACGTCGTGACCTCGTAGGCGTGGCCGTCGAGGATCACGCTGACGGTGCCGTGCTTCTCGCCCGTCGGCACCACGTGGCGAAAGGCGCGTTTGACCTCGTCCGGCCGCGCGTCGGTCGCGACGTCCCAGTCGGCCGCCGGCTGCCCGCGGATGAGGTCGCGCAG
>JADZFZ010000119.1 GCA_020854145.1 Deltaproteobacteria bacterium | reverse complement strand
GGGCGAGCATGACGTTCAGCCCCACGACCGCGACACACAGGACGATCGGCATCGCCACGAGCTGCCCGAGCACCATGCGATTGCGACGCATCTCGAGCCACTCGCGCCAGAGCACCGCCTTGATTCGTTCCCAACCGAGGTCCTCGGCGCTCACGACGGCTTCTTTCCCGCGGCAGCGGTGTCGTCCCCCAGACGAGGCCCGATGACGTCGAAGTACACCTGCTCCAGCGAGATCTCCTCCTCGGCAATTGCCACGACGTGGGCATCCCACGCGACCAGCGCGCGTACGAGCTCGGGTATGTCGTGATCCGGATCCTCGACGCGCACGCGACACGCGCCGCTCTCGCCGACCTCGAGCTCGCGCACCCGCTCGTGGCGTCGGAGGCGCTCGACGAGATCGGAGGCCGGAGACGCGACGCGGAGCGAGACCCATCGACCATAGAGGCTCCGTCGCAGCGCCGATGGGGTGTCGAGCCGCAGCAGCCGCTGCGAGAAGACGGCAACGCGATCGCACAGCCTGTCGGCTTCGTCCAGGTTGTGTGTCGTCAAGAACACCGTGCGCTCTTCCGAACGCAGCTTAGTGATGAACTCGCGCACGATGCGGGCTGCCTCCGGATCGAGGCCCGACGTCGGCTCGTCGAGGAACACGATCGGCGGCTCGTGTAGCAGCGCGCGCGCGATGGCGAGCTTCTGCTGCATTCCCTTCGACAGCTCCGCGGCGCGATCGTTCGTGCGGTCGCTGATCTCGAGGAGGTCGAGGTACTTGCGCACCTGACGCTCCACGTCGGACACCGATTGCAGCCGGGCGAAGAAGACGAGGTTCTCCCGAGCGGTCAGCCGAGGGTAGAGACCGGGAGACTCGGTGAGCAGCCCGACCGAGGCACGTACGGCGTCGGCGCTCGCAGTGACCGAGTGTCCATTGACGACCGCCCGCCCGCTCGTCGGCGCGACGAGCGCGGTCAACATGCGAACCGTCGTGGTCTTGCCCGCGCCGTTCGGGCCGAGAAAGCCGAACACCTCCCCGCGGCGGACATCGAGCGTCAACGCATCCACCGCCGTCCGGTCTCCGAATCGGCGGGTCAGCCCTTCGGTCACGATGGCAGTCACGGCCCGAGCGTCTCACGAACTGTTCTGTACCGGCATCTGGACCAGACGAGACGCGCGAACCAAGTTAGCGCGCTGATGCAGACGAACATCGAGATCGAGACGCCCACGCCCAGCCACGATCCGCTCGCGCTGTTCGCGTCCTGGTACTCGGCCGTCGAACGGAGCGGGGACCCGCACGTCGACACGATGTACCTCGCCACCGCGACCTCGGACGGACTGCCGTCGCTTCGCGCCGTCCTCTACAAAGGCGTCTCCGCAGGGCGAATCCGATTCTTCACGAGCTACGACGGTCGCAAGGCCACCGAGCTCACCGCCAACCCACGAGCCGCCCTGCTCTTCTGCTGGCGCGCAGTCGAGCGTCAGGTTCGCATCGAAGGACGGGTCGAGAAGCTCGACCCCGCGGAGTCCGACGCATACTTCGCCATGCGTCCCCGCGAGAGTCAGCTCGGAGCGATCGTCTCGCCCCAGAGTCGCGAGATTGCCGGCCTCGCCGATCTCGAGACGCGCCTCGCGGAAGTCGCCGTGTCGCACGAGGGTCGCGCCGTACCACGACCCGCGAGCTGGGGAGGTTATGGCGTGGTGCCCGATCGCTGGGAGATGTGGATCGGTCGAATGGCCCGCCTTCACGAACGCTACGCCTACGTCCGCGACGGCGACCGCTGGCGATTCACCATGCTCGCCCCCTGACGGGGACAGGATCGACCCATTCAAGCTCGCGAGATCATTGGCTCGCGGGACGAGGTCGACCATTTCGTCCGCCCGCCGGATCGACGTGCACTCGGGCGCCGATTCCCAGGACGTGCGCGTACCCCGAATAGTGCGCGAGCACCGCATCGGGGCTCGTCGTGTCACGCCCGAGCAATCGTACGTGCTCGTAGTGCACGTCGAATGCGAGCCAGCCTACGGGGCTCACGCTGCCGCCGATCGAGAAGCCCAGACGCGTCATGTCGGGAGTCGTCGGCGCCAACGTGTCGTCGGGTGCCGCCGTCGGATCCAGATAGACGCCCGCGCGCACCTCGAACAGTCGGTGGAGCCTCCACTCCACACCAGCACGAACGTTCACCGCCTCGTGCCAGTTCTGCGGGCTGTTGACGTCGGGCGTCGCGTCGTTCTCGAAGTCGACCCGGAGTCGCTCGCGCACCGACCACAACGTCAGTGCGACGTCGAGATAGGCCGAGACGCGACCGAGGTGCAGCCCTGCGCCGACTGCGATTCGATCGGGCAACGTCATCTCGGTCGACGCGTGCTGGTCGCGCGTCCGCTCCTCGAAGGCGAGCGGCGTCCCGTCGAAGTCCACGTCGCCCTCGAGCGTGAGCGCGGTGCGACTCTTGTAGGAGAGCCCGAGCGTCAGCTCCGGAATCGGCTGCGCGAAGATGGAGACGTCGCCTCCCAGACCGACGCCCCACGCCTCGAGCTCGAATCGCGACTCCTGGTCCACCATGTCGAGCCGGCGTCGGAGGCCGAGCCGGACGAAGTCGATATGGGGTCCGGCGGCCACTCGAATCGGGCCGAAGCGCCACCCGAAGAACGGCGCGATTCGCAGTGCGCGCACTGCCGTGCCGGTGGAATCGAATCGCCCGTACCAGTCGGTCGGCCAATCGACGCCGCTCGCGTGGCTGAGCCCGACGTACGTTCCGATCACCCATCGATCGTGCGCGAAGCTCAGGTGGAGCGACGTCGGCGTCGTGACCCCGCTCT
>JADZFZ010000118.1 GCA_020854145.1 Deltaproteobacteria bacterium | reverse complement strand
GCCTGCGTGACGAGCTTCTGCACCAGCGAGCGCAGTTGATCGAGCGCCGGCGCCGTCAGGTGCGCGCGAATCGATTCCAGGTTCTCGGAAACCGTGCCGCGCAGATCGTTCGGCAGCGGCATCTGCGGATTGCCCATCTTCAGCGCCGCCAAGAGCCACGCGCGCAGACCCGTGCCGGTCGGCACGAGCTGACGCGGATAGTGGCCCGGACGGAAGAACGACAGGTGGCGTCCCGCGACGAACCCGAGCGCGGGCGCCGGCAATGCCTTCTGCGCCGCCTGCCCGAGACCGATGGCGGGAGGACGCGAGAAGACGAAGGTCGCGCCTCCCGCCTCGCCTTTCTGATTATAGACCTCGGGCACGGTGATCCCGAGCGTCAGCTGCGCGAGCAGGAATGCCTGCGCGAGCGGGGCTTTGTCCTTGGCGATGTCGACCTTGTCGCCGGCGCCGAGGCCGAACGCCGCGACGGGCTGCGAGGTCGCCACCACGGCCGGAGTGATCGTCGCGAAGATGGCGGTCAGCAGCGGCTCCTGATCCGCGTGGACGAGGTTCGACGCCCACAGCTCCTCGGTCACGCGATCCTTGGGCGTGATCGGCTTCATGCTGCGGTGCTTCTTGAAGAACGCCTCTTCGTCGGTCTCGGCCATGTTGAGCGCGCGCAGCGCCTGACACACGCACCACGAGGCGTCGGGATTCTTGAGCTCCGTGTAGACGCGGCGAAGCGCCTTGTACGAGTCCAGGCGATAAGGGCTCTTCTTGAGGATCGACTCGTGCGACTTGATCGCCTTGTCGCCATAACGCTTCGGCTCGGCCGCGTAGAGATCGGCCAACGTCTCGAGACGACGCCGATCGTCCGGCGCCGCCGTCGCGGCGTGCTCGTAGGCCTCGATCGCGTCGGTCGTCCGGTGCAATCGCCGATGGAGCACCTCGGCGAGCGAGTCCCAGAGGTGGGCGCGAATGTCGGGCGCCGCTCCGTCGCCGAGCCTCTTGATCTGACGGCGATAGGCCTCGTCGAGCCCGCCCCAATCCGTCTTCGACGTAAGGATCTCGACGATGCCGTCGAATGCCTTGAGCAGCGAGGGATCCTGGTCGAGCGCCTGATTGTAGTAGTCGACGGCGTCGGTCGAGCGATTCATCTGCTGCTGCGAGATGCTCGCTGCCGTCACGTAGTACTTCGCGAGCGCCCTCGGATCGGTCACGAGCTCCGCGATGCGGAGCACGACCTCCACGAGGCGCGACCAGTCCTGCACGTCCGTGTACACCTGCATCAGCTTGCCGAGCAGGTTGCGGTCGTCGCCCTTGATCTCCAGCGCTGCGGCGTAGCTCTTGATCGCACGCTGCTTGTCCGAGAGCTTCTGGATCAGGAGGTCGCCGCACTCCACGAGCAACGCGTAACGCTCGTCGTCGCCCGCATGCTCCATGCGGCGGCGCAACGTCCGCACGACCTCGTCCCATTTGCCCTGCGACTCGTAGATCTTGCGAAGCGACGCGAGCGGCTCCGGATCCGCGGACAAGAGCTCGGCGGCCTCGGTCAGCGGACCGATGGCCGCGCCGATCTCGTTGGCGCGGCGCGCCGACTCGCCGAGCCGATACAGGATCCGCCCACGCTCGGGGCCCGTGAGCTGCGAGCCGAATCGGAGGACGATCTCCTTGTAGTGCTCGCGAGCCTCCTCGGGCTCCCCCGACTCGAACGTCAGCTCCGCGAGCCGCTCGAGGGCTTCGCGATCGTTCGGGGCGAAACCCTTCGCATTCAGATAGGCGCGCAGGGCCCTGTCGTTCGAGCCGCTCTTGCGGAAGGCGTCGCCGGTTCGAATCGCGATCGAGCGCAGCTCGTCCTTCGAGAATGCGTCCACCTTGCCGAGAAGGGGCTCGAACAGCTTCGCCGCTTCCTCGTAGTTGCCCGCGTCGAATTGAATGTCGGCCAGCGACCGCGCCGCGACCGAGTTGGTGGAATCGAGATCGACGGCTTTCCCGAACGCCTCTTTCGCGGAGAGCGGCTCCTTCAGCCTGTCGCGGTAGATGGCGCCGAGCTCGCCGTAGAGCTTGCTCTTGGCGCTCGCGCCAGCCGCTACGTCGATCTCGCGGAGAATCATCTCCGCCGCGCCGTGCGCGTCGCCGCGCGCCGCGTAGATGGCGCGCAGCGACGCCGCGGCCGACGTGTTCTGCGAGTGGACGTCGAGCGCGGCCTTGTACCGCTCGATCGCCCCGTCGCGATCGCCCTGGTCCTCGAGCACTTTGCCGGCGCGCAGCAGGAGGTCCGACTTCGACTGGGGATCTTTGCTGCTCGCGATGAGCTTCTCGAGCGCCGCGAGCGCCGCCTGCGCATCGCCCGCGTGCGCCTTCGAGGCCGCCACCGCCTCGAGCGCGGGGCCGTGCTGCGGATCGACCGCCAGCACGCGCTCGTAGACGCGCAGCGCACGCTCGGGTGCGCCGATGTCCTGCGAGAGCACGCGACCGAGCTGCATCAGGATGTCGACCTTGCGCGGCGCGTCGTCGGTCGCCTTCGCGTGCCGATCGAGGATGTCCGCGAGGTCGTCGAACCGCTGCAGCTCCCGATAGAGGCGACCGAGCGCGCTCATGCCACCGTCGTGATCGGGATCGATCTCGAGCACGTGCTCGTAGAGCTCCGCCGCGCCCGTGGGGTCGACGAACTCTTCGTGGTGGATCGCGGCCATCCGCTCGAGCAGCGTGATGCGCTGCCGCGGCGTCGCGGCGAGATCGGTCTGCTTGCGCAGGTTGCGCAGCAGCTCCTTGTACTTGCCCTCGCGCGAGTAGAGTCGGTCGAGGCCCTTGAGCGCGACGAGATTGTCCTCGTCCTCGGCGAGCACGGCCTCGTACCGGTCGATCGCCTTCGCGGCGTCCTGGAGCCGGTCCTCGGCGAGCTCCGCGATGTGCGCCAGCGTCTCGAGACGCGTCGCGCCGTGCTCGCTCTTCGAGCGCGCCTCGAGCAGCTCGACGACCTCTTCCCACGCGTTCTTCGCCGACAGCACCTGCTCGAGCACGTCGCACGCGCGGCCGTGCCCGGGGTCGTCCTCGAGGACGCGGCGCGCCATCGTCTCGGCCTGCACCGGGTCGCTCAGCTTCGACAGCAGGATCTCGGCGGCCTCCGCGCGCATGTCACGGGCACGCGCCGGATCCGACGCGGAGTCCGCGCGACGCAAGAGCGTGGCGCCGAGCTCGCGCCATTGTTGCGCGCGGCGGTAGACGTCGGCGGTGCCGCCGAGCGCCGCATCGTTCGCGGGGTCGAGCGCGAGCGCCTGCGAGTAGCAAGAGACCGCGAAATCGGGGCGCTTGAGGTGCTGGTCGTACCAACGGCCCATCAGGCCGTACAGGGAGACCTTCGCCTCGACGGCTTCCTGGGACTCGACCGCGGCGGCGAGCGCAGAGAGCGCCTCGTTCCATTGCTCGGTGGTCTTGGCGAGCTGCTCGACCTCGCCCGCGAGCTCCCGATCGGTGGGAACGTCCGCCAGCGCTTGCACGAGCGCGAGGAACGCGTTGTCCTGCCGGTTCAGGTCCTGGTCGTAGACGCGCGCAATCTCGCGCAGCGTGCGCGCACGGTCGCGCGGATCGCTCTCGCGCTCCACCGATGCGATCAGGATCTCGATCACGTCCTCGTGCTTGCCGGCGCCTCGCTTGCGCTCGATGAGCGCCTGCTCGGCCACGTCGTCGTCGGGATCGATCTCGAGGATCTTGGCGAGCGTCGCTTCGCTCGAAGCGCCGTCGCCGAGCTCGTGCTCCTGGATGCGCGCGACGCGGAAGAGAAGGGACTTCTTGACCTCCTTGTCCTCCGACTTGCCGGCGACCTTCTCGAACGCCTCGATCGCGCTCGCCCACGCGTCGGCGGGCTCCACGACCTGCTCGACCGAGGTGGCGCGCTCGTGGTCGCCCGGAGCCTCTTCGAGCAAGGCGACCGCTGCCTCGAGCTCCTTCGGGTCGAGCTCCTGCTTCGGCTTGCCGGTTCGCACGCGCGCCCGACCGAGGGAATCGAGCGCATCGCGCAGGTCCCCCGCAGCGCCGTATCGCGAGGCGGGATCCTTGGCGAGCGCCTTGAGCACGACGTCGTCGAGCTCCTTCGCGACCCAGCCGCGTGGCGCGTGCTGGCTCGGCGGGGGCGGATCGTTGACGAGGTGCTGCGCGACGATGTCGATCGCGGAAGCACCGACGAACGGCGGTCGGCCCGCGAGCAGCTCGTAGAGCATGACGCCCGCGGCGTAGACGTCGCTGCGCGCGTCGGCACGCGCACCGCGCGCCTGCTCCGGAGCGAGCGACTTCGGTGTGCCGAAGACGGGCAGCGGGCCCGTGTGCTCGACCGTGATCGCGCCTCGCGTCAGCAGACGGTCTGCGCCGAAGTCGACGAGCACCGCCGTCGGCTCGCGTCCTTCGTGGCGGACGATGAACACGTTCTCGGCCTTGACGTCGCCGTGCACGAGGCCGCGGCGGTGCAACGCATCGAGGCCGCTCAGCATCGAGAGCACGATGGGACGCGCCTCGTTGTAGTGGAACGGCCCGGTGCGCGCGACGCGCGACGCGACGGTCTGACCGTCGAGGTACGACGAAGCGACGTAGGGCCGGCCGTCCTCGAGGATGGCGACGTCGAGCACCGGCGCGATGGCGTCGTGCTTGAGCGCACGCAGCGCGCGCAGCGCCGTCGCGAACCGACGCACCGACGCGCGATCGCGCGCGTGCTCGGGACGAACGAGCTTGAGCGCGACGCGCTGCGAAGCGCCGTCCTCGCCGCGCTCCGCGAGGTACACGGTGCCGATGCCGCCCTCGCCGAGCTTCTTGACCACGCGGTATGGACCGACGTTCGCGCCCGGCGCGAGGTCTGCCCCCGGACGCCGCACGTACACGTCGTGCACGCGGGGATCGACCTGCTGCGACGACAAGAGGACGGCGTCGGCCAGCGCCTCGAGCGCGTCCTCGCGCGCGCACCGATCGACGAGCGCACGTGCGAACGCCCCTTTGGCGGCGGTACCTCCGACGTCCTCGGGATCGAGCCCCAGCAGGTCGGACGACAACTTCTTGAGCTCATCGAGAGAGAACAACCGTTCGAGCTCGGCGCGCAGGATGTCCATGGAGCACTCATTAACCGGTAGGCCGCGGGTCGTTGGCCGCGGTGAGGACACAGGAGCACCCCCCGAGGGGGCGCGTGATGAACGCGAGGATCGCTTCGACGCCGGCAGCGATTCGGGCCGAACGGCCGGCGAGCCGGGCATCGTACTTGCGCTGCAAGGCGAGCGGAAGCATGAAGGTCGCGCGTGCTGTTACGCTTCGAACCCAGCGGCGTCGAGGTGCACGCGCACGCCGGCGAGCGTGTCGTCGACGTTTGCGACGCGCACCCGGACGCGGGCGTTCCGTTCTCGTGCCGCGCCGCCAACTGCGCGACCTGCCGCGTGACGGTGGTCGAAGGGTCCGCCAACCTCGCGTCGCCCCGCGCCGACGAGCTCGAGGTCCTCGCGGTGTTCGACGAGGACCCGGCGAAGGTACGGCTCGCGTGCCAGCTCGTGCTCGCGCCCGATCCCGCGCCTCTCGGCCCGACCGTCTCCCCGCACGGGGAGCGGGAGGCGGGTCTCGAGCGACGCGTGGTGCTGCGTGTCGTCGAGCATTGATGGCATCCTCGGAGGTCGGAGGGAGGCGGACGTGAGGCATTCGACGGCGCTCTTCTCGTTGGTGATCGCGATGACGGGGTGCGGCGCCGACAAGGACGGCGCCAGCTCGGACGCCGACCCACCGACTCGCGACGCCGCCGGGATCGACGGCTCGCGACCGCGCGACGACTCGGGCGTCGGGCTCGACGCCGCGTCACCCCCTCCTCCGCCCGGCGACGCGACCACGCCGCCTCCTCCTCCCGGGGACGCCGGCACGCCCCCGCCGCCGCCCCCGGACGACGGCGGTCCGACGGGCGACGACATGGGAATCGTGCCCCCGACGGATGCCGGACCGTCGCCGACCGGCGCGGAGGCCCTCGCGGGATACTGGGTCTGGAAGCAGACGATCGAGGGCGGCGCCGTCACCCTCGAGATCACCGAGGCGGACCTGATGTGGAGGGTCGGCCCGACCGGTTGGGACGGATGCCCGGCGGGAATCAGCTGCACGAATCACGGGATTCATTCCGTCGCCTTCGCGCTCGATTCGGACCGAGCCCATTACAGCCATCGCGTCGTCACCGG
>JADZFZ010000117.1 GCA_020854145.1 Deltaproteobacteria bacterium | reverse complement strand
GAGTCGTGCGACGGGATCGACAACGACTGCGACGGCTGCATCGACGGCACGCGACCGATGCCGGGTGCAGCCTGCGTCTCGCTCACGCGCGAGTGCGGCGGCGCGATCGGCATCTGCACGCCGGGCACCGAGACCTGCGTGGACGGCGAGTGGGTCGGCTGCACCGGCGTCACGCCGCGACCCGAGGAGTGCAACAACCTCGACGACGACTGCGACGGCATCGTCGATGGCTTCTCCGAAGACTGCGGCATGAGCGACGTCGGCGTCTGTCAGTTCGGCGTGCGCCTCTGCACGGCGGGCGTGCTCGGCGAGTGCATCGGCGAGATCGGGCCCTCCGAAGAGATCTGCGACGGGCTCGACAACGACTGCGACGGCGAGGTCGACGAGGGCAACCCGGGCGGCGGCGCCGAGTGCGGCGGTGGCATGGGCGCGTGCTCGATCGGGACGCTCGTCTGCCTCGACGGCGCGCTCGTCTGCATGGGCGGCGTCTCGCCCGAGCCCGAGGTCTGCGACGGCGACGACAACGACTGCAACGGCATCATCGACGACGGCATCGCATCGGCCGGTCCCTGCGGGACCGACGAGGGCGCGTGCATGGTCGGCATGCTCGAGTGCATCGGCGGCACCTTCGCGTGCATCGGCGCCACCGAGCCCGCCCCCGAGATCTGCAACTGCGTCGATGACGACTGCGACGGCGAGATCGACGAGGAGGCCGCCGGCGAGTCGCTCTGCCCGACCGGACGCTGCGTCGCGTGTCAGTGCGCGCAGCCGTGCGCCGAGGACGAGTTCCCGTGCTCGGTCGGGCGCCGCTGCGTGGACAACAACAACGAGGAGTGCAGCCCACCGCGTGCGGCCGACTGCGTGTGCGTCGGCGATCCCTGCGCGACGGTCGACTGCCCCGACACGAACGACGACGGCGATCGCATCGTCTGCCAGGCCGGCGTGTGCGTGCCCATCTGCGACACCGTCAGCTGCGGCGGCACGCAGGTCTGCCGCAACACCGATGGTCGCTGCGTCGACAACTCCTGTCGCTTCCTTCCCTGCGACACGGGCCGCTACTGCGACGAGTCCACCGGCATGTGCCAGGCCGATCTCTGTGCGGCGGGCGGCGTCATGTGCACCGGCGGCGACGTCTGCAACCCCGCGACGGGGATGTGCACTGCCGACGATCTCTGCGCCGACGTCATGTGCGCACCCGATCACTTCTGCCGAAACGGAGACTGCTTCCCGGGAGGTACCGATGCCGGGCCACCTCCACCCCCGAGAGACATGGGCACGGGAGGTCGCACCGACGGCGGGGGCGGCAACCCGTCCGGTCAAGAGCGCGGGCTCGCGTCGGGCGGCGGCGGTCTCATCTGCGCCGCGCCGGGGGCGCTGGGCAGCGGCGACGGCTCGCTTGCGGGTCTTGCGGCTCTCCTGCTGCTCGGACTCGCGCTCGTCACGCGGCGCATCCGCGGCAAGTCGCCCTCTCCCCCCCGGGGAGAGGGTCGGGGTGAGGGGGTCGCTCGATGACGCGCAAAGGGCTTCTGGTGTGGTCCAGCAGTCTTCTTGCGGTTCTTGCGGTCACGGGTTGCTCGGTCGATCCGTATTGCTTCACGTGCCCGCAGGGCGGCAGCGGCGACGGAGGTCGCGAGACCGGGACCGGGGGCGGCGACGCCGGAGAGGCGGGCCGCCCGGACACCGGCATGGTCGACCCCGACGCGTGCGTCATCAACGGCGCCGAGGTCTGCAACGGGATGGACGACGACTGCAACGGGATGGTCGATGACGGCAACCCGGGCGGCGGCGGAACGTGCGGCGTCGAGCGCGGCGAGTGTCGTCCCGGCACGCTCGCGTGCATGGATGGCGAGCTCGTCTGCACCGGCGCCAATGTCGCGATGCCCGAGGCCTGCAACGGCCGCGACGACGACTGCGACGGCGAGACCGACGAGGGCAACCCCGAAGGCGGCGGACCCTGCGGCACCGACGAGGGCGAGTGTCGCCGCGGTACGGCGCGGTGTGATCCGACGACCGGAGCGATCGTCTGCGAAGGCGGTCAGGATCCCGTCGCCGAGGTCTGCAACGCACGCGACGACGACTGCGACGGCTGCCCCGACGGCACCCGGGCCGCCGGCGGCGGTGGCTGCGTGCAGATAGACCTCGGCATGAGCTGCGGCATGGACGTCGGCGCGTGCGCGCCCGGCCGTATCGTCTGCCGCGCAGGCGCCGAAGTCTGCGAAGGCGCCACGATGCCGCGCGCGGAGGCGTGCAACGGCGAGGACGACGACTGCGACGGAATGCCCGACGACGGGTTCGATCTCACGACCGATCCGCGCAACTGCGGACGGTGCGGCAACGCGTGCGAGTTCGACAACGCCGTGCCCATCTGCGCCGACGGCGAGTGCTCCATCCGCTTCTGTCGGTCGGGCTTCCACGACCTCAACGGCGACCCGCTCGACGGCTGCGAGTACGCCTGCGAGTTCCGCGGCGCCGAGGCGTGCAACGGCCGCGACGACGACTGCGACGGCATGACCGACGAAGGGCTCGTGCCTCCGACCACGCTGTGCAACGCGACTGGTGCGTGCGCCGGCACGACGCCGACTTGCCGCGGCGCGCTCGGCTACGGCTGCATGTACGGACCGACGGTGTCGCAGGACGCCGACGGCCGCATCGTGCCGGAGACGACTTGCGACAACATCGACAACGACTGCAACGGGCGTGTCGACGACAATCCCGCGTTCATCACCGTCGGCATGGCGTGCGGCAACGGCATCGGCGGCTGCCGCAGCATGGGGATGCAGGTGTGCACGGCGGACGGCATGGGCACGGTGTGCAACGCGCCGCCCGCGGGAGCGCCCGGCACCGAGACCTGCAACGGGATCGACGACGACTGCGACGGCGTGGCCGACGAGACCCGCGCGGCGCCGGGCATGAACCCGAGCTTCGTGACCGAGGACGTGGTCGCGTTCGACGTCAACACGGGCGGCGGCACCACGCTCCGGTACATGTACCGCTACGAGGCCTCGCGCCCCGACGCGACGGCATCCGCGCAAGGCGCCTCGAGCGCACGCTCGTGCTCGCGCGCGGGCGTGCAGCCGTGGGTCAACGTCACGTACATCCAGGCTCGCGATGCGTGCGCGAGCGCGGGCATGCGTCTCTGCACCGAGCTCGAATGGCTGTATGCGTGCCGCGGCCCCGCGGGTGACGGCGGTGCCGACGACAACCTGTACTGCGAGTGGGCCGTGTCGGACGCGAACGAGTGCAACTACACCGGGACCTCGGACGCGCCTCCGCCCGTCGGGCGCTGCAACACCAACGAGCTCGACTGGTGCCCGAGCTCGGCCGAGCCGCGCTGCGCGACGCTCTGCGACGACGTCGCGTTCCGGCGACCGGGCGAGACCGTCGATCAGTGCCGTACGCGCCTCAACACGGTGGACCAGGACGGAGCGCTCCCGACGGGGTCGCTGCCCATGTGCATCCAACGTTGGGACACGGGCGGCGGCGCACAGAGCATCTTCGATCTGACGGGCAACGTCCGCGAGTGGGCGCAGGCCCGGTCGGCAGGCGTGAACCCGATCCGCGGTGGCAGCTACGAGAACGTGTACTTCGGTGCGACCTGCAACCTCGACTTCTCGCTCGCCAACGACACGTTCCAGTACAACAACCTCGGCTTCCGCTGCTGCTCCGACTCGCCTCCCTGAGGTTCCCTCTCGCCCAGATCACCTCGACGACGCCGAGCTGCTCGAGCCCACGCTCGAGCTCGTGAAGCACGTGCGCCGACACCACGCGCCGCTCGCGTGGGCCTTCGAGACGAGCCTGCGCTCCGGCTCCGAAGGGAGACGAACCGTGATCGCGGCTTCGCGGGGCAGGATGTACCGCCATGCAGATTGCTCACACCGGCAAAGCCTCACCTGGCGTCCCGGAGATGGTGGGTCGCGTTTTGCCGCCGCTTCGCACCTGCTAGGCTGCGGTGGGTCCGATGAGCAGCAACTCGACCGAGGCGGCAGCCGCGCCGTCACAGGCAGTCGCCGTGGCTGCAGCGGCGGCGCCGGCGATCGATGCCGAGGCGGCACGCGTCGCGTGGGAGCGCGAAGCTGCGCGCTCGAAGCTCTTGTCGCGTGTCGTCTGGGCCGTGCTCGGGCTCGGCGCGCTCACGGTGGTCGTGATCGCGGCCATCCTGCACCCGTCGACCGAAGGACACGGCACCCACACTCAGCTGGGGCTGCCGCCGTGTGGCTTCCTCGTCGTCACGGGCTACCCATGCCCCGGTTGCGGCCTGACGACGTCCTTCTCGGCGATGGCCCACTTCGATCCGGTGCTCGCCGCGTTCGCGAACCCGTTCGGCGTGCTGCTCTTCCTCGTCACCCTCGCGTTCGTCCCGATCTCGGCGCGGGGCGCGTGGCGCGGGGAGGCCGTTCTCGACACGCTCGAGCGCATTGGCACGCCGTGGTGGGCTGCGTTCCTGGCGGTCGCGAGCATCAGTGTGTGGGCCACCAAGGTCCTCACGCTCTACCTGGGTCGCTGACGCGTCCAACCCTTCGCCCCGAGCAGGGTCGAGCGGCGCGATTCCGTGCGTCGACGAGCTCGCGCACGAACGGTTGTTCGTCACCGCGTCAGCACGAACGGTTGTTCGTCACCGCGTCAGCACGAACGGTTGTCCGTCACCCCTTCAGCCGCCGGCGCGACGCAGGCCTTCGATGGCTGCGGCGTTGTTCGGGCTCAGCTGCAGCGCGCGCCGGTAGGACGCGGCCGCGGCGGCACGATTGCCAGCCGTCAGGTACGCGCGACCGAGTGCCGCGTGGTAACCGCTCGAGCTCGGTGAAAGGCGTACGGCCTGCTGATAAGCGGTGATGGCTTCGCGCGCGCGTCCCATGGCGAGCAGGGAAGCGCCAAGACCGGCAAAGGCCCTCGCGTTGCTCGGGTTCTCCCGCGTCGCACGACGATACGCGGCGGCCGCCTCGGCGTGCCGCCGCGCGCGGAAGTGGTCACGCGCCTGATCCATGGCGGAGGCACCGCCGGCCGCCGCCGGCGCCGTCGCAGCACGCGGCTCGTCGTCGCGTCGACCGGGTCGTTCGG
>JADZFZ010000116.1 GCA_020854145.1 Deltaproteobacteria bacterium | reverse complement strand
GGGCTCGTCGAAGCACGGAATCGCGCCCCTCGACTCGCTCGGGGCGAACGGTGCTCTGAGCGAACCGGAGGAGGCGAGCATGTTTCCGCTGGCGACGAAGGGAGGTGGGATGGCCTTCGCGTTCCCCGACGTGTGCAAGGTGCCGGCTCCACCCGCACCGCCGGTCCCCGTGCCGTTCCCCAACAACGGTCAATGCGCCAACGCGATCAACGCGTCGCTCCTCGTGAAGGTCGAGGGCAAGCCGGTCCTGCACAAGATGTCCTCGATCCCGTCGTCGCAGGGTGACGAGGCGGGCGTCGCGGGAGGCGTCGTGTCGGGCGTCAACATGCAGCGCATCGCGTTCGTCCAGGCATCGACGAAGGTGCTCGTGGAAGGCAGCCCCGCCGTGATGTGGATGAACCAGTCGGGGCACAACGGGGCCAACGCCAACGCGCCGCTGGGCCATCAGCTCGTGCCGTCGCAGATGACGGTCTTGGCCCTCGGATGACGCGGCCTCGCCGTCCTTCGAGGTTCCCGGACGGGAGGCCGCCCAGGCGCCCCAGGGACTCGAGCCCGCCCGACTCCCCAGGGCCTTCGGGATCTCCCGGATCCTCGGGATCTCCCGGATCCTCGAGCCCGTCGGGCTCGACGGCGCCTTCGCACGAAGTCGTCTTCGGCTCGATGGCGCTCGAGCCCAACGCGCTGATCGTGCGCCGGATGGACGGCGTCGAGGCCATCTCGCGTCTCTTCGAGATCGAGCTGCTGCTGCAGACGGCACAGGCCGAGGATCTCGCCGAGGACGAGATCGACTCCATGCTCGCGTCGAGCGCCTACGTCGCCTTCGGCTCGGCACGAGAGCACCGCATGTGGGGCGCCCTGCGATCGATCCAGATGCTCTCCGTCGCGACCGGCAACGAGCACGTGCTCTATCGCGCGTTCTTCGTGCCGCGCGTCTGGACGCTGACGTTGACGTGCAAGTCGCGCGTCCATCTCGACAAGCGCGTTCCCCAGATCGTCGGCACCGTCTTCACCCAGAGCGGGATGGCCGAGGATCGCGAGCACACGTTCGCGCTGACGGCGCCGTCCTCGCAGGGCGCCGGCTCCGCGTCGGCGCCGGCAGGCGCTCAGGCGTACCCCGTGCGCCCGTACACCGTGCAATACCAGGAGACCGACTTCGCGTTCGTGTCTCGATTGCTCGAGGACGAAGGGATCTCGTTCTACTTCGACCACGGCGAGGACGGCGATCGGCTCGTGATGGTCGACGCCAACACGTCGTTCCCCGAGCTGCCGGACCCATCGTCGGTCCAGTACCACGCGGGCGGGTCCATCAGCGGCGGCGCCGAGATCGTCACGTCGCTGTCGCGCCAGCAGCAGATGGTGCCGAAGCGGATGAGCCTCCGCGAGCACGATTGGCGGCAGCCGCGGCTCGTGCTCGGCGGGGCCTTCGAGATCGACGCGCAGGGCCGCGGCGAGCACATCCGGTTCGGAGACCACTACGCGACGGGGCTCGAGGGGCAGCGTCTCGCGAGGATCCGCGGCGAGGAGATCCAGACCGGCAAGGTGGTGTTCCACGGGCGCTCGACGATCCCCGGGTTGCGCGCGGGTCGCCGCTTCACGCTGCACGGTCATCCGATGCCGGAGCTCGACGGGATGGAGCTGCTGGTCACGCGCGTGGAGCATCACGTGGTGCAGCCGGCGCCGGGCGGAGTGGAGGCCGAGCCGTACGAGAACGACTTCGAGGCGATCCCCGCATCGCAGCCGTGGAGGCCTGCGCGCATCACGCCCAAGCCGAAGATCCACGGCGTGATGACGGCGACCATCTTCGGCGATCGCCCAGGGACCGCGGCCCCGCTCGACGCGGACGGCAGCTACCTCGTGCAGCTCCCGTTCGATCCGGAGCCGAGCGTCCAGGGGCCGACCTCGACGCGCATCCGCATGCTGCAGAGCTTCGCGGGCAACCGGCACGGCGTGCACCTGCCGCTGCACATCGGGACCGAGGTGATGATCGCGCACGTCGATGGCGATCCCGATCGCCCGGTGATCGTCGGCGCGGTGCCGAACCGCGAGACGATGTCCCCCGTGACGAGCGAGAACCCCGCGACGGAAAGCGTCGTGCAATCGCGCGCGGGCGTTCACATCTCGATCGAAGACGACGCGTAGCGCCACCTCTCGACTGCCGAAGGAGCGACCATGCCTGACACGGAAGACGGCCCGGAGCCCATCGCCGGTTACACGCTCGCGCAGGCGGTGCCCACGCTGCCGCAGGTGGACTCGACCGCAGGCGCGAAGCAGCGCTACTACGTCTCCGTCCCGAACGTGCAGACGCGGATGCTCCTGGGCAGCCGCATCCCGTCGCCCGGGACCGACCAACCGGGGGTCGGCTACGACGGGTTCAACGCCGTCACCCACGGCCATCTCTTCTTCTCGGCCACGCAGCAGACGGCGACGTTGAGCGCGCAGCAACGCGTCTACCTCGTGTCGATGACCGACTCGCTCGCGGCCATCGCGATGGGTGACGTCCTGGTGGGCAGCCAGACGAAGACGGCCACGGTCGCCGCGCACAAGAACGTGATGCTCATCGGCGGTTACGGTCCTTCCACGACACCGGTGACGGTGTTCGGCGTCACGCCGGCGAGCCCCCTGAAGCCCGACTGCGAGAAGGTCGTCTCGGACCATCAGCAGGCCGCGTTGATCTCGACGGGCATCGTCGGGGTCATCTCGAACGCGCTCGGGATCATCGGAACGAAGCGCGCGCTGAAGGTGGGCAACGTCGTCGGTTACGTGCTGATGACCGCGGGGCTGTTGTCGGGCTTCAAGGCGATCGCGGAGGGCTCGTCGAAGGCGCAGCTCTTCACGGGCTTCGACCCGGACGACGGGCTGCCGTCCGGCGTAGGCATCCACGGCAAGAGCCACGTCACCGTCACGGCCGGGCTCGGCGGCTCGATCTCCATGTTCGCGCACAGCGGCTCCATCACCGGCGTCGCGGGCATCACCGCGGGGATCGTGGGTGGGATCGCGGGCAACGTCTCGGGCGGGCTGACGGCGTCGGTCACCGGGCTCGCGACCGCGGGCATGAACTCGATCATGTCGTCGAACATCGTCTCGGTGCTCGAGGCGTCCATCGAGGCGCGCAAGGGCGTGGCGCTCGTGCGCGGCGCGAGCATCAAGGTCGGCGACCTCAACCCGCCGGCGCCGCAGCTTCCGACGTTGTCGATCGAGAGCGCGGCGATCGCGACGCACAAGATGACCGCGGGACGCGTCGGAGGCCCGCAGGTGATGCTCAACGGCGTCACGCAGCAGGCGGAGGTCTCCGCCATGAAGAAGGTCACGATCGACGTCACGCCCTTCAGCGTGGAGGTCACGCCCCTCGGCGTGCACGTCAAGTACGGCGGCGAGAGCGTGGTCGAGGTCACGCCGATGAAGATCGTGCTCAAGCAGCTCGCGCAAGAGGTCGAGGTCTCGCTGAGCGGCGTGAAGATGGCGTCGGGAGGCACGAGCGTGCAGGTCACGCCCGCGGCCGCGAAGGTCGCGGGACCGAAGGTGCTGCTCGGCTGATCCGGTCACCGCGTGGTCGCGCAGCGACCCATCACTGCAGGTGCGTGCGGAGGAAACGCAACATCCGCACGTTCATCTCGGCGACGGTCCGTGGGTCGCTCCGCGAGTGGCCGGAGGTCTCCGAGCGCATGTACTCGACGGTCAGTCCGTTGCTCCGGGTCTCGTGCACGAGCAGGTCGATCTGCGCGATGGGCGTGCGCACGTCGTTGACGGCTCCGTACACGAAGAGGGGCGCGCGAATCCGATCGACGTAGGTGGAAGGCGAGATCGCCGAGAGGATGGCGGGCTCGTTCTGCGGGACGAGCTCGCGGTCCCAGAATCGACGCAACATCCCGTCCATCCCCGACATGGATGCCG
>JADZFZ010000115.1 GCA_020854145.1 Deltaproteobacteria bacterium | reverse complement strand
GGTTGATCACGTCGATCCTGTCCCCTTGTGCTTCGAGGCGAGATGGACGGTGAAGCGGAGGGTGCGGTCGACGGCTTTGACCATGTCGTAGACGGTCAGGGCGGCGACGGATGCGGCGACGAGGGCTTCCATCTCGACGCCGGTGCGATCGGTGGCGCGCGCGGTGGCGCGCAGCGCGAGGCGGCCGGCCGCGGCGTCGAGGACCTCGAAGTCGACGGCGACGGAGGTGAGCGAGATCGTGTGGCAGAGCGGGATGAGCTCGGGGGTGCGCTTGGCCGCCTGGATGCCGGCGATGCGCGCGGTGGCGAGGACGTCACCCTTGGGGACGTTGCCCGCGAGGATGAGGACGAGCGTCGCGGGGGCCATCGAGAGCTCGGCGACGGCGACCGCCGTGCGCTCGATGGGTGGCTTGTGCGCGACGTCGACCATGCGGGCACGTCCCGCGGCGTCGAGGTGCGTGAGCGACGGCGATTGCGCGGGTCGGGAGACACGCGCGGGTCGGGGTCTCTTCTGGGTCATCGGGGAGCGCGTGGCCGGCGGCTGGATGGTTGCTGCGTGACCTGGGTCTTCTCTTCGGGGTGCTCGGGCGGGTCGTCCACGCGGGTGCGCTCCTCGGGGATGTCACTTCCGGTCGGCAGGTTCGACCACGGCGCACGCGATACGACGGGCGCGCCCTGGGGCTGACGAGCGGGTTGGGGCGCGGGCGGTCGCGTCGCGTTTCGTTGCGCGGGCGATGGTGGCAACGCGGGTGGACGCGCGGCGCTCGGCTGCGGCACCGGCGGCGGGCCCACGGGCGCGCGCGGGACGATGGCAGGGCGCTCGGCCACCACGGGTGCTCGCGGCGACTGGGCTGGACGTCGTTCCATCGCCACGCGCTCGCCGTCGACCGCGGCGCGGGGCGCTTGTTGCGGCTGACGTTCGGTCGTCCGCGCGACGGCGGGCGCGCGTCGTTCGGCCTCGGGAGGTGCCCCGAAGGGCGACGGCGAACCGAGAAACGGATCGTGCTCGGTCGGACGGTCGCGAAACCGCGGCGAGTCGGACGGTTGCTGCTCCGCGCGCCCGCGTTGCTCGCGCTGCTCGCGCTGCTCGCGCTCGGCGCGCTCGCGCAAGGCGGCCTGCTGCCGGAGGATCTGCGTGCCGACCTCGTGGACGCCGACGGGCGCGCTGCTCTGTCGCAAGCCGCCCTCGCGTCCGTGCGTGCCGCCGGGGTTGGGCGTGAACTTCGTGAACGGCGCGTCGGCGCCGAGCGACGCGGCGATCAGGTTCTGGCCGAAGTCTCCCGAGAGACGGTCGTCGAGGATGTACTCCTCGAGCGCGCGGAGCTCGTGCTCGATCTCGGCGGCCCAGAGCGCCTTGAGGAAACGCGAGAGCTTGGTGCGGCGGTACTTGGGGTTGGCTGCGCGGAGGAAGCCGAGCAGCGCGTCGCGGAACTCCTGCGCCGTCTGGTAGCGGGCGCTGCGCGATCGCGCCATGCCCTTCTCGACGATGCGCCCGAGGTGCGCGGGGATCTGCGGGTTGACGTCGCGGCACGGACGCGGCGCGGCCTCGCGCACCTGGAAGATCAGATCGATCTCGTTCGGCGCCGAGAAGGGTGCGACCCCTGTCGCGAGCTCGTAGAGGACGCTGCCCGCGCTGAAGATGTCGCTGCGATGATCGAGGCGTCGCCCGAACGCCTGCTCGGGCGACATGTACTTGACCTTGCCCTTGATGATGCCGGTCTTGGTCTGCACGCGGTTGAGCGTGGCCTTCGCGATCCCGAAGTCGCAGATCTTCGCCTGGCCGTCGTAGCTGACGAGGATGTTCGAGGGAGAGAAGTCGCGGTGCACGATGCGCAGCGGCTCGTTTCGCTCGTCGCGCGCGAGGTGCGCGTGGTGGATGCCGTCGAGGGCGCGGGCCAGGATGTAGACCGCGTCGTCGAGATCGAGCAGCAGGCCGCGGCTGCGCGCCTTCTCCATCGTGGAGCGCAGGTCCTTGCCGTCCACGTGCTCCATCGCGATGAAGTACTCGTCCTGCCAGTGCGTGAACTCGTAGATCTCGGCGATGTTCGGGTGCCGGAGGTGGCCGACGAGCTTCGCCTCGTCGATGAGCATGTCGATGAACTCGCGATCCTCGGCGAAGTGCGGCAGCACCTTCTTGATCGCGACCCAGCGTTCGCTGCCCTCCACGTCGAACGTGACGCCGCGATAGATCTCGGCCATCCCGCCGTACGCGATGCGGTCCATCACATGGTAGCGGCCGAGCTGCTTGGTGCGTCGCATCGCTGCCGGTTGCGGAGAGAGACTACACGAGCGACCGCTGATTCGCGTCGGCAACGGGATGCAGGGACGGGCTGCTATCCTGCCCGGCCTCGGATGCCACAGGAGGCACAATGGCGCACAAGCTCGTGATCATCGGCTCGGGACCGGCAGGCCACACGGCCGCCATCTACGCGGCGCGCGCGAACCTCGAGCCCGTCATGATCGAGGGCTTCCGGCTCGGCGGGGTGCCCGGCGGGCAGCTCATGATCACGACCGTGGTCGAGAACTACCCCGGCTTCCCCGAGCGCGTGACCGGTCCCGAGCTGATGGACCGCTTCAAGGCGCAGTCCGAGAAGTTCGGGACGAAGATCATCTCGGAGGACGTCGTCCGCGTCGATCTGTCGGCGAGCCCGTTCAAGCTCTGGTACGGCGAGTCCGACCCGCAGCTCGTCGAGGCCGACGCGGTCATCGTCGCGACGGGCGCGCGCGCGAAGTGGCTCGGCATCCCGGGCGAGCACGAG
Organism: Deltaproteobacteria bacterium; assembly: GCA_020854145.1. Classification (GTDB taxonomy): domain Bacteria; phylum Myxococcota_A; class Polyangia; order Polyangiales; family JADZFZ01; genus JADZFZ01. The sequence continues at coordinate 2,185 of JADZFZ010000115.1, read as the reverse complement.
CTCGAGAACCGGGGCGTCTCGGCCTGCGCCACGTGCGACGGGTCGCTCTTCCGAAACCAGCCGGTCGCGGTCGTGGGCGGCGGCGACACCGCGATGGAGGAGGCACTCTACCTCGCGAACCTCTGCTCGAAGGTGACGCTGATTCACCGGCGCGACAGCTTCCGTGCGTCGAAGATCATGGCGCAGCGCGTGCTCGCACACCCGAAGATCGAGGTGGTGTGGAGCTCGGTCGTGCAGCGCGTGCTCGAGCCGAAGGAGGAGAGGGTCACGGCGCTCGTCCTCGAGAACGTCGTGACGCACGCGACGAGCGAGCTCGCGGTCGAGGGGCTGTTCGTGGCCATCGGGCACGTGCCGAACACATCGCTCTTTCGCGATTGGCTCGACCTCGACGAGGCCGGCTACATCCAGACCGTCCCTGGCAGCACGCGCACGAAGATCGAGGGCGTGTTCGCGGCGGGCGACGTGCAGGACCACGTGTTCCGCCAGGCCGTGACGGCCGCGGGCACCGGATGCATGGCCGCGATCGAGGCCGAGCGGTGGTTGAGCGCACGCGAGGCTGCGGGCAAGTGACGACGGCCGCCGAGTCGAAGGGGGCGCTCGAGCGCATCCCGATGTTCAAGGAGCTCGCGCCCGACGCGATCGAGCTCATCGCGGCGATCGCACGCGAGGAGAGCCACCGCACGGGCACGATGGTGTTCCGCGAGGGAGACGTCGGCGATCGGCTGTACGTGATCCTCGACGGGCGCGTGCGCATCTCGCGTCAGGTCTCGGGCATGGGCGAAGAGGCGCTCGCGATCCTGGGCCCCGGCGACGCGTTCGGAGAGATGGCGCTCGTGGACGACTACCCGCGCAGCGCCGACGCCGTGGTGCACGAGAGCTGCCGCGTGCTGGTGCTGGATCGCGAGGCGGTCGAGGAGCTGATGTTCCTGCACAAGGACCTCGCGTACGAGATCCTCTGGAGCTTCGTGCGGACGCTCGCGAACCGGCTTCGCGAGACGAACGACAAGATGACGTTCCTGGCGGTGAGCGGGAAGTTCGGATGAGCGAGGTCGCGGCGGCGCCGCAAGCGAGCACGTCCGCTCCGCCCGCGGCGAGCACGGTCGAGGGAGCCGTCGCGTTCTGCGGCGAGCACCCCGAGCGAGCCTCGGTCGCGACGTGTCTTCGGTGCGGCACCTTCGCGTGCGCCGAGTGCGCTCACCCGACGCCCGATGGGCAGGCGTTCTGCGCGGCGTGCCGCGCACGCGGCGCCGGCGCGATCGCGTGGGAGCAACGCAAGTCGGTGGGTCGCTGGAAGGCGTTCTGGCGCACGACGCGCGCGGTGATGCTGACGCCGAAGTCGTTCTTCAGGACACCCCAGTACGAGACCGGGATCCTCGCGCCCTTCTTCTACAACACGGGAGTCCAGGCGGTCGCGCAGCTCGGCACGGCGTTGACGTTGATGATCGTCTACGGAGCGCTCGGGCTCGTGCTCGCCGCGACGTTGCCGCCGAACCGCGCGGACGAGGCGAACGTCATCATCATCCTGGCGATCGTGCTGCCCGCGGCGATCGGCTTCTTCGGCGTGCTCAACGCGCCGGTCAACGCGATCTGGAACATGGCGATCGGCGGAGGGCTCGCGCACCTCGGGCTGATGGTGGTGCGCGGCAAGAAGGCGGGCTTCGAGGCGACCGCACGCGCGCTCGCGTACGCGCAGGCCCCGATGGCGCTCCACGTGGTTCCCATCGTCGGGATCTTGATCGCGCCCTTCTGGACGCTGGTCGCGTCGGTGGTCGCGCTGCGCGAGACCCACGAGTGCTCCACGTGGCGCGCGTTCCTGGGGATCATCCTGTTCCCCATCTTCCTCGCGCTGACCGTGGCGGCCGCCGTGTTCGTGCTCGTGTTCGCGGCGCCCGTGCTCTTCCGGCAGTGATCTCGAGCCCCCGCTCGAAGGCACGCGAGGTCTCCCTCCTGCGGGAGCGGCGGCGTTGGCGTTGAGGGGAAACGAGCGCGAGTGCGATGATGCGTTCGTGAAGGCAATCGCTCGGATTGGGTGGCTGGGTCTCTGGCTGCTCGTCGCGCCCGCGTGCGGCGACGACGACGGCGGCACCGACGGCGGAGCCAGCAGCGACATGGGCGGCGACGCCGGACCGATGTGCATCGATCCCGGACAGAGCTGCTCGTTCACGTCGTGCTGCGAAGGCTTCTG
>JADZFZ010000114.1 GCA_020854145.1 Deltaproteobacteria bacterium | reverse complement strand
GGAGAGGACCGAGGGTCGCGGCGACCGCGGTGATCGCGGCGGCGAGCGCGGCGGCCGAGGAGAGGGTCGTGGCCGCGGCGGCTACGATCGCGACCGCGGACCGCGGCACGGCGGCGGCGGCGGCGGCGAGCGCGGCGGCGGCGGCGAGCGCGGCCACGGCGGCGGCGGCGGCGGCGAGCGCGGCGGCGGCGGCGGCGGCGGCGGCGAGCGCGGCGGCGGCGGCGGCGGCGGCGAGCGCGGCGGCGGCGGCGGCGAGCGCGGTCACGGCGGCGGCGAGCGCGGTCACGGCGGCGGCGGCGAGAGCGGTCACGGCGGCGGCGGCGAGCGCAGTCACGGCGGCGGCGAGCGCGGCGGCGGCGGCGGCGGCGAGCGCGGCCACGGCGGCGGCGAGCGCGGTCACGGCGGCGGCGAGCCCGGATCCGATCGGTGATCGCGTTACGGGTCTCGCGCTTGCGTCCGAGCGCGTTCCTGCCCGAGCGCGCGTCGGCCGGCGCGGCGGGTCTGGACCTTCGCGCGTGTATCGACGAGGCCCTGGTCGTGGAGCCGCGCGCGCGTGTCGCAGTCCCGACGGGTCTCGCGATCGAGCTGCCCGCCGGGCACGAAGGCCAGGTCCGGCCACGCAGCGGCCTCGCGCGCAAGCACGGGCTCACCGTGCTCAATGCGCCCGGCACCATCGACGAGGACTATCGCGGCGAAGTGCAGGTCCTGCTCGTGAACCTGGGCAGCGAACGCTGTGTCATCGAGCCGGGCGAGCGCATCGCGCAGCTCGTCGTCGCGCCGGTCACGCGCGTCGAGGTGGACGAGGTCGGCTCCCTCGGCGAGACGCCTCGGGGCGCCGGCGGTTTCGGCTCCACCGGTCGCGCGTAGCAACACGCCCTTCACTGGCGCTCGGGCGTGTCGCGACTTCGCTGCTCGAGGGCACTCCGACGAGCGTTGGCTCCCTCGCCCCTCGAGACTTTTTGCCGGCCCTCGTAACGAGAGTCGACGTGCGGGAGGCGCGCCGGTACGGTTTCGGCGGATGCGCTGTCGGATCTGCGGTGCCGCGCTTCGTGACGGGGACGACCGTTGCCCCGATTGCGGGCAGAGCGTGGCGGGGCCGATCCGACCCGCGTTCGAGTCGAGCGCGTCGCCCGCCCCGGCGGGGCGAGGGAACCTCGCGTCGAATCGCGAGAAGCCGCCCGCGACGGTGGGAATCGCGCCGGGGGAGGTGCTCGCCGGCCGCTACGAGGTCGAAGACGAGATCGGCAGCGGTCTGCTCGCGCGGCTCTATCGCGCGCGCGATCGCGCGACGCGCGCGGCGGTCGTGCTCCGCGTCGTCCACGCGGGTCTCATCACGTCGCGTGACGAGCGCGAGGCGACGCAGCGTGCGTTGCGCGCTTCCGTCGGCATCGAGGGACGACACCTCTGTCCGGTCGTCGACGTGGGCGAGCACGGCGAGCGACTCTTCGTGGTGGAGCCGGCCGTCGATGCGGTCCCGCTCGGTCGCGTGCTCCGCCATCGACGCGCGCGTGGCGAGACGTTCGCTCCGCGCGAGGTGCTGCCCGTGGTCGCGCAGACCGCCGCGGCGTTGGCCTCGATGCCCTCGGGTCGTGCGCACGGCAGCATCGATCCTTCGTTGGTGCTCGTTCATCGAGACGGGCTGAGGCTCGTGGGCGCTCACATCGCCATGGCGCTGCCCGCGGAGGCGCTCGCACGGGCCACGCGCAACGCAAACGTCGCTGCGCTCGCGTACCTCGCGCCCGAGGTGCGCGCGGGCGCGAAGCCGACTGCGGCCTCCGATCGGTACGCGGTGGCGGCCATCGCGTGCGAGTGCCTGACCGGTCGGCCGTCGCTCTCGTCGGTGGACGACGACGACGTCGATGGCGACACCGCGCCGAGCGTGCGCGACGAGTCGGGTGCGCGTCTGCCCGAGGGGCTTCGACGGTGCTTGATTCGATGTCTCGATCCGGTGCCCGAGGAGCGCGCCACGACGCTCGCGGAGCTCGTCGCGGAGCTCGCGAGCACGGCGGGTCTCGGCGTCGCGTCGTTGCGCGACACGACGGACGGCGCCGACGCGAGCGCGAGCACCGAGCCCGCTTCGGTGGACGGTCCGACACCGCGCCGCGATCCGTCGGAGCGGACGCGGAAGGTTGCCCTCGAGCCCGTGGTCGCCGAGGTGCGCGTGGTGCCGACGCCGCCGCGCCCCGCTGCACCCGCAGGCGCGCGCGGCTCGCCGACCGACACCGACGCGACGGCTCCGCACGCGGCGCTGACGCTCGACCCCAGCGCGCCGACGCAAGAGGAACCGCTGCCGTCGTCGCCCGCCGACGTCGTGACGGGAGGTGCCGCGGCATCGACCAAGAGTGGCGGAAAAAACGGCGGTTCCGCGCACGTGCCGGCTGGCCGTTCGCGAGACGAGGCGCGCGCCCGCGCCGTCGCACGCAGACCTGCGGGAGGTGCGGCGGAGGGCACCGCGGAGATCGAGCTCGACCAGATCATCGACGAGCACACCGCGGGACGCGCAGCAGCCGCGGAGCCTGCGCACGCGACGGCGACGACGGGATCGACACGTCCGGCACGCGATCGGCGTGACTCGGGGAGCGCGATCCCTTCGCTCGGTGGGGCGCGCAAGTCGCCGTCGTTGCCGTCGCTCTCGGTCCCGTTGCCCGCCAAGGCGGCGGCGGCGGCGCCCGCGGGCATGACGAGCTCGGCGACGACCGCGTCGGGAGCACGCTCGATCCCGGTCACGACCTCGGGCTCGATCCCCATCGAGCTCGTCGAGCTGGATCTGCCCCCGGCTCCGGAGGGCCAGGAGGGCGGCCACTCCGACGGAGAGCCGGCCGACGCGCCGGTGCCCTCGTTGCTCTCCGCGGCGCGACGTCACGCGAGCCGGCCGCAGATGCGGGCCGTCACGAGCGATCCCCCGCGTGCGCAGTCCGGTCCCGTCGTTCCGGGGCACGAGCCCGTCGTCGTTCCCGAAGGCGTGATCGGGATCCCGCGCGTGCGCCCGCCGAGCGGGGAGCACCGGCTGGACGCGCCGTCCGAGGTGCTCTTCGACGACAGCTTGCGCCCGCGGCCGCAGACGCGTCACGGCGACCCGACGCGCACGGAGGTCTACGACCGCGCGACGCACGACGTGATGCCGAACGGCGAAGCAGCCCCGCGGCGCAGGTCTCGCTGGATCGTGTGGGCGTCGGTCCTGCTCGCGCTGGTGATCGTCGCCGTGGGGTTGGTCATCTACCTGCAGCGACGCGACTACGCGGAGCGCCGGCGCGAGATCGAGCTGCAGATGCAGGGACGCGAGCGACCGCCGTCGCGTTGAGCAGACGCGTGTGGCGCCGCGCGCGGGCGTCCTCGACGAGCTGGCGGAAGGCATCGATCGGCTGCGCACCCTGCAACAGGCGCCCGTCGAGAAAGAACGACGGGGTGCCGATGCTTGCGCCCGCGCGCGTGACGGCGTCCATGTCCGCGCGGACGGCAGCGCGATGACGCCCCGACTCGACGGCGGCCCGCACCCGACGAATGTCGATGCCCCGGACCTCGGCGAGCACCGCCCACAGGCCCTCCGCGTCGCTTGCGAAGCGCTGCTGGTTCTCGAAGAGGTGCGTGACCACGCGCCAGAAAGTGTCGTTCCCGTGGCGCGCGAGCACCTCGCGCGCCGCCTCCGCGGCCGGCTGCGCCTGCTGGTGGAAGGGCAGGGGATAGTCGCGCCACACGATGCGCACGTCGTTCGGGTACTGCCGGCGGAGCTCGGTCAGCGTGGCGAGCACGCGCGCCGTGAACGGGCACTGGAGATCCCCGAACCACTGCAGCACGAGAGGTGCGCGAGCGGGGCCGAGGCTGGGCGCGCGTGTGGGGACCGCGATGTCGTAGACCGAGGGCGGCTCGATCGCGCCCTCCCCGCGGACGGTCGGGCTCGGCGCGGTCGGGCTCGGCGCGACGTCGGCGTCCATCATCACGGGCGCCGTGGCGCCGTCTCGCGTGAGGACGTCGTACACGTTGGAACGAGTCGCTCGCCCGGACTGGATGGCCTCGCGCGCGCGTGCGAGCTGCGCGGTGATCAGCGCGTCGAATGCCTGGCGCGGTTGCGCGCCGCGGAGCTTGACGCCGTTGACGAAGCTCGTGGGCGTGCCGGTCGCGCCGATCTGCCGCGCGAGCTCCATGTCCGCGCGGATCACGGCGTGGTGCGCACCACGCTGCTGCGCGGCGCGCCAGTCCACGCGCACCTCCGACGCGATGCGATCGAGCGTGGCGTCGCTCAGGTCGCGCTGGTTCTCGAACAAGAGATCGTGCGCGCGCCAGAACGCGTCGCTGCCCCGGCGGGCGAACGCCTCGCGTGCGAGGATGGCTGCGGGCATCGCGCGCTCGTGGAACGGCAGCGGGTTGTCGCGCCACACGATGCGCAGCTGGTTGCCGTACGTCGCACGCAGCTCGCGAAGCGTCGGGAGCAGGCGCGCGCAGAAGGGGCACTGGAAGTCCGAGAAGACGACGAGGGTGACGGGCGCGTCGCGCGGACCGAGAGCCGGCTGGAGGTTCGTCACCGGGACGCGATAGACGGTGTCCGGGTCCTCGCGGCGTCGCGGCTGCTGCGGCGCGGTGGGCACGGCGGGGGCCTCGCTGCGGCCGGTCGCGACGATTCGCGCGTAGAGCTCCGCGCGCGATACGCCGCGGTTGAGCAGCGTCACGGCGTGGAGGCGCTCTTCGTCGATGATGGTGACGAACTGGTCGATCGGCTGCGCGCCCATGAGCTGGCGCCCGTTGATGAAGAACGCGGGCGTGCCCCGAGCCCCGATGCGTTGCGCGAGCGCGACGTCCGCGTCGATGCGTGGGCGGTGCGTGTGCTGCTCGAGCGCCGTGCGCACGCGGCCGAGATCGAGCCGGAGCTCCGCCGCATAGCGTTCGAGGTCCGCCCGTTCGAGCGCCCGCTGGTTCGCGAACAACAGGTCGTGCGCGCGCCAGAAACCCTGGCTGCCCTGTTGCGCGTAGGCCTCCATCGCGAGCTCGGCGGCGGGCATCGCGTTCTGGTGGAACGGCAGCGGGTTGTTGCGGAAGACGATGCGCAGCTCCTGTCCGTAACGTTCGCGCAGCTGTCGCAGGGTCTCCTGCACGCGTGCGCAGAAGGGACACTGGAACTCGGAGAAGGTGACGACGGTGACGAGCGCGGTCGACGGGCCCAGCTGCGGATCCGTCGCGGCGACCGGGATGTTGTAGCGCTCGACGTCTTGCGCGGCGGCCGCGCCGCCGGAAGCGAGCAGCGCGCCGAGGAGCGCAGCGGAGAAGCGCACACGAGGCAGAGACATCACGACCTCCGCTGGCGGTTCTAGAACGACTCCGAGCCTCGCGCGAGAGCGGACCACGGGCTCTTCGCGGCGGCCGCCGCGAATCGGTACTATTGCCCGATGCGCCGCGGACCCGTTGCGCTGGCTGTCGTCGGCATGCTGCTCGCGGCTGGTTGCGCGGGCGACGAGGCGCCGGCGCTCGTCGACGTGATCACGACGGAGGCCGGCGACGGCCTGCCCGCGGATCTCGAGCAGCTTCGCCTGGTCGTCTCCGTGATCGACGACGTCGGCGAGACGAGCTACCGCGTCGTCGATCACGTGCCGGTCTACCAGAGCGGCCGCCTCGCTCCCTGGTCCGTGCGCATCACGCCGCAGGCGAGCCGTCACGTCGGCCGGACGACGTATCGGTTCCGCGTGGTCGGCTACGTGGGCGGCGAGGAGTACATCGCACGGCAGCACCGCCTCGTGTTCGTGCCCAAGACGCGCCTCGTGCTGCAGATGCGGCTCGAGGCGAGCTGCGCGAGCGTCGCGTGTCCCGACGACCAGACGTGCAGCGAGGGCGTGTGCACCGACGACACGCTGCCGTCGTGCTCGCTCATCGAGGGGCAACGACCCGCGTTCTGCGATGGGATGGCGCTCGACGGGGGCTCGCGCGATCTCGGCCCGTCGGCCACCCAGGACACTTCGGTTCCGGACGTCGGCCCCGTGCCCGACGCCGGCGCCGCGTGCACGTCCGACGTCGCGTGCAACGACGGCGACCCGTGCACGCTCGACCGCTGCGACCTTCCGACGGGCTCGTGTGTGCGCGGCCCCGCGGCCGACGGGACGACGTGCGGCGACGGCAGCGAGACGTGCTGCAGCGGAGCGTGCACCGACACGTCGAGCGACCCCGCGTCGTGCGGTGGCTGCGGCAACGCGTGCGGGACCAACGCGACGTGCGCCGCCGGCGCATGCCGGTGCGGCGAGGGCTTCCTCGATTGTGATGCGTCGCCGGGCTGCGAGGTCAACGCGCGCGTGGACGCGGCCAACTGCGGGACGTGCGGGATCGTTTGCAGCGGGGCGACTCCCGCGTGCCTGTCGGGCACGTGCGGCGCGTGCACCGCGGACGCGGACTGCGCCGACGACGGGCTGACGTGCACCGCGCCGGAGCGCTGCGTGGCCGGCGCGTGCGAGCGCCCGCTCGTGGAGGGCACATGCCTCGTCGCAGGCGCCTGCTACTCCGCGGGCGAGCCGGACCCGGCGTCGGAGTGCGCCACGTGCGAACCGACCGTCGACCCGAACGGCTTCACCGTGATGGTCGGGCGCTCGTGCGACGATGCATCGTTCTGCACCGAGCGCGACGCATGCGATGCGGATGGCGTGTGCACGGGAAGCGCGCGCGTGTGCGACGACGGCCTCGCGTGCACGACCGACCGCTGCGACGAGGCGACCGACCGGTGCGCGATCGATCCTGCGCCCGGCTCGTGCGTGATCCTGGGCGAGTGCCACGTGTCGGGCGCGATCAACCCGGCCGACGCGTGCGAGCGATGCGACCTCGCCGAGAGCGCGACGTCGTGGACGGTGCTCGCCGACGGTACGCCGTGCGGCAGCGGCAGCGTGTGCATGTCGGGCGTCTGCGAGTGCAGCGGTGCCGGGTCGGTGGATGGGTGCAACGGCGCGGACGACGACTGCGACGGCGCGGTCGACGAGGACTGCGGATGCGGTCCGCCGGGCACGTGGGTGGTGGGCACGGCGGACACGTTCGGCAACGTAGGCACCCAGGCGTCGATCGCGCTCGATGCGTCCGGCGGTGTCCACGTCGCGTATCGCGACGAGTCCAACAACGACCTGCGCTACGCGCACCACGCCGCGAGCGGCTTCTGGACGCGCGCGACGCTCGACTCCGCGGGAAACGTCGGGCTCGACAACGCGGTCGCGCTCGACTCCGCGGGTGTGCTGCACATCGCCTACCGCGACGCGAGCAGCAACGATCTGCGTTACCTGCGGCGTGCTCCCGACGGCACGACGGAGACGGCGACCATCGACGCGACGGGTGACGTCGGGCGCTACGCGGCCATCGCGGTGGACTCGGCGGGCGGCGCGCACGTCGCTTACTACGACGCGTCGCAGAGCGCGCTGAAGTACGCGGTGCGACCGCCCGGCGGGTTGTGGTCGCCGGTGATCGTGGACAACGCCGCGAACGTCGGCGAGCACGCGTCCATCGCGATCGACGCGACGGGCGTCGTGCACATCGCCTACTACGACACGACCACCGACGACCTGAAGCACGCGGAGCTGCCCGTCGGCGGGACGTGGGCCACCGAGGTGGTCGATCCGGACGGCAACACGGGCCAATCCACGTCCATCGCGATCGACGCCGCGCGAGGTGTCCACATCGTCTACTGGGACGTGGGCAACAATGCGGTCGAGTACGCGTACCGCGCGCTCGGCGGGTCGTTCGTGCTCGAGACCGTGGAGAACGGGGCCAACGGCGTGGGCCAGTACGCGTCGCTCACGGTGGACGGCGACGGCGTCCCGCACGCGGCTTACTACGACGCGACCGCCGACGACCTGCGTTACGCGGTCCGCACGCCGGGCGGCACGTGGTCCAGCGTGCCCGTCGAGACGACGGGACAGATCGGCCAGTACACGAGCATCCAGGCGGGCGCGGACGACACGCTGCACCTCGTGTACTGGGACGTGTCCAACAACGACCTGCGTTACGCGCGCCTCGAGCGCGGCGGCTCCTGGCGGACCGAGGTCGTCGACAGCGTGGGCTCGGTCGGGCAGCACGCGTCGATCGCCGTGGCACCGGACGGCCGCATCCACGTGACGTACGTCGACTCGGGCGACGACGACCTGCGCTACGCGACGCGGTCGGCGGGCGGGATGTGGAGCACACGCGTGGTCGACGCGACGGGCGACACGGGCTTCGACGCGAGCATCGCCGTGGACGACGGCGGAGGTGTCCACATCGCGTATCGCGAGACCAACGCGGACGACCTCTACTACGGCTATCTCGCGCCCGGCGCGCCGAGCTTCACGCGCACGCTGGTCGAGGCGACCAACGTGGTCGGGCAGTGGGCCGCCATCGCCGTCGACTCCCGCGGCGAGCCGCACATCGCCTACTTCGACGGCAGCACCGACGATCTGCGCTTCGCCGAGCGAATCGGTGGCACGTGGATGCCCACCGTCCTCGACGCGGCGGGCAACGTCGGAAGCCACGCGTCCATCGCGATCGACGCGAGCGACGGCATCCACGTCGCCTACTACGACGCGAGCAACGACGACCTCCGCTACGTCTATCGTCCCGCGGGCGGCACCTTCAGCGTCCCGGCGGCGGTCGCCACGAGCGGCAACGTCGGCGACAACACGGCGATCATCACCGACGCCGCAGGGACCGCGCACATCGCCTTCCGCGACGTGTCCGGCCAGGACGTCGAGTACGCGTCGCGTCCCGCGGGAGGCCTGTGGACGCTCGAGACCGCCTCGTCGGCCGGGGAGCTCGGCGAGCACGCATCGATCGCCGTCGACGCCTCCGGCCGCCTCCACGTCGCGTACTGGGATCGGACCCCGAGGATGGCCGGGACGATCACGATCCCCGCCGACGACCTCGGCTACGCCACGCGTGCGCCTGCAGGCGGCTGGACGTCACGCACCATCGAGTCGGCCCCCGAAGTCGGGCAGTACGCGTCGATCGCGGCGATGCCTTCGGGCCACGTGCACGTCGTCTACTACGACTCGACGCACGCCGACCTGCGCCACGCGCGCCTCTGCCCGTAGCCGACGTTTCAGCGGTTGACCGAGGCCATCCCTTGCGCGCCGTAGCGCGCGCCCTCGGCGGCATCCGGAGGCAGGATCGCGTCGAGCGCAGCGAGATCCTCGGCGCTGAGGCGCACCTCGACCGCAGCGGCGTTCTCGTCGAGCCGCGACGTGCTGCGGGTGCCCGGGATGGCCACGACGTGCTCGCCGCGCGTGAGCACCCAGGCGAGCGCGAGCTGCGCAGCGGTATGGCCCTTCTCGGCGGCGAGCGCCTCGACCCGCTTCACGAGCTCGAGGTTCTTCTCGAAGCTCGCATCCGAGAATCGCGGCATGTTCCGGCGGAAGTCGTCCGTGGCGAGGTCCGCTCGCGAGCGGAGCTGGCCAGTCAGGAACCCACGCCCGAGAGGGCTGTAGGCGACGAAGAGGACGCCGAGCTCGCGGCAGGTGGCGATGAGCTCGATCTCCGGGTCGCGGCTCCAGAGCGACAGCTCGGTCTGGAGCGCCGCGATCGGGTGGACCTTCACGGCGCGGCGCAGCGTCTCGGGCGCTGCCTCGCTCATCCCGAGCCAGCGGACCTTGCCTGCTTTCACGAGCTCGGCCATCGCGCCGACCGTCTCCTCGATCGGGACCTCGGGGTCCACGCGGTGCTGGTAATAGAGGTCGATGTGGTCGACCCCGAGCCGCGCGAGGCTCGCGTCGCACGCGGTCTTCACGTACTCCGGTCGCCCGCTGAGGCCGAGAAAGGACCCGTCCTCGCCGCGGCGCACGGCGAACTTCGTGCACAGGAAGGCCTCGTCGCGCCGGCCCGAGAGCGCGCGCCCGACGAGCCGCTCGTTCTTGCCTGCCCCGTACATGTCCGCGGTGTCGAGCAGGGTCACGCCGCGATCGAGCGCGTGATGGATGACCGCGATCGAGCGCGCGTCGTCGCTCTCGCCGTAGAACTCGCTCATCCCCATGCAGCCGAGGCCGATCGCGGCCACGGTCGGCCCGTCGTCCCTTGCGCTCCGCTTGTCCATGCCGTGCTCCTCTCGTGGGCGCGAAGCGAGAGCATGGTGCCCCCTCGCGTCGCGAACGTCGTCTACGATCCGATGTGGGGGCGAGCACGTCGACCTCGACCCTGCCGTTGCGAGCTCCGGTCAGACGCGCACGAGAGTCAACGTGGGATCGAGGCGCCGCAGGTCGTCCACGTCGGCCGTCAGGACTGGAGCGCGCTCCCGGCGCGCCGTCAGGACCACCGAGGCATCGATGAGGTCGGACGTGCCCGCGCGTCCGCAGAGAGCGCCGGCCGCTTGGGCCATCACGCGATCGAGCGGAGGCGTTTCGCAGATCGACGAAGCGACGAGCGCTCGCAGCGCGACCTGGCGTGCGCCACCTCGCCAGACCTGCCCGAGCACGCCCGACGGGACGACTACCCGGGCGCGCGTGGCGACTGCGTGACGGAGTAGCGCGCGAATCCGCTCCTCGCCGCGCTCGAACGCCACGAGAGCGCCGGCGTCGAGCACTACCGCCGAAGGAGGTTTCGCGCCCATTCCGTAGCGGCCGTTCCGGGAGCCCCGTGCTCGGCGTCCATCGCGTCGAGCACGTCCGAGAGCTCATCTCGATGGAGCTTCTCGGCGACCGCGTCGCTGACGAACGCGCTCAGCGACTTCGCACGTCCAGCACGCACTTCCTTACGTGCCCTCTTCAGCGTCTCGGCCGGGATGGTCACCGCGACCTTCTCGGTGGTCATACGAACATCATACCCGATGCTCCAGCGCGCTGCCGCTCCGCGCTCGCGAGATCCCATGCGGTTTGCGGCCGCGGCCGTGTCGTGGGCTCGCGCAGTGCTCGACCGGACCCGGGTCGCGACACGAGGTGACGTCACGCGCGCAGCGGACGCGCGAGCTGCGCCGTCGCCAAGTCCAGGTTCTCGATGCGCCTCGCCGGAGAGCTCGACACCGGCGAGGCCAGTGTGGTGCGGTCGCTCGGGGACGAGCGAGCTACCGTGTCGCGGGGAGCGGCGGGGCCGTTGGGGTCGATGACGCCGCGGGGAGCGGCGGGGCCGTTGGGGTCGATGACGCCGCGGGGAGCGGCGGGGCCGTTGGGGTCGATGACGCCGCGGGGAGCGGCGGGGCCGTTGGGGTCGATGACGCCGCGGGGAGCTGCGGGGCCGTTGGGGTCGATGACGCCGCGGGGAGCTGCGGGGCCGTTGGGGTCGATGACGCCGCGGGGAGCGGCGGGGCCGTTGGGGTCGACGGTGCCGCTCGTGACGGTGGGGGACTGCGCCGAGATTCTCATGGGACCCTCCTTTGATGCGCCCTTCTCGCACCGAGCCCGCACGAGTTCACTGGAGCGTGGCTCGGAAGCGTAGACGATTCGACCGAGGTGATGGCGCCGCGGGC
>JADZFZ010000113.1 GCA_020854145.1 Deltaproteobacteria bacterium | reverse complement strand
GGCGAGACGAGCTCGGCTCTCACGAGCGCGTCGAGGTCCACGTCGAGCGACGTCGAGCGCACGAGCGCCGCGACGGCGTCGCGCCAGAAACGTCCGCCGTACACCGAGCCCACGCGGAGCACGCGACGCTGCTCCTCGGGCAGGGCCGCGAGGCGTGCGTGGAGCATCGCGAGCACGCTCGTCGGGGCTCCGCCGGGCGGCGCCGCCGCCGGCGCGGTCGCGCGTTCGCGCAAGAGCTCCTCCAGATAGAACGGGTGTCCGTCGGCCTGCTTCACGATGCGCGAGACCTCGAGATCCGAGAGGTCTCCGAGCACCTCGCGCACGAGCGCGGTCGCCGCGCGCGGCCCGAGCCGCGGCAGCCGCAGCTCCGTCGCGCCCGGCGCGCGCAGCAGCTGCTCGGTCCCGCGTGGGGTCTCGGGTCGCGTCATCGCGAGCACCAGCAGCGCTCGACGTTCGAGCTGCCGCAACGCCGCGCCCACGAGGCGCAAGCTCGGCTCGTCGCCCCAGTGGAGATCCTCGAGCACGAGCAGCACCGGGGTCGCGTCGGTCAGCGCTCCGAGCCAGCGCACCCACGCGTGCGACGTGAGGTCCGCCATGAGCATGGCGTCCGCGCGTGCGGAACGGAGCAGCTCGCGTCCCGCGGAGTCGAATGGCACCGCAGCGATCTCGCCGAGGAACCACGCCGTGCTCTCGGCATCGGGGGCATCGCCGAGCAGCGCCCGGACGCGGCCGAGCAGCTTCGTCCGCCGGTCGTCGATCGGCTCGCCATCGAGCACGGCGCACGCGCGCCGCAAGAGGTCGCCCGCGACGCCGAAGGGCGCACCGTCGCGGATCGGATCGCCGCGTCCGAGCAGGACCTCGATCGCTCCGGCCGACGCAGCACCGAGGCGCTCCACGATCTCCTGCTGCAGCCGGGTCTTGCCCGTCCCCGCGGAGCCCACGACCACGAAGGCCCGCGCCGCCGGCTCTTCCACGCACTCGAGCCACGTCGCCGCCACGACCGCGAGCTCGCGTTCGCGACCCACGAACGGCGTCACGCGCCCGAGCACGAGCCTGCGACCTTCGAGCCCCGTGGCCTCGCCGACGAGCACCAGCACGGCGTCGCGCGGCCGCACGTCGAAACGCGACCCGAGCAGAGACGCGGTCGTCACGTCCACCACGATCTCGCCCTTGCGCGTCTCGCCGACCGCCGCGAACGCGCGCTCGATGACGTCTCCGGTCGGGACGGCGCCGCCGGTCGTCTCGCCGAGCCCGGTGGCGATCGCGATGGGCGCCGCAGGCAGTCGCTCGCGCAACGTCAACGCGCACCGCGCGGCGCGAACGGCCTGATCGGTGGGCATCCCCGGCGCCACCGGCACCGCGACGACCGAGCCGTCGGCGAGCACCTCCGCGCGCGCGCCGCACGCGCCGAGCGCCGAGAGCAGCTCGACCTCGTCCGACACGAGCGTCGCGTCCGTCTCGCCCGGCTCGTCGAGCACGACGGGTACCTCGAGGCCCGCGCGTGCGACCACCACGACGAACACCCGTCGCTCGCTCGTCGTCAGCGACGTGGTCTCCTCTTCCTCCCCGTCGGCGCGCGTCGAGGGACGCTCGACCGAGAGCGCGTCGATCTCCGACACCATCGCTGCGCCGTCCGAGGGCCGCAGCGACGGATCCTTGGCGAGCATCCGCCCCACCAACCGGTCGAGCGCGGGTGGCACGTCCGCACGCAGCTCGCGCACGCGCGGCGGATCCTCGAGGAGGACCTTCGCGAGCACGGCCCGTCCGTCGGTCGCGCGGAACGCCTTGCGACCCGTCAGACACTCGAACAGCACGCACCCGAGCGCGAACACGTCGGCAGGCGGGCCGAGCCGATGACGTGCCCACGCCTGCTCGGGCGCCATGTACGCGTAGGTGCCCACCACCTGACCCGTGTCGGTCAGGTCGTGCACCGCGTCGGTGCGCCGCGCGATGCCGAAGTCGAGCAGCTTCGGGCGTGCGGCATCGCCTCGTTCGAGCAGCACGTTGGACGGTTTGACGTCTCGGTGCACGACGCCGTGCGCGTGCGCCACCGCGAGCGCTGCCGCGACCGCGCGTGCGACTGCGAGCGTCTCCTCCACGGAGAGCCGTCCGCGCGACAGCCGCGCCGCGAGCGACTCGCCCTCGACCCACTCCATCACCAGATAGGGCATGCCGCTCGGGGTGTTGCCACTGCCGAGAAAACGAACGATGCCCGGTGCGCCGAGCGAAGCGAGCACGGCGACCTCGCGCGAGAAGCGCGCCACCTGGTGCGCGTCGACGCCGCGCATCAGCTTGATCGCGACGGTCTGTCCGCTCGCGAGATCGAGCGCGCGAACGACCGTGCCGCCGCCGCCGCGGCCCGCGACGACGTCGAGCCGGTACCGCTCCTCGAGCACGTCGCCCGGTCGCACGATCCCAGTATCGTCGAGCGACGGCCGCCGCGCTCGTGATCGGATCCGCCCACGCGCGACGCTCCGGTCGGCGCGCTGCAGGCGGCGGCCGGCGCCCTTGGGGTACTTTGCGCGCATGCGCGACGACTACGACCTCGCGATCATCGGGGCAGGCCCGGCGGGTGAGAAGGCGGCGATCAAGGCGGCGTGGCACGGCAAGCGCGTCGTCGTGGTGGATCGCGACGCGGCAGCGGGCAGCGCGTGCGTGCGCGGCGGGATCCCGTCGAAGATCCTCCGCGAGATCGCGCTCTGCTACTCGGGCTCGCGGCGGCACCTCGAGGACGTCTACGGCGCGCCGAGGCCCGCTTCGATGCAGGCCATGCTGCGGCGCGTGCGCGGCGTGTGCAACGAGCGCGTCGGACGCGTGCGACGCAGCCTCGAGGAGCACGCGGTGGAGCTGCGCGTGGGGGCTGCGCGCTTCGAGGACCCGCACACGCTCGCCATCGCGCACGTCGACGGGGGCACGAGCACGCTCAGGGCCGGGGTGATCCTGATCGCGACGGGATCGCGGCCCGTGCGTCCGCGCGCCTTCCCGTTCGACGGGATCCACGTGCACACCTCCGACACGATCCTCGACGTGCCCGACGTGCCGCGGACGTTCGTCGTGATCGGCGGCGGGGCCATCGGCGCGGAGTACGCGTCGATCTTCGCCGCGCTCGGGTCGCACGTCGCGCTCGTCGAGGAGCGAGCGCGCATCGTCGACTTCGCCGACGACGAGGTGAGCGATCGGTTGATGGAGGCGTTTCGCGCGGCGGGCATCGCGCTCCATCTGGGCGAGCGCGTGGAGCGCTGCGAGCTGGCTGCGCCCGGGCGCGTGCGCGTAGAGACGTCGTCGACGACCCTCGAGGCGGAGCAGCTCCTCTTCTCGGGCGGACGACGAGCCAACACGCGCGAGCTCGGCCTCGAGTCGATCGGCGCCGTGCTCGACGAACGCGGGAGCCCTCGCGTCGATGCGCACGGGCGCCTCGACGGGTTCGACCATCTGTACGCGGCGGGCGACGTGGTGGGCTTCCCGCAGCTCGCGTCGATCGCGATGGAGCAGGGTCGCGCCGCGGTCGCGCACGCGTTCGATCTCGGCGAGCTCGCGATCCACGGAGGTGTCCCGCACGCCCTCTACACGTTGCCGAGCTGCGCGGCGGTCGGCGCCACGGAGCGCGAGCTCGCGGCCGCGGGCAAGCCGTACCTGGTGGGTCGCGCGGGCTACGCCGACCGCGATCGCGGGCACATCATGGGCGATCCGCACGGCATGCTGAAGCTCCTGGCCGATCCCGCATCGCGTCGCGTGCTCGGCGTGCACATCGTCGGCGAGCACGCGGAGGAGCTCGTCCACGTCGGGCAGGCGTGCATGCACTTCGAAGGCACGATCGACTACTTCCTCCGCGCGGTCTTGAACTTCCCGACGCTGAGCGAGCTCTACAAGCGCGCCGCCTACGACGTGCTCTCGCAGCTCGAGCCGGGTCGAGCGCCACCGGAGTGACGCGCTCGTACGTGCCGGCTGGGCGCTCCGGCAGCATCCGCGCCACCGAGAGACGCCACGGCGGCGCGGCTTGACGCGCGGCGCGCACCGACGGGATCGTCCCGTCATGCGGACCGGTGCGCCCGAGCGTCCGACGCGCGGAGCGATGGCCCTCCCTTGGGTGGCCGTCCTGCTCCTGGTCGCGGCGTGCGACGACGCGGCGGTCACGAACGTCGCGGACCTCGGTGGCCCGCGACCCGGGGACGGCGCCGTGGAACCCGACGCCGCTCCATCGATCGATGGAGCGACGGATGACACGTCGCCGATCGATTCCGGGCCTGTCGACGCGGGGATCGATGGGGCGCGCGAGGCGTCCGTCGTCGACGCGGGCGCCGACACGGGACCTTTCGTTCCATCGTCGCCCGTCGCGCCGGCGGAGGCGGCCGTCGCGAGCCCGCCCGTCGTCGGGTGGCTGCCCGATCTCGGGGAGGGTGCCGTCGCGGCGGCGGCGCCCCCGAGGGTGCTCGAGCCATGCCCGGCGAGCTGGCGTCGCGTGGCGCCCGCGCCGCCCGACGATCCTGTCGCGGCGTGTGACCCGTGGCCGGCGTCGGGCGAGGAGACCGCCTGCGTCGCGGGCTCGGTGCACCTGCCCGGCGGTGCGGGCTGCGCGCCGGTGGGCATCGCGTGCCCCGCGGGCGACTGGCCGGATGCGAGCGCGATCACGGGGACGCGTCGGTACGTGCGCGCGGGGGTCGCGCCCGGGGGCGACGGTACGAGCGAGGCCACCCCCATGTCGCGCATCGCGGACGCGCTCGCGACGCCGCGAACCGGACGCCTGGTCGTCGTGATCGCGTCGGGCACGTACGCCGAGACGCTCGCGCTCGGTGCGGACGACGTGGTGCTCGTGGGCGCGTGCGCCGCGCGGACACGGATTGCGGGAGCCGCCGGAGCGGCCGGGGGCCCGAGCGTCTCGGTCTCGACGGGCGCCGCCGCGGTCGGCCTGCGCGAGCTGACGGTCGCCGGCATCGAGGCGACCGGCGGCGCGGCGCTCACGCTCGACGCAGTCGTCGTGGACGGCACCACGATCGCGGACGGCGCGGCCTTGCTCGTGTCGGGCGGCTCGCTCGTGGCCAACGGGCTGCACGTCGTCGGCGGGCCCGTCGGCGTCGCGCTCCGTGCGGGTGCGACCTCGACGATCGACGCTGCGGTGATCGAGGACGCCGGGGGCAGCGGGATCGAGCTTCGCGGCGCCGGGACCTCGCTCGTGCTGTCGCGCGCGGCGCTGCGCGACACCGTCGGTGCCGGCATCGACGACGGTGGAGCGGCAGGGACGGGTGGGCGCGTCGAGGTGCACGAGCTCGTCGTCGAGCGGGCGACCGGAGCGGCGCTCGTGGCCGCGGGCGACGCGGCGGTGATCGAGGGCGCCGACGCGATCGTGCGCGACACGCGCGCGGTCGGAACGACGGGCGGCGCGGGTCTCGCGGTCGAGCGTGGCGGACGCATCGCGCTCGATCGCGTGCGCGTCGAGCAGAGCCGCGCGGTCGGCGTCGACTGCACGGGCGGCTCGCTCACGTTGCGAGGCGCGCTCGTGCGGGACACCACGCCGCGGCTCGATCGGACCGACGGGATCGGTGTCCGCGCCTCGCTCGGTTGTGACGCGACGCTCGAGCGGGTGGTCGTGACGCGCGCATCGACCGCGGGCATCCGCGTCGAGTCGGAGGGCACGACGCTCGACGCGACCGACGTCGTGGTGCGCGACGTGCGCACGACGTCGTCGGCCGCGGTGAGCCCCGCGCTCGACGTTCGCGGCGGCACGGTCGATGGGCGGGCGCTCGTGCTGGGCAACGCGGTCGGGCGCGCGGTGCGGGTCCTGACGGAGCCCGCCGACGCGGCGCCGACGACGGTGAGCCTCCACGACGTCGTGATGAGCGGGCCGTCGGGCGCGGCGAGCGACGCCCCCGCGGCGCTCGAGGTCGCAGTCGGACGCGTGCTCGTCGAACGTGTGCTGCTGCGCGCCACGACCGGCGACGGCTTCGTCGCCACGGTAGAGCCACCCGACGCGATGGGGGCGTCGCTCGTGCTCGCGGACGCACGCCTCGAAGGAGGCGGGATGGGCATCCGTTCGGGCGTGCGCGCGGATGGGGTCGGCGTCGTGGTCGACCTCCACCGCGTGACCTCGATCGGCTTCCAGAGCGGCATCACGTCGCGAGGAGGCGCGACCGCGCACGCGGAGGACCTCGTGATCGAAGGCCGCTGGGGGGTGCGCGCCATCGACCAGAGCATCGTGGCGGTGAGCCGCGCGACCGTGTCCGGCTACGAGGTCGCCGGCGTGCTCGCGGGCGACGTCAACAGCCGCGTCACGGGCTCCGACGTGACGGTGGGCGCACCTTCGGACGGAGCCGATCCCGGCGCCGGGATCGTGGCCGTCTCGGGCGGCGCCATCGACCTCGACCGCGTGCGCGTCGAAGGCGCGCGCGGGCTCGGCGCCGGCGCGTACGGCATCCGGTCCAGCGCCGTCCTGCGCGACGTCGTGGTCGAGGCGACGCACCTCGACGCCATGGGCGCGTCCGCGAGCGCGGGCGGCTACGGAGGCGGAGTCGTCACGCTCGTGCGCTTCGCCGCCAGCAACGGAGCGCTCTGCGGCGTCCAGGTCGCCGACGAGGGCGGGGCCGACCTCGACGACGGCCAGATCCGCGGCCATCCGGTGGGAGCCTGCATGCCGGCCGGCGGCTTCGACGAGAGCCGCGTCACGGACCGAGCGCTCTACGTCGAGAACGACGCATCGCTCTCGCGCGACGCTCGCGCCGTGCCCGTGGAGCCGTCGCGGGGTCCGTGAGCCGCGTCCGTGCTCGGGACGGGGTTCAGCTCGGACCGCGCGTCGGGGACCACGCGAGCACGCCGCGCTCGAAGCGTTGCGTGACGCTGCCGGGCTCGGCGCCGGCGATGGCCTCGCTCGTCGGCGCACCGAGGGATCCGTCGATCGCGCCGGCCTGCGACCACGACGCGTAGATCGTCCCGCCGACGAGCTGGATGCCGAACATCGGGTGCTCCACGAACGCACCGCGCGTGCACCACAGGACGCGCGCTATCCCGTGCCACTGCGGCGCCGACGTGGGCCAGCCGACGGCGGAGCGTCCCGCACCGAGCGAGACCCAGCGGACGAACAGAGCGTCGGTGTCGCGCATCACGAAGGGCGCTCTGTCGTCGTCCCAGT
>JADZFZ010000112.1 GCA_020854145.1 Deltaproteobacteria bacterium | reverse complement strand
CGCCGGGCCACGCCGGCCAGGTCGTCTACCGCTTCGAGGTGGTCGCATCCCGCGAAGGGCGGGCGTACGTGACGAAGGAGCAGCGTCTCGTGTTCCTGCCGGACACGCGCATCGTCCTGCCGATACGGCTCGAGGCGGCGTGCGTCGAGCGCACGTGCGAGCCGGAGCAGACGTGCGGCGACGGCCTCTGCGGCACGAGCCACGTCTCGGCCTGCACGCTCGTACGCGACGGGAGACCGGCTTTCTGTGGGCAAGAGCACGAGTCGGTCGTCGCGCTCGGGGCGGGCTTCAACCACGCGTGCGCAGGACGCAGCGACGGCTCGGTGTGGTGCTGGGGCATGAACAGCGCTGGGCAGCTCGGTGACCTGCGGCTCGACCACACCCCGTGCGCCAGCGCCGGCGACTACGACTGCGCTGCTCCCGTGAGGGCGCGCGAAGCGGACGGCGCCGTCGCCGTCGCGCCGGGGTTCCTCCATACCTGCGCGCTGTTCCCCGAGGCCAGCGTGCGCTGCTGGGGCGACGGCACTTACGGCGCGCTCGGTGCGGGCGTCGTCGCCGGTGACGCGTGCGACGCCGACCGGCGGATCGACGCATGCCGGCCGTCCGCGGGCGACGTGGGGCTCGTGGACGTCGTCGCGATCGACAGCGGTTTCGGCCATGTCTGCGCGCTCGATCGGAGCGGGTCGGTGTCGTGCTGGGGGCAGGACGAGCGCGGACAGCTCGGCGAAGGAGCGGGCTCGCCCGATCGCTGCGGCGGGGGCACCGTGCAGGAGATCCCGTGCAGCCGTCTGCCCGTGCGCGTCGATGGGCTCGAGGGCGTCTCGGCGATCTCGGCGGGTCGGACGCACACGTGCGCGCTGCGCGGCGGAGAGGTCCTCTGCTGGGGCGACGACTCCGAGGCGCAGCTGGGCGACGGCGACGTCCCGCACGGCCCGTGCGGCGGAGACACCGGGACCGTGTGCGTCGAGCGTCCCGTCGTCGTGCCGGGGATCGACGACGTCGTGGCCATCGCCACGGGCGACTTCCATACGTGCGCGTTGCGTGCGGACGCGACGGTGTGGTGCTGGGGCTCCGACGGAGCCGGCCAGCTCGGGACGGGGCAGGGCGGGCTGTCGCACGTGCCGGCTCGGGTGCCGGATCTGCTCGACGTGGCGCAGATCGATGCGGGTCGCCATGCGACGTACGCGCGGATGATCGACGGCACCGTGCGCGCGTGGGGCGCGGACACCAACGGCGCGCTGGGCAACGACGTCCCGCTGCTCGGGAGCCCGGCGCCCGTTGCGGTGAACGGTCTCGTGGGCGTGACGGAGATCGCGGCAGGCGAGTATTTCGCTTGTGCGCGCACCGGTGCGGACGACGTGCGTTGCTGGGGCATCAACGGAGGCCGGCAGCTCGGTGACGGGACGACGGACGACCGGTCGACGCCGGTGCCGATCGCGTGGTGAGCGCACACGGCTCGAGATAGACGGTCACACCGCGCCGAGCTCGGCCTCGAACACCGCGCGCACGTCGGCGGTCGTGCGGCGGTAGACGTCGAGCATCACGTCCACCGCGGCGGCGCCGTCGCGGTCGCGGATCGCCAGGCGCCGCGCCACGCGCGCGAGCACCCGCGAGCCGACGACCAGCGTCGGATCGAGCGCATCGTCGAGGAGCGCGATGCACTGCTGCATGCTGCGCAGGAGCACGTAGGCCTCGTCGAGCCGCCGCGCGACGTTGCGAGCGAGGTAGCCGTGTGCCGCGAGGGCAGTGAGCGCCTCGCGCGTCGACGGGGTCCGGACCGATGCGTCGGTCGCGCCGTGTCGCATCTGCAGCGCCTGGACGAGGAACTCGATGTCGACGAGGCCTCCGCGTCCCGTCTTGAGGTTCATGCGGTCGGGGGTCTCGCGTCCGAGCTCGTCCTGCATGCGTCGTCGCATCTTGACGATCTCGGCGGCGAGCGCGGGAAAGTCGCCGGCAGGCGCGTACGCGATCTCGGCGATGTCGTGCGCGAGGAGCGCGCCGAGATCGGGATCGCCGCCGATCGGGCGTGCCTTGAGCAGGGCCTGCCGCTCCCACGCACGCGCTCCCTTCTCGTGATAGCGCAGGAAACCGGCGCGCGACACCACGAGCAGACCCTGGTTGCCGCTCGGCCTGAGGCGCGTGTCGAGCGACCATCCGGGGCCTTCCGCGTCGGGCACGCTGAGCAGCGCCATCGCCCGCTGCGCGGCGCGCGCGAACACCTCGGTGCTGGCTCGCCCCGTCGTCGTCTCGCCGTCCTCGTCGTACACGAAGAGCAGGTCGAGGTCGCCGGCATAGCCGAGCTCGCGGCCACCGAGCTTCCCCATCGCGAACACCGCGATGCGCGAGGGCTCGGTCGGATCGCTCGAGCGCATCGGCACGCCGCGGACCGCGCAGACGTCGACCATCGCGCGATCGATCGCGGCGGCGACCTCGGCCTCGGCGAGCGCGCTCAGCCGAGCGAGCACGTCGTCGAGCTCGAGCTCGTCGGCCACGTCCAGCAACCCGATGCGCAGCGTGATCTCGCGCTTGATCCGCCGCAGGGTCGCCACGAGCTCCTCGGGCTCGACCGCCATCGCGACCTCGTCGGCGACGGTCTCCGCGATGCGAACCGGGTCGAGCGCAGCGGCCGTCGTGGAGACGAGCGCGTGCGTCGTCTCGGGATGACCCACCAGCGCCTGCGCGAGCGTCCTGCTCGCGCCCAGCAGCGACACCAGGCGTCGCGTGCCATGCGGGCTCTCGGCGAGCATGCGCTCGAACGTCGAGGCGAACGATCCGATGGGTCCGTGGTTGAACAGATCCGCCAGCGCGCGGATGGCGGCGTCGACGTCCGCGCTGCCCGCCGCCTCGCGGAGCAGCAGCGGGCCCACGTCCTTGCGTCGCTCTCGGCCGACCGGGCCGAGCGGCATGTCGGCTCGACGACCGAGCCGGAGCAGGTGCCCCGTGGTCTCTTCGGCCCGCTGTGCGCCGAGCACTTGCTCGACCTCGGACACGAGCTCCTCGAGCGGTGCCCCTGCCGCCACGCGATCGCACAGCCGCGTGATCGGGTCGTCCGGGCCCGTGGCGGGTCCGGCTCCGAGCGAATCGAAGAGCTCGGCCACCTCCGCGCGCGCCTCGCGCAGCGCACCCTCGAGCGTGCGCGTGCCCGAGAAGCCGAGCGACCGGGCGAGGCGATCGCGCGCCCGCGCATCGGGCGGCAGCGAGTGCGACTGATAGCCAGCGCTCGCGTGGATGCGATGCTCGACGCGACGAAGCAGCGCCCAAGCGTCCGCGAGGGCGTCTGCCTCGCGATCCGAGACGAGGCCGGCCGAGCGCAGACGGCCGAGCGCGTCCATCGTCCCCGGCACCTGCAGGTCCGGATGTCGACCACCCCACACGAGCTGGAGCGTCTGCACGAAGAACTCGGCTTCCCGGATCGCGCCTCGGCCGAGCTTCACGTCGCTCGCGTCATCGACCCTCAGCTCGCGCCGCGTGCGCGCGAGCATCTCGGCCATCTCGCGTGCGACGCCGGGGTCGACGCTTCGGCGGAACACGAACGGCCGGAGCGCGTCGAGCAAGGCGCGCCCGAAGCCGCGATCACCGGCGACGGGCCGTGCGCGCAGGAGCGCGGCACGTTCCCACGTGCGGCCCCACGTCTCGTAGTACCGCTCGGCGCTCGCGAGGCTGTTGACCAAGGGCCCGCGCGTGCCCTCGGGGCGTAAGCGCAGATCGACACGGTAGACGAACCCGTCCTCGGTCACGTCCGCGAGCGCCGCAGCCGTGCTCTTCGCGACGCGACCGAGCAGCTCGTGCGCGGTGATCGAGTCGCCGTCGACGGTCGCGTCGTCGCTCGGGTAGAAGAAGCAGAGATCGACGTCGCTGCCCAGGTTGAGCTCGTCGCCGCCGAGCTTGCCCATGCCGAGGACGACGAGCTCGCAGGCGGAGCCGTCCGCGAGGTGCGGACGTCCGAAACGTGCGAACGCCGTGCGTCGCGCGGCGTCGAGCGCCGCTTCGATCGCGCCGCACGCGATGGCCGCCATCTCGCGGCTCGTCGTGTCGATGTCTGCGAGGCCCATCACTTCGCGCAGCACGACCCGCACCGTCTCGCGGTGATGCTGCTTGCGGAGCGTGCGCCGCAAGGTCGCTCCGTCGTCCGCGTGGGCGGTCACCATCGCGAAGACCGAGCGCATGTCCGCTTCGCTCCGCGGCCGCTCGAGATCGCTCGCGAGGGCCCAGGGAACGAGCTCCGCGTCGCGCAGCGCGTAGGACAGCACCGCGGGCGCGTGCACGGCCAGCATCTCGACGATCTCGACGTGCTCGGGCTCGTCGCTGCCGCCCGATCGGCGCAGCTCGTCGCGGGCGCGCAGCGCCGCTTCCTCGTCGATCGCGCGCGCCGAACCGCGGCGCCAATGTCGTGCAGCACCCGGCATCTGCTCTCGCGGCAGTGTAGAAGGCCGTCGCCCTCGCGGGTGGCGAAACGGCGCCGATCGACGAATCCGTCCGGGTGTATCGTCGCGCGCGTGGTGCAACGGCAGCAGGTCTTTCACGTCGTGCTCGAGGGGGGTGCGGCGTCGCGGCCCTCGGGCGACGAGCACGCGGTCGGGCACGACGCGCGGGCCTGGTTGCCGCTGCTCGACGCGCTCTTCGTGCTCGGTCGCGAAGGGCGGCGCCGGCTCGGCACGCTCGTCGTTCCTCCGGCTGCCCTGCTCCGATGGGACGACTCGCGACACCTCGACCGGCTCGCTCGTCACGCCGCCGCGTTGCCGGCGGACGCGCCCGCGCGAACGGCGTTCGAGCGTCTCGGTGTTCCGCTCGTCGAGGTGCTCGCTCGCCTGGCGCGCGACGAGGTGATCGAGCTCGGCACCACCGCGCTGACGGGTGCGTTCCTGCCCGCCCTGGTGCCCGTGCCGTCGGCGCTGCGCGTGCAGATCGAGGGTGCGCTGGACGTCTGCGAGCGCGTCGTCGGTCTCAGGCCACGCGTGTTCTGGGCGCCCGCGTGCGGCGTCGCACCCGAGATCGAGGACCCGCTCGCGCGTGCGGGCGTGGCGCTGACGCTGGTGACGACGGCCGCGCTCGCCGCCCACCGCGTCGGTCTGGCGCGGCTCGGCAGCGGGCTGGTCGTCGCCAGGCTCGCACGCGGCACGCTCGAGGCGCCCGCCGACCGTGCGGGGCCCGACGTCGTCGCGCACGACGTCGCGACGCTGGGATCCGCGGGTCTCGCTCGCCTCATCGCGTCGCTGTGGCAGAGCCCCGACGCACCCGACGCATCGCGCCCGGACACCCTGTCGTCGCTGCTCGACCGCTCGATGCCGACGTTGCCCGTCTCGCTCGCGCTGTCATCCACCGCGCCGAGCGGTGCCGCGCGCGAATGGGTGAACGCGACCACCGCGCCGTTGATGCGTCACATGCACCACGCAGCGCGCGAGGTCGCGCGTGCGGCCGCGCGCCATCACCGCGCCGGTCCGGCGACGCTCGCCGGTCGCGCCATGCGCGCGGCCGTGCGCGAGTCCGCGTGGCTCGCCGCCGCCACGTGCGAGGCCGAGGTCGACGAAGCGCGCGAGCGGACGGCCGCGGTGATGCGGCTCGTGGCGGCGCTCGACGCCGGGCCCGAGGCGCTCGCGCGCGACGCGGGGTTCCTCGCGCTGATCGAGCGTCGTGACGGTCCGCTCGACGGCTGGCTGCCCGCATGGGTCGCCGACGGCAGGGCAGTGGGCTAAGCGGGACACGGAGCTCGAGCGGGCGCTCGCCCCTCACCCGACCTTCTCCTCATTCGGGGAGAAGGAGCCTGGTCTCCAATTCCGAAGGAGCAGAGATGACGACGAGGTCGAGCTGGGTCAGCACGATGCGGGGCGCTTGGACGGCGCTCGCCACGCCCATGAAGGACGGAGGCGTCGACGAGGAAGCGCTGCGCGCTCTGGTCGATCGACAGGTTGCGGGTGGGATCACCGGGCTCATCCCGTGCGGGACGACCGGCGAGTCGGCGACGATGTCGCCCGCGGAGCAAGCGCGGGTCGTGCGCATCGTGGTGGAGCAGAACGCCAAGCGCGCGCCCGTCTTCGCGGGTGCGGGGACGCTGAGCACGGCGGTCTCCACGGACCTCGCCCGCGCCGCGCGCGAAGCGGGCGCCGACGGGCTGCTGCTCGTCACGCCCTATTACAACAAGCCGACCCAGGCCGGCCTCATCGCGCACTACCGCGCGATCCTGCGCGACGTGCCCATGCCGGCCATCCTCTACAACGTGCCCAGCCGGACGATGTGCGATCTGCAAGCCGACACGGTCGCGCAGCTCGCCGAGATCCCCGAGGTCGTCGCGGTCAAGGAGGCATCGGGCAACGTCTTGCGCACGCAGGAGATCCTCGAGCGAACCGGCGACCGCCTGTCGGTGCTCTCGGGCGACGATCCGCT